>NZ_RYYF01000004.1:0-152666 GCF_004378955.1 Campylobacter sp. US55
AGGGGATTAAATAAAGGATTAAATAGTATAAATATTTGTGTAAGTATTTATATAAGTATAATGGGGGCTATATTTTAGAGCACTCGTAATTTTTATTTTTTATATTAACAAATTGACTTTTAAGTGTTTTAAAATCTGGAATATAAGCATAACCGCTAAGCGTATCTATAACAATACAAAGAACATGCTTTTTTGATAACAAACGTATAATGCAATCTGAATTATTCTTTGCTAAAGTTTTTTCATATGCATAATTGGCATTTTTTAACGGAGAATACACTCTGCCCATTTCATCAAATACTAATCTAGTGAATCCTGAACAAGATCCTTTAAATTCAACCTTTTCTATTCCGAATCTTTTTGTAAGATTAAATCTTTGTGTAGTTTTTTCATCATCTTTACTAATAACTCCACTTTGACCTGAATTCATTAATTTGTTATAATTGATTACATCAACAGCAATTTCTCTATCTATATTGATTTCAGTTTTACCTAAATTAGCATTTCCATCGCCATTTTTATCCAAGAAAATAGTATATGTTTGATCATAACCTGTGGCAGCTGATTTTATAAAATAAATCTGCCATTTACTTTTAAACCACTCTCTTTTTGCGATAGCCAACTCATCAACTCTTATGCCTTCTTGCATCATGGCTAAACTTTGGGTATATTGGATATCATTAAGAATTTGTATTGCACCTTCTAGTAGATTGTCTTTTTTTAAGTAAAGACTGCCTAAATTAAAAACTATACCTAAAATGAGAATTATAAACACAAATTCCAACAAACTGAAAGCTTTAATCATAGTTTAAAATCTGATATACTTTTTCATATTTTCCAAGTTTTACTTTAACAATTTTTTTGTCCATATCATGCTTATCGGCTTGTTTTAAAGCTTTTAAATAAAACTTATTGCTATTTTTTATTCCATAAAATCGTAATCTTTTTTGCAAACTTGGGGCTGTTGCAAGCTCTAAAACATCTTGTTTTTTTAATTCTAGCGCCAATTCTTTAGCAAAATGATAATTATTGGCAAAATGACGATTTGGATTGTTTATAAAATAATACAATAATTGATTAGCGACGATTAAAAAGTAACAAAATATCAAAAAAATTATAGAACATTCTATAAAGATTTTATACCTTAATCGAAAAACTGGCAATCTCACTCTATAACTTTGCATTAAAGTTTTTATAAGCAAAGGAGTGCAAATAACACAAAAAGGCAAAAAATCATCTAAAAAAAGTTTTTGTCTTAAAGAAAGCAACAAACAAAATACAAATGTTACGCTCATTAAAAACCATAATAAATTTTTATATTTTTGAAAAGTCAAACGATAAATAGTATAAAAAAAATACACAAAAACCAAAGGAGAAAAACATGCAGCAAAAATTCCTAAGGTATCTAAAAAATAACCTCTTGGACGACCACCTGTATCAAAACCATAAAAACTGATACTCGCTCCAAACAAAACAAGAGATAAGGTAAATAAAATAGCATTTCTTTTATAAATCCCAAAAAAGAAAAAAGTTAAAAATAAAATATTAAAAGATTTATCAACAAATAATACTATAATCAATAATATATAAAAAAGCCATTTTTTTTCATATTCGTAAGCACATAATATAGCAAGGGTTAAAAAAATCACCAAAGATGCGGCATTAACCAGCAAAGCACTTGCAACAGTACCCGGCAATAAAACAAACAACAATAAAGAAAAAAAAGCATCAATTTTAGTTTTAGTATATTTTAAAGCTAGCAAATACGAAAGCAAGCAACTTAAAAAATGAAAAAATAAAAAAGGAAGCCTTAAACCAAAATCATTTTGCCCAAAAATAAAAGTTCCAAAATGAGATATATAATAAAGCAAACTATGGAAAAAAATAAGTGATTTACCCTGCTCACCAAAATAAATATCAGCTTCATCAGTACTAATACTCAGTGTTGAAATTCCATAAAGCAAAGCCAACAAATCAAGACTAAGTAAAATGGTGATAAGTTTATAATTTTTGATTTTTTCCATAATGAAAATTTTACAAAATTAAACTTAAAATATCAATGCAAATCATATAAATATCAAATATCTTAAAAATTAACATCAAATTGATTTTAGTTTTTATAAGTATAATTTTAAACAAAAAAGGCAAAAATGCAAACTATTAATCAAATTTTTCAAACACAAATCGATATTAAAAAATCTATTTTCTTATCTTTTCTTTGCCCTTTTAAAGATTTTAAATTTTTAATAGAAACGCTAAAAAAAGAGCATCCAAAAGCTGTTCATTTTGTCTATGCTTATCGTGTTTTAAATGATTTTAATCAAATTGTAGAAGATAAAAGCGATGATGGAGAGCCTAAAGGAACTTCTGGAATGCCAACTTTAAATGTTCTAAGGGGCTATGATCTTATCAATGCGGCTTTAATCACTGTAAGATATTTTGGCGGTATAAAACTTGGTACAGGGGGACTTGTAAGAGCTTATAGCGATGCAGCAAATGCCGTGATTAATAATTCTTCTTTACTTTTATTCGAATTGAAAAAAAATATATCCATTGCTATTGATTTAAAAAATTTAAATCGTTTTGAACATTTTTTAAAAACTTATTCTTTTAATTTCACAAAAGATTTTAAGGATTGCAAAGCTATATTACATATCAAATTAAATGAAAAAGAGGAGCAAGAATTTGAAATTTTTTGTAAAAATTTTGCACCTTTTGAAATAGAGAAATTATAAATTCTTGCAAGTAAATACAAAAGCTCCAAAATGGAGCTTTTGATTAAATTGCGTTCAATAAATCATTTAACAAAGTATTATTCTTACTTTGTTCATTTGCACCTTGTTGCACAAGATCATTGTGAACGCTAGCACTTTGAGCTCTCATAGACAACTCGCCTTCATTTTGTCTAAAACGATAAGCGTAAACATTTGACATTTGAGCATAATTACTTAAATTTGAATTTGAGTTTTGCGCATTGCTTTGAAAACTATTGCTAGAATTTAAAGCATCTCCGCTTGACTTCTCATCCGCCTTATTTAATATATCCATAAAATCAGAATTTCCAGATGAAAAATAATCTTCAACCTGTTTATCCACCTGTTTATACTGACCACTAATAGCATCGTATTCATACGAGCTGATCGTTCTATAATTTACCTGCATAGTTTTCTCCTTTCAAAATATGCAAAAACTATACAAGCAAAAAGTGTTCCTTTTTTATGCAAAAATTAATGTTTTTCAATCATGATGAGTAGGCAAATGCTCCACATCAAGCTCATTATTAGCTATAAATTCTTCCTTGGCTTTTTTACAGTTTTCATCACGCATTTTGCGGTATTCATTGCGAATCGTGATTTCTTTATCGCTTAGAGGTCTATCTTCTAAAAAACTAATATGAAAATAAGTATCATCGCTCTTTGAATAAGTTTTATAAAAATCTATATAATCAAAATAATCCTTGCCATTATCAAACTCTACGACCTCTTCTATATAAATCGTAGGTCCAAAACCCTTGTGATTTTGCGTATAGTGCCCAAAACCTGCGCTGTATTGAATTCTAAATTTAGCCATCATTTTCTCCTAAAAATTCTTGATAAGTTCCACGAAAATCCGTAAGCTTACCATTTTCTAAATGCCAAATTCTATTAGCAAAAGCAGAAACTAACTCCCTATCGTGGCTGATACAAAGCACTACACCTTTGAAATTATACAAAGCTTCACCTAGCGCAATAATACTTTCAAGATCTAAATGGTTATCAGGCTCATCTAAAAGCAAGAAATTTGGACGCTCTAGCATTAAACGAGAAAGCATTAAACGATGTTTTTCACCCCCACTTAAACTTGCTGCCATTTTTTCTTGATCGCTGCCACTAAAAAGCATTCTACCTAAACACTTACGGATTTCATCTAGATCTTTAAATTTTTCACTCATCAACCATTCATAAAGTTTCAAATTTTCACAAATTAAATTACTTGTATCTTGAGGAAAATATCCAAGCTCTATAGTCGCCCCAAGATGCATAGATCCACTATCTGGATTTATAGCATGGGCGATGATTTTTGCCAAAGTACTTTTGCCCATACCATTTGCCCCGATCAAAGCGATTTTATCATTTTTTTCTATTTTTAGCTCCAAATTTGAAAACAATTGTTTATCATAAGCCTTGCCTATACCTTTAAATTCTAAAACTTCATTACCTATTTCACGATTGGTTCTAAAAACTATGCTAGGATCTCTACGACTTGAAATTTTAATCTCTTCAAGCTCTAGTTTTTCAAGTGCTTTAGCACGGCTTGTGGCTTGTTTTGCCTTAGAAGCATTTGCACTAAAACGGCGAATGAAATTTTCTAATTCTTCTCTTTCTTTTAAGGTTTTATCACGTTTAAGCTCAGCTTGTTTTGCCAAAAGCGTTGAAGCCATATACCAATCATCGTAATTTCCCGCAAAATCACGAATTTGTTTAAAATCCACATCTAAAATTCTTGTGCAAATTTTATTTAAAAAATGCCTATCATGAGAGATGACAACCAAAGTTCCTTCATGTCTTAAAAGTTCATTTTCAAGCCAAGAAATCGCCTCTAAATCAAGGTTATTTGTAGGCTCATCTAAAAAAAGCACATCAGCGCCCAAAAATAAAACTTGAGCTAGTAAGACTTTAAATTTATCCGCACTTTGTAAGGTGCTCATCAAAGCATCAAAATCTTTAATCTTTAAAGAACTTAAAATTTTTTCACAACGCGTTTCACAATCATAATTTGGATCTTCTTCGGCCGTTATTATCTCAAGCTCACCTAAACGCTCATTGATCTCATCTGTAAATTCCTCGCTCATATAAAGCTTTTCTTTTTCTTTTAAGGCCTCATATAAACGCTTATTTGCACACATCACTGCATCTTTGATGGTGTAGTTTTCAAAGGCAAATTGATCCTGTCCTAAAACTGCGATTTTTAAACCTTCATCAAATACTATTTCACCACTACTTGACTCAATTTCTCCTGAAAGAATTTTTAAAAAAGTCGATTTTCCCGCACCATTAGCACCGATAAGTCCGTATCTTTGTCCTCGAACAAGCTTTAAATTCACATTTTCAAATAAAAGCTGATTTGCAAAACGCATAGTAAGATTTTTTACTTCAACCATGATTTTCCTTAAATTTTTTACTTATAAAAATTTTTAAGAAATTGTAGCGAAAAAGGCTTGAATTTTTAATTTTAAAATTAAATTTTTTGATAGTTAAAAATAAATTCTATAATTTTATTATAATTTTGTTTTTTAATTTTTTTATAGACTAAAAATAAATCTACTCCCCACCAAATAATGCCTAATAATAGAAAAATTCCAAACAACCCGAAAAAATTTCAGAAATATCCAAGTTAGAATCATTTTCATAGCTAATTCCTAGTATCAAAAATAACACACAAGGAAATAAAGATAATATTATACGCAATATTCCTAATGCATAGTCTTTTATCATAAATCTATCGATTGCCAACCAACCTAAACTTAAAAAACCACATATCATACTCATAATTAAAGGTTTTATAGGATCTTGAAGTCTTAAAAATACCAAATTTGATAAAGCTTCTTTTTTATTTTGTAATTGTTCAAACTTAAGCTTTAAATTGAAAAAATCTTCTTGATTTATTTTATCTTGTATATTTAAAAGAAAAACATTATAGTCCATATCCAGTCTCCTCAAAATTAACTTTTTAAGGCATTTTTGCCTTAAAAAGTTATCTGGTAATTTCTACATATACCATACCATCATCAGTATATCTAGCAAAATACTCGATCCAAGCATCCCATTTGTAAGGGCGAGAATCAATACTTCCATTTGCTTTTACTTGAGCTTTACAATACTGTGTTTTACTTTCCTTATCGGTTAAATCGCTCATAAAACCGCTATAAGTAAATTTCAACTTTTTACGATCAATCTCAGTTAAAACATTTTGTACATCTTGATCACTACATTTTGGAATACCGCTACTACAAGCACTCAAAAATACTGCCAAAATTCCAACAAACATAAATTTCGCATTAAAACATTTCATTAATTTCCTCCTTTTTTGTTCACCTAAATAATATTTTAGTTTCTCTTCATCTGTACCAAGTCCACCATTTTACTTGTAATCTCTAAAAAAACCTGTGCAATATTTGAAGCAACAGACAAAATATTTAAAAGCAATTTTCTTTATTGCTTAAGAATTCTAAACCTCACTTGCCACAAAAACAAAATTTACTAAAAACTTGATAAAAATATTTTGCAAACTTATTTTTGATTGTTTTTCATAAAACTCGAAATTATTGTATAATATTTGCAATCTTTTCAAAATTTTGTTTTCTTAATTTTTTACCCACTAAAAACATATCTACAATCCACCAAATCCAATTAACAAGCCACAACAAACCATATATTATCCCTAAAGCACTATATGTAATCATTAAAATACCGCAAAACATAGCTACAATTGTAACTCCCAAGCGTATAAGCCCTAAAACCCAATCTCCTATCATAAAACGACCCACTCCAAAAGCACCAAATAAAAAAGTCCCTACCCAAAATACTAGAGCGGGACTTTTTAGCTTTATCATTGGAAGCTGTGCTACTACTTCTTTTTGTTTATCCTCATTTAAGCGATCAAATTTCTCTTTTAGCATCACGGTAGATGTTGCATCTTTTGGCAATTTATCGCCAATACTGAAAAGAACCGAATTGAAATCCATAACTACTCCTTGAAAATTAAAAAATATCTCGAATTATTCCATGCTATAACTTAATTAATATTGAAATATTAAATATATTTTATATAAAAGATTGAATATTTCAAGTGTTTTTAATAAAGAAATTTTAATGTAAAATTTTTTAAAGGCTAAATTTTTAAGGTAAAAAATGACAAAAAAGAGCAAGCGTGATATGGCATATGAACTAGACATTGATGTTAGCACTTTATATAATTGGAGAAAATATAAACCCAATTTATATCGTATTGTTATGCTTGGCTTTAAATTTGATGAACTTTTAGAAAATAGTAAAAAAACTCATGAAGAATTACTTCATATAGAACAAACTATACAAGATGAGATTGCTAAATTTAAATAAAGTCCACTTTTAAGCTTTTTTCTATACAATTATCACTTTTATTAAAATCAAGGATTTGAAATGTTTTTATTAGATTTTTTAATATCATTGAGTTTTATTTTTGAAATTTCAGCACTTGTATTATCCTTTTACTTTAAAAATTCAAGAATTTTCTTTTTAACTTTAGTGCTATTAGGAGCTAAGTTGCCTTATTTTTATACAAGTTTTTTTCAAGCTAATTTATTTGTGGCTTTGTTTTTACCTATGATTTTTACTCTATTTTGCCTTGGAAAACACCATGCTTTAATTTTAAGTAAAAAAAATATCGCTTCAATTACAACCCTTATTTTTATAGGCGTTTTAAGCATCATTTTACCTAGAAATACTACTTTTAATAGCGCTGGTTTAGAATTTCATTTTATTGCATTAGATTTTTTTAAGCCTGTGAGTGAATTAGGATTTTTATTTTTTTTAGTCGGCTTAATACTCATTTTTATCAAAACTTTTAAAACTAAAGAATATTATCTTATTATCGCATTTTTTGCTGCATATTTTCAGTTTTTATTCCAAGAAGGAGCAGGAATAAGGTATTTTGAATTTGCAAGTTTAGTTTTTTGTTTTTATCTTTTAAATCACGCTTATAAATTGGCTTTTTTTGACATCTTAACAAAACTACCTAATGAAAAAAGCCTTACACGCTTTACAAAGGGAAAAAACAACTATATCATTGCCTTGCTTCATTTTAATGAACTAAAAGATACTAAAGAAAGCTATGCCAAACTCATCTTAAAACAAATTGCAAAAATTTTAAAACGCTTTAGAGCAAAAATTTTCATCGTAGACAATGATTTTATTTTAATTTTTAATGATAAAAATCAAGCTTTAAATCATCTTGCTTTTTTAGAATCCACCTTGAAAAACACGGAATTTAATTTAGAAAATGAAAATTTTAAACCGGATTTTAAATTGATTTGGCAAGAAAGTGAAGGAAATTTGGATAAAAATTTACAAAGTCTAAGAGCAAGACTCTTAGACTAAAAAATTATTTTTCGTTTGCTTCAACTTCGATATTTAAATTAATATCATCGCTTAAAGTAATAGTTGAAGTACTTGTCGCGAATTTAAAATCAGAGCGTTTGATTTTTCCATTTAAAGAAAAACCTATTTTTTCTTTTCCATCTTTGCCTTTAGCTACACCGCCGATTTCAGTATCCAAAACAATATCTTTAGAAACTCCAGCTATAGTTAAAGTTCCCATCATTTTGCCTTTTTCATTATCGATTTTTTCATATTTTTTCATTGCAAAAGTCATATCAGGATATTTTTTTGCTTTGAAAAAATCATCTTGTTGTAAGTGATTATCTCTTGTTTGATTTTCTGTATTTACAGATGCGATTTTTATAGTTGCATCAAGCTTTTTAAACTCAGCACTCGCAGGATCAAAATCAATCACCGCAGAATAATCTTTGAAATTTCCTTTTACATTGCTAATTTGTAAATGTTTGATTTTAAAACCTACATCTGTATGTGCTTTATCTAAAGTATATTCTTTAGCAAACAAACCTGTGCTTAACAAAGACACCGCAACCAATGAACTTAATAAAACTTTTTTCATTTTTTTCCTTTTTTTATAGTAATTTTCAATATAAAAATTTTATTAGATAAAACATAATAAATCATTAATAAAAATTAAAAAATTTTACTATTTAAAAATTTTACAAATTCTTCAAATTTAGGCAAATCAAGCTTTATTGCTTCTCTTTGCTGTTTTCCCCACATACACTCTGGAAAAAACGCATCTTCTTTAAATCTTGCCATAACATGAAAATGCACCCTTGGCACATAATTTGCAAAAGAGGCGATATTGATTTTTTCAGGTTTGTAAAATTCTATCATAGCCTTTTCACAAAGTAAAATTTTTTCAAAAAGTTCTTTTTGCAACTCTAAAGGACAATCGCTAAATTCTTTATAAATTTCTTTAGTAAAAATTTTAAGCCAAGGCACTTGAGCCTCCTCTTTCTCTATATAAATCAAATCATTTTCATAAATCATTACATTCCTTTGAAATTGTATTTATGATTATTTTACAAAATTTATCAAATTTTTAAGTCAAAATGCGTTAAAATTCCTAAAATTTAAAAAACAAAAAGGAGGATAAATGCAAATTAGTTCAAGTTATAACTCTTATGATTACTACTCTAGCAAACCTTCTTTTGATAAAACAAATCAATCTGATTCCACTCAAAAAGATGAAAAAAATCTTAGCGAAAATAAAGATGATAAAGAAAAAAATGGCGAACAAACCCAAATGGTTAATGGCGTAGAGCTAAGCCAAAAAGAAGTAGCTCAAGTTCGCGAACTTCAAAGTATCGATAGAAATGTAAAAGCTCATGAAGCTGCACATCAAGCAGCGGGCGGCGGCTTAGCAGGTGCTGCAAGTTTTACTTATACAAGAGGCCCTGATAATCAAATGTATGCTACAGCGGGCGAAGTTCCTATCAGCATGCAAAAAGGAAACACACCAGAAGAAACTATAGCCAATGCAAGACAAATCGCAGCAGCAGCTATGGCTCCTGCTGATCCTAGCCCGCAAGACTATAAAGTTGCAGCAAATGCTTCAAAAATGGAATTTGAAGCAAGAGCTGAAGCAATAAAACTTAAAGCCGAAGAAGCCAAAGAAAAAGAAGAAGAAAATAAAGAAAAAGATGACAAAAATTCAGAAAATAGCTTAGAAAAAACAGATAAAGATTCAAAAAACAACGATAAAAATTCAAATTTTGATAAAGATTTTAAAAATTTCATAGCCAAAACTTATCAACAAAACTCGCAAAATAACGACATTAAATTCAATATCGCATCTTAAAATTCTTAATTTAAATAAAAAAAATTATGCCAATCTTCCTTATAAATAAAGCTTTGTTTTAAAACTAAACGGACATGTCTAAAAATTTATCTTTTTTATTATCTGCTTTATCTGTATTTGTAGAATTACTTTGCTCTTCTTTTTTGACTTCTACTTTTTTTGTACCTTCTTGCTGTTCCATAAGCTTTAAAGTATCATATATTTGATGAACTTCCTTAGGCATACATTTATGGAAACGATGACTTGAATTTGCAATGTAAAATATTTAACATTTTTTATCCTTTTTATAATTTAAATTTTTGCATTTTCAATACTTTCATCTCTAATTTTAGTAAGTGTCTGCAGGGGATTATTTCCAAAATATCTATTAAAAGAACTTAAAGTAATCATCTTGCATACCACCCTCCAAGAGCAGACTACATTTGCCTTTTTGTATAATTGTAGTTTGAATAAGAATTTACACCATTAATCATTTTTGCCTTCCTTGATATTATATACTATATCGGAAGAAAATTAAAAATTTATAATCTTGAGAGTTTTCAAAAACTCTCAAGTTATTATCAAGCTAAGCTTTTTCCACTTTTATGATATTTTAAAATACCTTCAGCACAGCGATAAGCCAAAGCTCCCACAGTATCAGTTGGATTATATCCACTATTATGTTGGAAATTTCCTGCTCCTACAACAAAAAGATTATCCGCATCCCAGTGTTGTAAATAAGTATTAACCACACTAGTTTCTCTATCTGCGCCCATGGTTGTTCCACCTGTGTTATGAGTAGATTGATAAGGCACAACGCTATAATCCTTAAGATAAGCACCTTTTTTGATTGATTTTACTCCTTGCATTCTTTTTGCTACCTCAGCTGTTTTATCTGTGATAAATTTATGCAAAGCTCTATCTTGATCGGTGAAATTATAAGTTAAGCGTAAAAGTGGCATACCAAAAGCATCTTTATAAGTTGGATCAAGACTTAAATAATTATTCTTATGAGGCAAAGAAGCACCTTGTCCTCCTACTGTAATAGCTCTTGTGAAATTATAGTTTAATGCTTTCTTAAATTCGGCACCCCAAGTTGGAGCTCCTGCTGGAAGTGGGGCTGATTGTATAGGGCGAGTTCCAAGCTGAACGCTATAAATCATAGCTCCATGAAGGAATTTTTCCTTAGAATGATCAAAATTATCTCCGTTAAAATCATCACTCGTAGTTCCTAAAGCACCTGAACCCATGAAGGTGTTAAATTGCTCATCAAAGAAAGCTGTTGTACCCATGTTCATTTGATAACAATAATTTCTACCTAAAGTTCCTTTACCTGTTTTTGGATCGTATTGCTCACCTATGTTGCTTACCATTAAAAGCTTAGCATTGTTAAACATATAACTAGTAAGTACAACTATATCAGCAGGCTGGATATACTCTTTCATCGTTCTAGTATCGACAAATTTTATCCCCGTTACTTTTCCGTCTTTTTTAAGAATTTGCGTTACATTGCTATAAGTGCGTATGGTGTATTTACCTGTGCTCATAGCCTTTGGAATTACTGTGTTTAAAGGACTTGCTTTTGCACCATACTCACAACCAAAACGCTCACAATACGCACAGTATTGACAAGGAGCTAAATCTTGACCATCAGGGTTTGTATAGCCACCTTTAGAATTTGAGGCTGGCAAACGATAAGTGTGTAAATTTGAACTTTTTGCTGCACTTTCAAATCGTTTAAGCATTTTAGTATTTTCAAGAGGTTCTTGTGGATAAGGACTAGATCTAAAAGCCCCCATTTTTTCTGCTAAAGGATTTGGCTCACCTGATACCCCACAGGTTTTTTCAAATTTATCATAATAAGGCTCCATATCCTTATAAGTCACACCCCAATCTTGCAAGGTATAATCATTGCCTAATTTATTACCATATCTTTGTTTGCTTAGGGTTTGAATTTCAAAGTCATAAGGCATAAACCTAAAAGTCCAACCATTCCAATGCACCCCTGCACCACCAACATTATTACCTAATAAAAACGAACCCATTTTACGATAAGGCAAGGCTAAACTACTAGGGTCATGACGAAAAGTCACAGTGTCTTTTGAGCAATCTTGCATCAAACCATAATTAATCCCGTATCTCCACTCATCATGGATAAAATTAAAATTTTCAGTACTTTGCATATGTCCGCGTTCTAAACTAAGCACATTCAAACCTGCTTTGGTAAGCTCTGCAGCCACTATACCTCCAGTCCATCCTGCTCCAACTGTTACTACATCTACTTTTTTTAATACTTCAGACATTTTAACTCTCCATATCTGCTAAACCCATAGGTTCAATGTTAAAAAATTCATCACTTGCAATTTTATCCACATAGCTCATTTGTGCGCCTGGATATTGCATCATTCTCCAACCGTTTTTATTATCATTTCCGCCATAAATTGGATCAGCTAAAACTCCAGCTACTGTCATATCTCTTAAAAGTGTGAAAAAATAAGAAGATTTAAAACCTGTAGTTTGAATTTTTCCTTTTTCAAAATCGCTTAAAATTTTATCCTGATCTCCACCCTTAAGCAAAGAAAAAGATTTTTTATAACGCTTTTTAGCATTTTCTTCAAGAGCATACACGCCTTCTAAAAAAATATCTTTGCGTTGCATAGGGGTTTGATAACCTTGTTCAGCTTTACCCTCCATGAAAGGCCCCTGCATATATTCTCTATCATTATAACCATAAGCACTAGCTAACTGATTATCGATAAAATAAGGCACACCTAAACCTATAGCTCCTTCTCCTTGTTCATCTTTAGGATAAATTCTTTCACAGGCTGCACTTAAGGTATCAAATTCAGTTTGAGTTTGAAAAAACATTCTACCTCTAATTTTACTTGAATTTCCTTGTGAAGCTTGATGCGAATGCGTAAGTTCTGTTGCCTTTAAAACAGCACCGCCACCTATAGTACTAGCTGCTACTACAGAACCACCTAAAAGCCCTAGTTTAAAAAAGCTTCTGCGATCAATAATATTGTCTTGCATTACTTCTCCTTGATAATAACTTAAACAAGACTATATTATTCCTATTGATATAAATTTAACTTTAAAAAGCGATAAATTTTGTGTTATTCTTAATTTTATTTAAGAATATCTTTGAAAGTAATAAAAATAGAACTTTTAATAAAGCTCTATATCTTTAGAATTAAGTTCTTTATAAGCTGCGCAAGCTTCTTGATGTTTTTGATCACAAGCCATACCAAAATATCTTTTTGCCTTTATTAGATCTTGTTTTTCTAGTTGATTATAGCGTCCTAGCAAATAACAAGCCTCACCAAAACCCAAAGTGCAAGATTTAGAATAAAAAGCAAGAGCAGATTTTACACTTGCTTTAACAAGTTCTCCTTTATCATATAAAGATCCTAACTGATAACAAGCTCTTGCATTTTTTAAGTCACAAGATCTTTTATAAAAACTTGAGGCCATTTGTCCATCTTTTTCTTTTTCATAAAATAAAGCTATGTTATTACAACTTAACGATTCTCCTAAAGTGCAAGCTTTATTAAAAGCCAAAAGAGCTTCATTTTTATAACCTTGATTTTGCAAAAGCAAAGCCATATTAGAACACGCATTTGCTAAACCCAATTTACAAGCTTTATCATAAAATTTATAAGCTTGATTTAAATCCTTACTCACACCCTTAGCACTTTCATGCATAAAAGCTAAAGAAAAACAAGCTTTAGAAATATCTTTTTCACAAAGATTCTTAAAAATTTCATAAGCTTTATCAAATTTATTTGCCTCGTAAAGTTTTAAACCCTCTTCTAATTCACTTAATGCAAATAATGAATTAAAAAATAAAAATAAAGCTAAAAATATTCTCATTAATCTTCCTTTATATTTTCTCTAACATTTAAAATCTGCGCTCTTCTTTTTTGAAGTTCTGCTTTTTTAAGATCTAAAAATTTATTTTTTTCTTGGATTAAATTTTGACTTTGTTCTAAGAAATTTTTTGCAATTTTTGTCAAAATAGGCTTATTAATAAGCAAAGTTTCAAACTCATAAACATTTAATTCATTTAAAACTCTTTCATAAATTTCGCTTTTTTTAGGATAAAAAAGTACGAATTCAGAACTATCAAGCTCATAAAGAACACGACTTTCATTGATTTTACGACTAAAAAATGCAAGGCTTAGTTTCGTAGCATTTTCATAATTTGTAAAAGCCTTAAGATTTAATTTTTCAAAAAATAAATCAAGCTCTAAAATGCTTTTAAATAAAAGTTCTTTAAAATCTTTCAAAAAGTACTCATCGCTTGCATTACAAAAAGCTCTTAATTCGCTAAAATTTTTATCACTTTGGAAAATGTGATCTTTTTGTATGTTTGAAAATTCTGCTTTAAACAGCAAAATTTCTCTTTCAAGTATGTTTATAAAGTCTTTTAATTTCATCTTGATTTCTTCAAAAGATTTATAAAGTTCATTTTTGATTTTTTTAAACTCTTTACTCATCACATCACTATTATAAAACATCGCCAAAAAAGCATCGTCACTTGAAATATAAGGCGCTTTATAATCATATCTTGTATATAAATCTTTCTTTAAAAATCCTTTGTTTTCTTTGTAAAAATAAGCATCTTTTTCCTTAACACTTGCAAAAATTTCACTAGAAATTCTTTCGCTAATGCTTTTAAGCTGTTCTAAAATCTGATGATTTAAAATTTCAATCTCTTTTAAAAAATTTTCATACGCTAAAAGTAAATGCTTTTCATAATTTTGAAATTGATTTAATAAACGATCAAAAATACCTACAAAAAGTTGATTTTCATCTTCTAAAATTTCGCATAAATTTAAAATTTTTCTTTTAACAAATTTTTCTTTTAAAGCTGTTGTATCTAGCTGAGTTAAAAAATCAAGCAAAGATTGAAAATTAGATTTTTCATAGCTTTGCTCATCTTTAGCTTCTTTGCAAGAAATGGCAATAAGCTCATCAAAATATTTTAAAAATACACTTTTTGCATAATTTAAAACATTATCTAGTTCTTCTGTGCTTAATTTATCTTTTTGATTTAATACACAAATGCTATTTTCTCCTAAAAGTTCCAAATTTGCTTTTATGGCATCTTCTTCACTTTTTTTACCTGCATTATCAATCAAACTTAACCAAATCGCCCCATGAATATTTTTAAGCTCATCAAGAGTTGTTAAAGTATCATTTTCATTTGCATTTAAACCTGGAGTATCTACAAGAGTAATTTTTTCAAGTAAAGGAATAGGTGCAAAAATATGCAAACTTTTTGCTTGTTTTACTTCATTTCTTTGATCCGTATAAAAGGCTAATTTTTCTATATTTGTGATAATATCACTTCCATCTTCAAATTCTACTCTTAAAAAATATTCTTTTGCATAGCGTAAAAAAGTAGGTTTAAAAGTAACAGGAACAACACCCGTAGGCAAACAATCACACCCTAAGATCAAATTTAGCAAACTTGATTTACCACTTGAAAACTGCCCTATAATAGCGATATTAACATTCTTATCCAAAGAAAACACAAGTTCTTTTAATTCATTTTCTAAAGCATAACTTGCGTGCATAAAAGGCTCATTAAGTTCCTTACAAAGCTCTTGAATACACCCTTTAAAACTATCATCAAAACTCACACTATAAGTATTTTCATAGGCTTTTATAAAATCATTTAAAAGATTAATCTGCATTTAAAAGCCCCATTTCAAGTTGTTTTAATTTTTCAATTTTTTCTAAATTTTCTTCAAAAGAATTTAAAATATTAGCATCTTGATTTTTCAGACTCTGTAAACCTTTTTCAAGACTTTCTAATTTTGATTTTTGATTTTTTTCATAATGTTTTAATTTATCATTTAAAAACTCAAAAAATGCTCCATTGATATTTAAAGAGTTTAAAATTTCGCTCATTTTAAATTCTTTAAAAGTATCAAAAATAACCGTATCTAAATTCGTTTCAAGCTCATATAAATCTGATTTTAGATTACTTAATTTTTCAATTTTCAATCTTAAAAGTGCAAATTTTTCGCTTTGAAAAATACTATCTATATTTTTTGAAATTCCATCTTTAAAACCTTCAAAACCATTGTCAAAATCATCTTTTAAAAAATTATATTTTAAAGATAAATTTGTTTTAAGCTCCTCGATTTTTTTAATATTTTCAAATTTAATTTCTCTTAAAATATCATTAATCCCATCTTTTGTGGTAATATCAACTATATTTAAAATACGAGAAAGATTAAGCTTTTGTGCATTATTTTTCAAATATTTAAACTCATCTATCAAGCGTTCTTTTAATTTTTTAGCCAAAAGTAAAACAAGATTATCTATGCCACTATCTATATTTTTAAGTTTTGCAATGGAATTTGAAATTTCATCTTGTGCTTCTTTTAATAAGGTGTTTTGCTTTTGAAGTTCAAGTAAAAGCTTTTGATTTTCTTCACTTACACCTTGTTTATTCTCCTTAATAAGACGATTTTGCATTTCATATTCGCTTAGAATATTTTTAAGCTCTAAATGCAATTCTTTTTTGTAAGCTCTTAAGGCAATCTTACTTTTTTCTCCTGCATAAAGCTCGTTAAAAAGATAGTTTTCAACTTCTTGCATACCACTTTTTTGCAAGCTTTCATTAGATGCTAAACCTTTATAAAAATCACTTGCCATTTTAGCGCTCACACATAAAAAATCAATCTTTTCCACTAAATTTTCATCTAAATCCACAAGTCTTGATTTTAAGCTTTCCTTGGTATAAACAATGACTTCTTCTAAATCCTTTTTGCTTAACAAATCCGCTTTAGTTAAAACAATTAAAAACTTACTCAGCCTTGAGTTTAAAAGACAATGCACCAAAAAGTCTGCATCTTTTTGAGTTAAGCTTTGAGAAGCATTCATTAAATGAATTAAAAAATCACTTTCTTTAAGATACTCATTTGTAACAATTTCTCTTTGAACTACAACATCATCAAGTCCTGGAGTATCAACTATGGAAATATTATTTTTTAAAAAATCTAAATGACTTTTAATTTCTATTTTTTTAATTAAAGCTGAAATTTTATTTTTAGCTGAACTGAAATTTTTAAGCTCACAAAGTGCGATATTTTGTATTAAAGGTTTATCTTTGATAAAATCCTCTATATTTACACTCTTATCCAGCTTGTCGATAAATTCTTTTAAATCTGCATTAAAGTGCGAACTTTCAAGTATATTTTGCCATTCTTTTTTATCCCAAAAATATATCTTTGCTTCTTCACTCTTGCCATAACTTAATACTGTTAAATTAGCTGTTTCAGGTATGTTTGAAACCCCCAAAAAATCTTCTTTTAAAAGAGCATTTAAAAGACTTGATTTTCCTGCATTCATCACGCCAGTGATGGCTATATTAAACTCTAAATTTTGAAATTTTTCCAAAGTTTTTTGAAGTCTTGATTTTAAATTTTCATCAAAACTTAGCTTTTGAAGCTCTAAATTAATGGTGTTTAATTCTTTAAAATCATTTTGAAATAAAGCTTTTTGATCTATACTTTGAACTTTTTCTTGTGAAATAAAATCAAGCATTTCGGTATTTTTTGAAATTTTTTCTAAAATTTTTAGAGCCTTAAGCAAATCTTGCCTTGGAATAAAACCTGATTTAAAAAGATTTAAAATACAAATTTGAGCATTTTGTATACTAAAAATATCCACTCTTAAATCAATTTTTTTGCAAAGCTCTTGAAATTCTTTTAAGAGAAAATATCTTTCATAATTGTCTTTATTGACACTTAAAATAATCGCGCACTCGGCTGTATCAAGTTTGCTTTTATCTTGAAATTTAGCATCAAAATTTAAAAATTGGAGTTCATTTTGCCAAATTTTTTGGAATAATTCTTTCATAATCTTCCCCTTAAAAAGGGGAAAGATTTATTTATTTCTTTGAGCGACAAGTTGTCTTCTCATATAAGCAATTTTACTTTGCAAAGGTAATTCTTTAGGGCAATTATCTTCACAAGCAAGCAACGACATACAACCAAAAACACCATCATCATCGCCTACTAATTCATAAAAATCTTCCACACTTCTATGGTCATGCGGATCTTGTAAATATCTAGCTGTTCTTAAAAGCCCTGTAGCAGCTATGAAATTTGGGCGCATAAGTTTAGTTGCACAAGAAGCTACACAAATTCCACACTCTATACAACGATCAAGTTCAAAAGTTTCATCCGCAACTTCTGGCTCAATACGTTCTTCAAGTTTAGAAATATCAGTTTCTTTTTCATTATGCACCCAGCTTTCAACACGTTTACACATGTCTTCAAACCACTCGCCTGTATTCACGCTTAAATCTTTAATGTGTCTAAATGCAGGCATAGGCATAAGCTCTATCACTCCATCAGGATAATCTTTAGTCAAAGTTTTACAAGCAAGTTTTGGCACTCCATTAATCATCATTGCACAAGATCCGCAAATCCCTGCACGACAAACAAAGTCAAAACTCAGATCCGCATCCATTTTTTCACGGATTAAAGTCAAACATACAAAAACCGTCATAAAAGGAGTTTCTTCAAGCTCATAAGTCACAAAATGTGGTTTAGAAATTTTGCTTAAAGGATTATATTTAAATGCCTTTATTGTCAATTTTCTACTCATAATCAACTCCTATTCTTTGGTTTGGTGCTTTATATTTAGCTTGTAATTCATAAGGCATTAAAGCGTTTTGAATTTCATAACGACCTTTGCCTTCAGCTTCCATTTTTTCACGTATTGCATCCACTTCAGCTTGGCGTTTTTCACTTAAAGGATTTTCTATAATATTTCCTTTAGCTCCATATCCACGGAATGCTGGTGGAATTTCCATTTTCATAATATCAAGCTCTTCGTATTCTATGCGTGGCAAGGTTTCGCCTTCTACCCAAAAAGTATTGGTTCTTTTCATCCAATTTAAATCATCTCTTTTTGGATAATCTTCTCTATAATGCGCCCCACGACTTTCTGTTCTTAAAAGCGCTCCATAAGCTACGCAAAGTGCTATTTTTAACATTCTTGGCACTCTATACGCTTCTTCAAGCTCTGGATTTGCACAATCAAGTTCTTTACAATGTACTTTAACATCTTGAGAATCTTTATAAAGTTTTTCAAGTTCATCTACTGCTTCTTTCAAACCTTCACCTGTTCTAAAGATGGCCACTTTATCCCACATGATTTCTTTCATTCTGTTTTTGATTTCAAAAACATTATATTGACCTTCTTTATCTACTAAAGATTTTAAATATTGATACTCTTTAGTTAAGAAGTCTTTTACTACATTTGTATCAATTACTTCACCATTATTTTTACAATAATCTGCAAAATAATCTCCCACTATCATACCTGCTACAACAGTTTCAGCACATGAATTTCCACCCAAACGATTAAAGCCGTGCATATCCCAACAAGCTGCTTCCCCACAAGCAAAAAGTCCTTCTAGCCATTGACTTTCACCTGTTGGCTTAGTTCTAATTCCACCCATAGAATAATGCTGCATCGGAAGAACTGGAGCCCAACCTTTTGGACCTTCATCTGCTGGATCAATACCATTAAAAGTTTTACAAATATCTTGTACATCGCGGAGATTTTTTTCCACATGAGCTCTTCCAAGTATAGAAATATCAAGCCATAAATGATCCCCATAAGGGCTTTTTACACCTTTGCCTTTACGAATATGTTCCATCATTCTACGACTTACCACATCACGGCTTGCAAGTTCTTTTTTTTCTGGTTCATAATCAGGCATAAAACGATATCCATCCACATCGCGTAAAATTCCACCATCACCACGACAGCCCTCAGTAAGCAAAATACCGCTTGGCACAATAGGAGTTGGATGAAATTGCACTGCTTCCATATTTGAAAGTCTGCAAAGCCCTGTTTCAAGAGCGATGGCTGCACCTGTTCCTTCACAAATTACCGCATTTGTAGTTTGTTTATAAATTCTACCATAGCCCCCTGTTGCTATCATGGTTCCTCTTGCAATATAAGCAATGAGTTGTCCATTAGTTAAATCTCTAGCAATCACACCTAAGCATTTTTTACCATCATGGATAATTCTTACTGCTTCCATTCTATCAATAATTTTTACTTGATGTTTAATAGCTTCATTTGCTACACCATAAAGCATACAATGCCCTGTTGCATCTGCGATATAGCAAGTTCTCCATTTTTTAGTTCCACCAAAATCTCTAGCATTAATAAGCCCGTGCGCTTCTTCTTTTTCTTCAATCACAGTTTTTTGTGCATTGATTACAACAGTTCTTGGACCTTTAGTAACTCTAGTCCAAGGCACACCCCAAGCCGCAAGCTCACGCACTGCTTTTGGCGCAGTTTGAGCAAACATTCTTGCTACTTCTTGATCACAGCCCCAATCACTTCCTTTTACTGTATCTGCAAAGTGAAGATCTTCATTATCACCCTCACCTTTTGCCCCATTTGCTAAACTTGCCTGCATACCTCCTTGCACCGCTGCAGAGTGAGAACGCTTCACTGGACAAATACTTAAAAGTGTTACACTTTGGCCACTCTTTGCTACTTCAATAGCCGCTCTAAGACCTGCTAATCCTCCGCCTATTACTAAAGCATCACTATATTGTATATTCATAATTTGCTCCATTGTAGTTTTTTATCATCGCAGTAGTTTGGGTTTGATTTTGGTAGTTTTTATAACCTATTTTTATAAATGCTGCAAGACTTAACACACCTAAAACTAGGAAGAAAATACTGATTATCCATTTAGCAGTTTTAAGCTTTTTGCGACTTTCTTTTACATTTTTTCCTTCAAACCAACCCCATTTAACACAAAGTCTATAAAGCCCTATACTTCCATGAAGTTCAACACAGACTAAAAGAACAGCATAAAAAAGCCACATAAAATGACTTACAACCCTATCTCCTGACATATCACCACTAATTTTATCTGCATTGGTTACAATAAAAATAAGATGAGCAGAACCTAAGAAAAACATAATAAAACCTGTAAAAGCTTGAACCCACCATAACGAAGTATCGCTGTGATTCATTTTTTTACTGTGTGTTCTTAGTATTTGATACTGACGGTAATTAATAGGAAATTTTCTCATTGCAAGCAAAGCATGAACGAAAAAAACCACTAAAACACAGGCGGCTAAAAATGAAGTAAGATAACTCATAACAGGATTATCGTAAACAAATTTTAATTCTAAAAAATGTACCACAGAATTAAAAAAATCCTCACTGACTAAAATTGTAGAAACAAAAAGCATATGCACCCACATAAAAAGACCTAAAAAAAGCCCTGAGGCGCTTTGGATAAAGTCTAATTTCGCAGGCATTTTACTTTTTTTGCCCTCAATGCTCTTACCCAAATAACCTTCGATAAGCTCACGCATCTTTACTCCTTTGTAAAAAGAAATTAAAAAAATCCATTTCATTATATTACAAAAGTCTTTAAGATAGATTAAATATTTACTTTTTTAAACTTTATACAAATATAAACTAACAAAGCTGTTATAAACATTATAAAACTTAAAATTTGTCCCATACTCATACCCCATAAAACAAAACCTATACCAAAATCAGGCTCGCGATAAAATTCACATATAAATCTTGCCAATGAATAAGCACCAGCATACACAAGAATCAATTCCCCTTGAAAACTTTGCTTAAATCTTGCGAAATAAACTATAATAAAAACAACAATACCTTCTAAAAATGCTTCATAAAGTTGCGATGGATGGCGCAATACTCCATCAACATAAATTCCCCAAGGCACATTTGTAATGCGACCAAAAAGCTCTTGATTTAAAAAATTTCCTATACGACCAAAAACATAAGCCAATGGAACACTTAAAGCAACCAAATCAAGAAAAATCCAAGGATTTGTTTTATATTTTTTACAAAACAATAAAGTAGCTATCAAAAATCCTATAATTGCTCCATGATAACTCATACCTCGAATACCTACAAATTCACCATTAATATAAGGATTAAAAATTTGCCAAGGATGAGTAATATAATACATAGTATTTGCATCATAAATCAAAATATATCCAAGCCTTGCACCTAAAATAACCCCTATTTCAACCCATATAAAATAACTATCCAAATGTTTTTCATTAATGTCTAGTTGAAATTTTCTTACAAAAAATTTAGCCAAAAGCAAAGCCAAAAGCAAAGCTATAACATACATAATGCCATACCAATGTACCTTTAAACCAAAGATGCTAAAAGCTATAACATTAAAATTTGAATAAATATGCTGCCAAAATTCCATATATCTTTCCTAATTTTCTTTTATAAAAATATAACAAAAAAACTTTAACTTGCTATAATTAACACAAACACATTAAATAAAGGTAAAAAATGAAAAAATATATTTTACTTGCTAGTAGTATGTTAATTTTAGCAGCTTGTGGGGGTACAAGTAGTAATTTTGTCAATGTTTCTATGCCAAATTTTAAACCCCAAGTTCCAACAAAGGTTGAACCTATTGATTCTGGAGTAAGCATTGCTCTTGAGCCTATTAATATAGAACAAAATAACAATTATTCTGATTATTTTGAAAATTCAGTGCTTAAAATTCGCATAGAAAAAGAAATTGATCTTTTAAAACAAAATTTAGAAGAGCAGATCAAAACCATCGCTCAACTAAAAGGCTATAAAATAGTTACTACTAATCCAGACTACACTCTTAAAAGTTCAATCAGTATTTATACAGAAGAAAAAAATGCACAAAAAACAAGCAATTTTATGAGTGGAGATTATGTAAAATCCAATTTAGGTATAAATTTTAAAAGTAAAATAGATTTTATAGATGCACACAATCCACAAAATTCAACCAATCTTTCAAGCAGCACCAAACTGGATTCTTTAGTTGCGCTTAACTATCCTATTAAAAATGATGATGGGGTTAATATGTTTAAAACTACTATCTCCACTGTACCAACTCAACTCAATAAAGGTTTAGAGCAACCTGCTTTTGAAATTGATAAAAGTTTTTTAGCTTTTTATAAAAATACATTAAATACACTTTATAACAATCTACCAAAAGCAACAGACATAGGCAAAACTATACCTAATACAAACAGTGGTTTTAATAGTTTTGATGGCGATGCTACCTTTGAAGAAAGCTTACCTCAAGCAAATTCTAATCAAAATAATACAATTGAAAATACGCCTACACAAAATATTCCTACAAATCCATCTTCAACAAATCAAAATAATCAAAGTAAAAATCAAGATGGGGTAGAAATATTTGAATAATAAAACTTGTGAGAAAATTAAACTTTCTCACACAAAAAATAAGTTTTTCTTATGCAAAAAAATAACTATCATTCTACTTTAAAATCAATGCCTGTTGCATTGCATTTTTTATCATCTCTCTTTTATCTCGTATTTCAAAAAAAAGTTCAAAAGCAAAAACTCCTTGCCATAAAAGCATATCAAGTCCATCTTTAATTTTTAAATGATACTCTTTACACAATCTATAAAAAGGTGTTTCTCTGCCATAAATTACCTCAAAAGCAAATTTAGCTTTAAGTAAAATTCTATCTAAAAGCTCTCTATCACAAGGTAAATTTTCATCTTTTAATCCAGCAGAAGTTGAATTTACAACCAAATCAAAGTCAAAATCTTGCAAGTTTTTATAAAGATAAGTTGGATAAGCTAAAAAATCTTTAAATCTTTCTTTACTACGATTAGCTATATACACTTCTACGCCTTTTTGTTTTAATGCATAAGCAAGCGCCAAAGCTGTACCTCCAGCACCCAAAATCAAAGCTTTTTTTATATTATCAAAATCCTTAATAGCTTCTAAAAAACCTAAAGCATCAGTATTATAAGCGTAAATTTTATTTTCTTTTAAGCATAAAGTATTTGCAGAGCCAATATTTCTAGCAAAATCATCCTTCACATCAGCAATATCTAAAGCTTTTTCCTTAAAAGGCAAAGTAATATTAGCTCCACTAAGTCCTAATTTAAAAAAATCTTCTCTTAAACAGTTAGCATTTCTTAAATGATAGCGTGTATAAATGCTATCAAGCCCTAAGGCTTTAATAGCATTATTATGCATTCTAGGCGATTTAGAGTGAGAAATAGGATCGCCTATAACTGCTAAAAATTTCATTTTAAAGTAAAAGAAAAAGCATCTTTTGCAATATCCTTACGGATTTTAGCAAGTTCTGCTGCAATATCTGCCTTTTCAAATGGTCCTATTAAAACCTTGGTAATTTCTTTACCTCCAACTGTAGTTTTATAAAGTTTATAATCATAACCTTTTTGTTTTACAGAAGCAAGTTCTTTTGATTTTTGATCCAAATTACTTACTGAGAAAATTTGCACATAAATACCCGATGCTAAACCACTTGGATGTACAGGTTTAGCATCAACATTTTTAAATAAATCATTTGCATTTTGTTCTTTTTTAGGGGTTTGTTTTGCACTTTCTTTTTCTTTTTTGACAGCTGTTTGTTTTTTTGCTTCTTCTTTAGGTTTTGCAGTTTGTTTTACTTCTTGTTTGGGAGCACTTGCTTGCGGAGTAGTATTTTCTGAAGCAGTTGCTGTTGGTTCTGCTAGAACTTCTTGATCAGGCATAGCAAAATTTGCAGTATCATTGTTATTTGAACTAGAGGTTGTTGTATTTTGTTCATCTTGAAATTGTTTTCTTAATGCCTCAAATTGATCTTCTGCTGAAGTATTATCTGTAATTGGCATACTTTCAAAAGAAGTATCATTGTTATTGTCTTGAGTTGCTATAGGTTCACTTGGCAATACACTTTGATTTTGCGTATTTTCATCACCACTACCATTAATAAGCTTCATAACTATCATAATAGCTAAAAACAAAATAACTAAAGCAATAACTCGTAAAAGAATTTTTTTTACTTTTTCACTTTTATTACTTTTTTCTAAAATAATATCATCAAATTCATTTTTTTGATTTTCCACAATTTGTCCTTTCTTACATATGCTTAGACCAAGAACTTCCTCGTTCTTTTTGATAAACCTCATAAGGCAATATTAAAATATTAAATTCCCTAGGTACATCCATGCTAGGAAACACCTTCCATTCTACTGGCATTTTACTTGCAAACATCATTGAAAGTTTAGACGCTAAAGAATAACCTTCGTTTAACGCCGTGTGTCCTTTATGAATATAAAGATGTAAATGTCCTGGAGTTTTAGTCTTATAGGCTGTGAAATTTATAAAACCTTCCTCTCTTAAAATAAGTTGTGCACGGTGATAAAATCTTTCAGCATTAAAACCATTATAATCAAAGACAATATTTTCTACTTTATTATCTTTTGTTATTAAATCATGAGCGACAACAATTTTTTTAGCAGCGTGTTCTCTCATGACATTTAAATTTAAAGGAGCATCAACTCTTTCAAATTTATCAAAAAATAAGCGACCTCTATGTGTAATTTTATTTACAATTTTATCGCGTCTTATATAATAATGATCGCCAATTATTTTAATTAGCGACATATCCATTGGTGAAATCAAAACATAGCCCTTTCATAAATAATAAAACTACTTGCAAGTTTTTTTAATTCTTGTTTAATATTCTCTTGTAATTTTTCATTATTAATATCATCTAAAATATCTGCAATATAATTTGACACAATTTCCATTTCTTTTTCTTTAAAACCTCTGGCAGTAAGGGCTGGAGTTCCAAGTCTTAATCCACTTGTGATAAAAGGACTTCTAATCTCTCCTGGAACGGTATTTTTATTTGCAGTAATACCTGCATTTCCAAGAGCTAAATCTGCATCTTTTCCACTAAATTCACGATCTAAAAAACTCATTAAAACAAGATGATTATCCGTTCCATCGCTAACAAGTTTAAATTTTCTATCCATTAAAACATTAGCTAAAACTTGGGCATTGGTTCTTACTTGTTTTGCATAAACTTTCCACTCATCGCTAAGATTAAATTTAAATCCTACTGCTTTTGCAGCAATTACATGCATCAAAGGACCACCTTGAATACCTGGAAAAATGGCAGAATTAATTTTTTTAGCAAGCTCTTCATCATTTGTCATAATAATACCACCTCTTGGGCCACGCAAAGTTTTATGCGTAGTTGAGCTTACTACATGAGCGTGTGGAAAAGGACTTGGATGTTCGCCTGCTACAACAAGACCTGCAATATGTGCTATATCAGCAAAAAGATAGGCGCCTACTTCATCAGCGATTTCTCTAAATTTAGCAAAATCAATCACTCTTGCATAAGCACTAGCTCCACAAACTATTAATTTTGGCTTTTCTTTTTTAGCAATTTCTCTTACTTTTTCACAATCAATTCTTCCATCAAGTTCTACGCCGTAAAAACAACTTTCGTACATTTTACCTGAAGAACTTACTTTTGCACCATGAGTTAAATGTCCACCATGACTTAAATCCATTCCTAAAATTTTATCACCTGGATTAATCAAAGCCGCATAAACACCTTGATTAGCTTGAGAACCTGAATTAGGCTGAACATTAGCAAATTTACAATTAAAAAGTTTTTTACATCTTTCAATAGCTAGAGTTTCAATCTCATCAACAAATTCACAACCACCATAATATCTTTTACCCGGATAACCCTCTGCGTATTTGTTTGTCAAAATACTTCCCATAACTTCCATTACTTCAGGCAAAGTGAAATTTTCACTCGCTATCATTTCAAGACCTTCACATTGACGCTCTAACTCTTTGTTTGTCAAATCAAAAATTTCTTTATCAAACATTTCTAAACTCATTCTTTCTCCTTTAGTTCTGATTTTAATGGACGCATTGCAGGAAACAATATCACATCTCGAATAGATTTTTTATTTGTCAAAAGCATAACAAGTCTATCTATGCCTATACCCTGCCCTGCCGTTGGAGGCATTCCATAACCCAAAGCATTTACAAAATCTTCATCCATTTCACAAGCCTCTTCATCGCCTGCATTTTTAGCTTCAATTTGTTTTAAAAATCTCTCATATTGATCAAGAGGATCATTAAGCTCATTAAAACCATTTGCCAATTCTCTTCCACAAATAAACAACTCAAATCTCTCAGCAATCTGAGAATCCTCATCGCTACGTCTTGATAAAGGACTTATGGAAATAGGAAAATCAATCACAAAAGTAGGATTGATCAATTTTTCTTCCACATAATTATCAAAAAGTTCAGCTTGTAAATGTCCAAGTTCAAGCTTTTCATTCGCTTCAAAACCATCAGCTTTTAATTTAGTAAGAATTTTTTCTTTATCTTCGATTAAATCCCTATCTAAACCACCATATTTACAAAGTGCATCTTTATAGGTTATTCTTTCAAAAGGTTTAGAAAAATCTATCATTTTTCCATCAAATTCTATTGTTTTTCCCAAATTAAGTTTATCTAAAAGCAAAGCAAAAAGTTCTTCAGTTAAATCCATTAAATCTTTATAATTATGATAAGCCCAATAAAATTCTATAGTTGTAAATTCGGGATTATGAGTTAAATCCATACCTTCGTTTCTAAAACAACGATTGATTTCAAAAACTGCCTCAAAACCACCCACTACAAGTCTTTTAAGATAAAGTTCTGGAGCAATTCTTAAAAATCTTTCTACGCCTAAAGAATTGTGAAAAGTTACAAAAGGCTTAGCGTTTGCTCCACCTGCAATCGGATGCATCATAGGAGTTTCTACTTCTAAAAAGCCTTTATTTTCAAAAAAATGACGAATCAAACTCACCACTTTAGAACGCACTAAAAAATCTTTTCTAACTTCTGCATTCATTATCATATCAACATAACGTTTACGATATCTTTGTTCAATATCTGTTAATCCATGATATTTTTCAGGTAAAGGAACAATAGCTTTTGCAGCGAGTTTTACTTCACTTGCATGTAAACTAAACTCACCTGTTTTAGTTACAAAAGGAAAACCTTTAACCAAAACAATATCACCTACTTCTAAATTCTTTTTCAAAATCGCATAAAGTTCTTCACCTACGCTATCTTTACTAAAATAAATTTGTAAATTTGTATCCCCATCTTCAATGTTTGCAAAAATCGATTTCCCAGCTATACGCAAAAGTTTCAAACGTCCTGCAACAACAGCATTGACACTTTCATCTCTTTTTTCAACTTGCTCTAAAATATAAGAAAATTTATCCTTAAAAGTCTTTAAAGACATTTCTTTTTCTAAAAAATGAGGATAAGGATTGATCCCTAAATTTTTTAATTCCTTAGCTTTTTCTATTCTTTGCTGCTCTAAAATATTATCAAACATTTATATTTTTACCTTTGCTTTTTGATTATTACAATCACCACAAACACCATAAAGCTGCATCAAATGCCCTGTAAGTTTAAAACCATGTTCTTTTGCAATCAAGGCTTGCTGTCTTTCTATAATAGGATTTTCAAATTCTATAATTTTTCCGCAATTTTTACATATCATATGATCATGGTGAGGTTTATTGGCAAGCTCGTATTTTTTACCTGCTGAACCAAAAGAAATGGAAGTTACCATTTCTGCTTCTTCAAGCAAATTTAAAGTACGATAAACAGTTGCAATTCCTACATTTAAATCAGGTTCAGCTTGTTTGATTTCCATATATAAACTTTCGGGTGTGTAATGAGTATCACTGTGATAAAGAGTTTTTAAAAGCACTTCTCTTTGCTTAGTATATTTAAGTCCGCCTTGTCTTAATATTTTTTTAAATCTCTCAAGTAAAACATCATATTCCACATTTTCTATCAGCATATCACTCCCCTTTTTGAGTATTGTTTAAATCACTTACAATATCTTGCAACTTTTCACTAGCATGATCTAGACTATTTTCTGTTAAAGGTTGATTCATAATAAAAGATCCAGTTTCTTTAAGCAAATTTAAAGTATAGCTATTTTTAGCAAAATTATCTAATTTATCATTTAAAAAATCGATTCTTGCTACACAAAAAACCAAAATTGCAAAAATTAAAAAGATTTTTGCTCCGCCAAATATAAAGCCACCAATACGATCTAAAAAACCTAAGCCACTTAATTTGATCAACTTAGAAAGAAAATTACCCACCAATAAACAAACTATCCAAAAAATAATTAATATGGCCAAAAATCCAGCAAATCCAGCTAAGCTTTGATTTTCTATCTTATAAAAAGTACTTTGTATAAATTCAGCTGCTTGAGTTGCATATTTTGAAGCAATAAAAACACCACCAATAATACCCAAAAGCCCAAAAATTTCTTTTATCAAACCATTGATAATACCCTTAAGCCCTAAAAGCAAGGTAAATCCTAAAATAAAAGCATCAAACCAATAAAAATTCATTTCAATCACTCTCTGATTTTTTTTTATTTTAAATTTATTCTACAAATAAGCACTAAATGCTAAGTTAATCATTCTATGATTTTAGGAACAACAAAAAAATGTTCTTGTTTTTTTGGAGCACAATCCAAAACCTCATCAATAACATTGCTATTTCTTATCTCATCAATCCTCAAAGGAGCTCCACCTTTTATAGTACTCACAGTAATCTCTTGGGAATCTAGATCAAGTTCGTTTAATTTTTCAACAAAATTCACAATTTCACTTAACTGTGCAATGGTTTCATTTCTGTTTTTTGTTATTTGTAAAGCACTTAATTTTTCAAGCTTGCTTAATAATTTCTCATCTATTTGCATTTCTTAAACCTTAATAAAAAAGTTAAAATTTTGAAAATTATATCATAAAAAGCTTTAAATTGTTTAGGATATTTTGCAATTTATATGATACAATACCATAATTTTTCTATACAAAAATAAAAATATTTTTTCAAGGATAAATTTTGGGACTAAAAGATAATTTAAAAGCTGTTAAAAATGAACTTAACACAGAAGAACAATTTATAGAAAATTTTATCAAAGGAGAGAGATTTATACGCAAGTATAAATTTTATATATCTGCTGTTGTGATAATTTTAGTTGCTTGGTTTGCTGGAAATTTTATAATCTCAAAAATAAACGATTATAAAACAAAAGAAGCAAATGAAATTTATGCCAATCTAATACAAGATCCTAGCAATAAAAATCTTTTAGAACAACTTAAAAATAAAAATACCAATCTTTACGCTATCTTTTTACTAAAAGAAAATATTAATGATTTTAATAATACAGCTCTCCAAAATGAACTAAAACAAATTTATAGTAATACTCAAACAAACACTTTACTTAAAAATATTATCGCATTATCTTTAGGAGATAAATCGATATTTTTAAAAAATTATGATAAATTATTAGAAGCTTACAAACTTTTAGAGCAAAATAAAATCGAAGAAGCTAATGTTTTACTTTCTCAGATAAAAGAAAATTCAAGTTTAAATCAAATAGCTAAAAATCTCAAACATTATCAAGGCATTACACAATGAAAAAAATATTTTTAACACTATTTTGTTTAATATTTCTATGTGCTTGTGGCACCAAAAGACAATATTTTGAACCAAAACAAACCGATGGAGATTTAAGTCATAATAGCAATTTAAAAAGTAAAATCGTTGATTGGAATCTAGTTTCTGCAAAACTTAGCAATAATACAGCTATCTTAAAAAATAATATCTCCATAGACAAGTTTAAACTTCCTAAAAATTATATGCTTCTAGCTTATCAAGATGGGGAATATTTTACTGCAGATAATAATGGAAATTTAAAAATTTTTGACAATTCTTATAATGAAATTTATAATTTTCAATTTGACGCTAGTGTTGTAGGAGTAGCTTCTAATGGAGATGATTTAGCCCTTGTACTTGCAAACAATACTATAGTTCTTGCAAATCGTTCTTTGGGTATTAAATTCAGTCAAACCCTAACCTCAGCTCCAGCCCAAGACAGTCGTACCGCTAATCCTATATTTTTAGACAATATCATCGTTTATCCAACACTAGATGGTAAAATTTTAATTCTTTCAAGAAACAATCTTCAAATCATTAAAGATGTGGTTATTTCAGCAGAAAATTTTTTCAACAATGTAATCCATCTAAGTGTAATCGGAGATAAACTTATAGCAGCAACAGCTAAAAAAATCATTGTTGTAAGCCCTGCTAGAACTCTTTATCTTGACGCTGACATAAAAGATGTTGCACTTAGCGATGATGGTATTTTTATACTAGAAAAAGATGGCACTATTATTAAAACTGATTATAACTTAAGAAAAATTGCGGAAAAAAAATTTGAATTTGCTATTTTTGTAAAAAGCAATATATACAATAATTATTTATATATTTTTGAAAAAACAGGCTATCTTATCAAAATGAATCTAAATTTAGATAATGCACAAGTATTTAAACTTTCAGAAGCTGTTGATAAAATTTCTTTCATGGGAAATGGTAAATTTTACTACGGAGATAAAATTTTAGATTTGCTATGATAAAAATTTTAGAACAAACAATAAAGGCTTTAAAATTAAATTTAAAGCCCTATGACTTAAGTATGTTGACTAGAAAAAAAAGTTATATTTGTGCTAAAGATCAAAATAACATTCTTTTTATGTATACAGGAAAAACAAAATTTTTAATGAAAGATGCCTTATTTTTAGAAAATCTAGCACAGCAAATTAACATAAATAACAAATATTTTTTTAGCATGGCTTCTCTTTGCTCTAAAGCAAAAAATCATCTAGAAATGAAAGGATTTAATATCTATGCTACTCTGTGATATTGGGAATTCAAATGCTAATTTCCTAGATGATAACAAATATTTTACTCTTAGTATAGATCAGTTTTTAGAATTTAAAAATGAACAAAAAATTTTTTATATCAATGTCAATGAACATCTCAAAGAACATTTAAAAAATCAAAAAAATTTTATCAATCTTGAACCTTATTTTTTATTTGATACTATTTATCAGGGATTAGGAATCGATCGCATAGCAGCTTGTTATACTATTGAAGATGGAGTTGTTGTAGATGCAGGTAGTGCTATTACAATTGATATTATTTCTAATTCTATACATCTTGGTGGTTTTATCTTGCCAGGTATTGCAAATTATAAAAAAATTTATAGCCATATTTCACCACGATTAAAAAGTGAATTTAACACTCAAGTTAGTCTTGATGCATTCCCACAAAAAACCATGGATGCTTTAAGTTATGGTGTTTTTAAAGGAATTTACCTACTGATAAAAGATGCCGCTCAAAATAAAAAGCTTTATTTCACTGGTGGAGATGGGCAATTTTTAGCAAATTATTTCGATCACGCAATTTATGATAAACTTTTAATCTTTCGAGGAATGAAAAAGATTATAAAAGAAAATCCCAATTTACTTTATTAAAAATGTTACAAAAATTCTCATTGATATCAAACCTTAATGAAATTTAACTTTTTGTAAAACAAATTCAATTAAACTTCTATTTAGAAAAAAGTTTATTAAAATAAAAAAAAGGAAAAACAATGAGCCAACAAGAATTTGATGTGCTTGTCATCGGAGCTGGAATTTCAGGAGCAGCATTATTTTACGAGCTTGCAAGATATACAAATATTAAAAATATTGCTTTGATAGAAAAATATAATACAGCTGCAACATTAAATTCTAAGGGAACGAGTAATTCTCAAACCATTCATTGTGGAGATATTGAAACCAATTATACTTTAGAAAAAGCGCGAAAAGTAAAAAGAACAGCTGATATGATAGTTAAATATGGACTCATGCAAAATGCGCAAAATAATTTCATGTTTTCTCATCAAAAAATGGCTCTAGCTGTTGGAGATATAGAATGTGATTATATGAAAAAACGCTATGAAGAATTTAAAGAACTTTATCCTTATATAAAATTTTTCGATAAAGCAAAAATCAAACAAATTGAACCCAAGGTTGTTTTAGGAGAAGATTGCAATCAAGATAGACCTGAAAATATCTGCGCCATGGGTGTTGAAAGCGGCGAGGTTTTTACAACTGTAGATTTTGGGAAAATGAGTATAAATCTAATAGAACAAGCCCAAAAACAAAATAAAAATACTTTCGTTGCCTTTAATCAAGAAATTATTCACATAGAAAAAAAGGATGATATTTTTATATTAAAAACCTCAAATCATCAAGAATACCATGCCAAAAGCGTAGTTGTCAATGCTGGAGCGCACTCTTTATATTTAGCACATAAAATGAACTTAGGTATGGATAAGTCTTGTTGGCCTGTTGCAGGAAGTTTTTATTTAACCAAACAAAAACTTTTAAATGGTAAGGTTTATATGGTGCAAAATCCTAAACTTCCATTTGCAGCTCTTCATGGAGATCCTGATTTGCTTGCTGATATGAACACCCGCTTTGGACCTACCGCACTTGTTATTCCAAAACTAGAACGTTATCATGGTCTAAAATCAGTTCCAGAATTTTTTGAAGCACTAAAACTTGATAAAACTGTTTTAAAAGTAACTTTTAATATGTTTAAAGATGCAACAATTAGAAATTACATCTTTTATAATTATCTTTTTGAACTACCTTTTGTTGATAAAAGCTTATTTGTTAAAGATGCCAAAAAAATAGTCCCAAGTCTTAAAGCAAGCGATATTTATTATGCGAAAGGTTTTGGAGGCGTAAGACCGCAAGTTATTGATAAAACTAAAGGAGAATTAATGCTAGGTGAAGCAAGCATCACAGAAACCCCTGGTATTATTTTCAATATGACTCCAAGTCCTGGAGCAACAAGTTGTTTAGGAAATGCCGAAAGAGATGCAAAGCTTGTATGTAATTACCTAGGAATGGAATTTAACGAAGATAAATTTTCTTCAGAATTATTGTAATCATTTTGTTTCTATTTTTAGCTACAATAATTTCAAAAGGAGTTTACCATGCTTAAAAAAACAAAAATTGTAGCCACAGTAGGTCCAGCAAGTGAAAAGGAAGAAATTCTACGCCAAATGATTATCAATGGTGTAAATGTTTTCCGTTTAAACTTTTCTCATGGAACACATGAGTATCATAAAAAAAACTTAGATACCATAAGAAGAGTAGCTAAAGAATTGCATACTCGTATTGGAATTTTACAAGACATTAGTGGTCCTAAAATTCGTACAGGTGAACTTAAAGAACCATTTGAATTAAAAAAGGGTGATAGACTTGATTTTTATCGTGAAACAATTTTAGGGGAGAAGATTGCTCAAAATCATTATAAAATCAGCATCAATCAAAAATCCATTTTAGATATGTTAAAAATTGATGAATATATTTATCTATATGATGGATCAATTCGTGCTAAAGTAGTAAGCATAGATGATCAAAAAATTGAAACCATTATAGAAAATGATGGTTTTTTAAACTCAAATAAAGGTATTAATTTTCCGAATACTAAAATCAATATTGATGTTATTACACAAAAAGATAAAAATGATTTACTTTGGGGTATAAAAAATGAAGTAGATTTTTTAGCAATATCTTTCGTACAAAATGCGCACGATATTGATGAAGTTCGTGAAATTTTAGCACAAAATAACGCAAAAATATCTATTTTTGCAAAAATTGAAAAATTTGATGCAGTAGAAAATATTGATGAGATTATTAAATCTAGCGATGGTATAATGGTTGCAAGAGGAGACTTAGGTATTGAGGTACCTTATTATAAAGTTCCTAATATCCAAAAAGAAATTATACAAAAAGCAAACAATGCCTCTAAGCCTGTTATTACTGCGACTCAGATGCTTTTTTCATTAGCCAAAAGCAAAACCGCCACAAGAGCTGAAATTTCAGATGTTGCAAATGCTGTTTTAGATGGAACAGATGCAGTAATGCTAAGTGAAGAAAGCGCCGTTGGTATAGATCCTGCAAACGCTGTTGATATAATGTGCCAAACTATAATAGAAACAGAAAAACGCTATCCATATAACAAATTTAATGATTTTAATGATTTAGACAATACAGATAAAATCATGCGTTCTTCAGCTCATCTTGCAACAGATCTTAACTCTGATGCTATTTTTTCTTTAACAAGTAGCGGAAAATCTGCTATTAAGATTGCAAGATATCGTCCAAATATAGAAATCATAGCAGTAGGGCATTCTGAAAAAACCTTAAACTCTTTAAGTATAGTTTGGGGAGTTAATCCTGCGATCTTGGTTAACAAAAGTAATGAACTTACAGAATTATTAAAAGACTCTGTAAGATCAAGTGTTGAAAAAGGTTTTATGGATGAAGACAAATGCTATCTTCTAACTGCAGGCTTTCCAACAGGAGTAGAAGGTACTAGCAATCTTATCCGCATTCTCAATAAAGAGCAAATTGCTTATTATCTACAATAAAACATTAAATTCCTTTGAAAATAAGGAATTTAATGTCCTTATAAATTTTTTAAGTCAAAAGTCGATATAAATTAAAGCCTCACACAAAGGAGCAAATATGCAAGTGAATACTTTTTCAAATATCGCTAGCATGGCACAAACACAAGTTAGCAATAAGAAGGCAGATGATGCTAAAGAAAACACAAAAGACAAAAATGTTCAAAGTGCTAATTCTAGCAAGGATGTAGATAAAAATACCCTTGAAAAATTAAATGCACTTGGTGGAAAGGGCATTACACAAATTTACCTAGTTCAGTTTCAACAGCAAACAATGAATGCTGTAATAGATTCGAGCAATGCCCAAACTGGACTAGATAGTCTTTTAAATGGTGCCAATTTAAATACTGCGAAATCTATACTTACAAATATTGATTTTGCATCCTTAGGCTACAGTGGCAAAAATCCACTTGATATGAATACAGATGAACTTCAACAACTTGTAAGTGAAGATGGTTTTTTTGGAGTGGAAAATACAGCCAATCGCATCGCGGATTTTGTTATTAAAGGCGGTGGCGACGATGTTGAAAAATTGAAAAAAGGTCTTGAAGGTATGAAAAAAGGATTTGAGCAAGCAGAAAAAATGTGGGGTGGAGAACTTCCTCAAATCAGTCAAAATACAATAGATGCGGCACTTAAAAAAGTTAGCGATCGCATTGATGAACTAGGCGGAAAAACTCTAGATCTTCAAGCTTAACCAAAAATGCTTAGAAATTTCTAAGCATTTTTAGTTGTTATTAATATCAAAAGTAAAAAATTCACTCTTAAAATTATTAGGTAAAGTTTTATACTGAGATATCGCAGCTTCATAGTTCTTTACTTCTTGATACAACATACCAAGAGCTGCTTTACTCTCTTTGTTATTTTTATCTGTAAGTTTAGAAAGCTGCAAAAGCGCTATAGCTGAATTTGGATTATTTGCACCTACGGCTGCTACGGCTGCTAAAAATAAAGTTTTAGTATCTTTAGCTCCATAATCATCAATCAAAGAATTATAAAGTGCATAAGCCTCCTCGTATTGCTGTGCAAAAATATCCAAATAAGCTAAAGTTTGTAAAATACCCTCATCTTTTGCTCCTGAAACATTAATCAACTCTTTAAATTTCTGTCTTTCTAAATTTAAAAGCCCTGCAATATGCATTAAATTAACATAAAATTCCCTAGCTATATTTGGCCCACCAAAAACACTACGATAATCAAGTTTTAAATTTTTAAAATGAATTTGAGCATTTTGAGCATATTCTTTAATATTTAAATTTGAATTTAAAGAATTAAAATACAAAATATTTGCCAAAATATCTTCAGGCAACTCTGAACGCAATTTAGCAATTTTCACATCTACTTGATTATTAAGGTTATTATTTTTAGCAACAATAGCTTCAAAAATCAAACTCAAAGGCGTATCTTTTTTTGCTTCATCTAAATAAGGAAGCATAGAAATATAATTATTATTAACTAAAAACAACATACTTTTTTGCATATTAGCTTTAAAATTAGAATCAGCAGCTATATTATCAAGAATTTCATTGTAAAGTTTAGTTGTATCAATATCAATTAATTTTGCACAAAACATAGCAAAAGCACCTGCTAAGTAATTTTTAGGATTAAGATGATATGAACTTGAAAAATGCTTATAAGCAAGTTCATAATTTTGCATTTGGGCATAAGTTAAAGCCAAATTATAATGTAAAATACTATGTTCTGGATAATCCTTGATAAGTTTTTGAAATTCTTGGTTAGCAAAGCGTAACTTCTGATTTAATGCATAGTTAATAATATTGGCAATTTTTACATTGGTAGATGAAAGAGCCTTGCTTGTATTAAGATAAACTCCTGCATCAGCACTATCATCAACGAAATCTGTAACATTAGCTTTTTTAATATATAAAGCAGCCTGCTTACTATCAAAAACTTGATAAGGCGCAAAATAAAAAAGCAAATCGAATTGATCTTTTTGTTTTTTTAACAAATCTTTTGAAAAAGAATTTTGAGCAACTGCTATATTAAAAATATCCTTATTTAAACGAACTTGAATTTTATAAGCATCTAAAATCTTATATCTATCTTTATCATTATCATAAGAATTTTGTAAGCGCGCTAACATATCTTGATAATTTCCTGTTTTAATATCAACCAATGTTAAAGCCGCCAAACTTTGATTAAAATCTCTTTCAATTTTCATCGCTGTACTTAAAGCGACTTTAGCTTTAGCATATTCTCCTATTCTAGCGTATAAAAGACCTAAAGATAAACTAGATTCAAAATTGCCTTGAGAATTTAATTGCTGTATAGCCTTGGAATCAAAGTCCATTTTTGCATAAATTTTAGCAGACAAATACTTTGCAACATCAGAATACGGCTCCACATCTGTTCTTTGTAACATTTGTAAAGCCTCAGGGTAATATCCTTTGTAATAATTAATCAAGCTTAAATAATAATCATATAATTTTGATTTTCCTTCTTTTGGAAGATACACTCGAGCTAAATCAATATAATATCTAAATTTTTCCTTATCATTAAGCTTTAAAGCACAAACAGCAGCATTGATAGCAGCTACACTTTGATTTTCTCCATTGGCTATAGCTTTCTTGAAGCTTTCAAAAGCTTCTTGGAATTTATTCTCATTCATTTGAGAAACGCCTAAATTATAATTAGATAAAGATTCGTTATATACGGCAACTTGCTCATAAACTTTTAAAGCCTGTTCAACCTCACCCTTTAAATATAAAGCATTTGCTTTTTGGATCATACCATCAATTCTTTGCATATCATTGTATTTATATGATTCATCAGGCATAACAACAGGTTGTTCTAAAGGCTTAGAAGCTATAATATCTGGTTTAATTTTTCCTTCACTAAAAGTTAAATAAAAAAGTGTAAAAACTAAAATACAAATAATCCCCAAAGATAAACCCACAAGAGACATAAACTTACGATCTTTATACCAAGGCGTAGGCTCTTGACTTTCAACTTCTTCAAAAGTTGATACATCTTCAGGCGCACTTTCTCTTGTAAATTTAAAACCACTTTCACTATTTTCTTGAGGTAATTCTTCTGGCAATGATGCAAATTCTTCATCTTCTGGAGCTTGCCCCTCTTGCCCTTTAAATCCCTCTAAACTCTCATCAAGTCTTGGTTGATTTAAGCCATCTTCGGGTTTTTCTAGTATTATATCTTCTTGTTCAGCCATCTATACTCTTTAAAAATATTTTTTCAAAACATCAGGAATATGAATTTTTCCTTCTTTGTCTTGATAATTTTCCATAATTGCTACCAAGGTTCTTCCTACTGCCAAAGATGAGCCATTAAGAGTGTGGACGAGTTCATTTTTTCCTTGTTCGTTTTTATAGCGAATTTTAGCGCGTCTTGCTTGAAAATCACGACAATTTGAAACCGAGCTGATCTCACGATATTTATTTTGTCCTGGAAGCCACACTTCAAGATCCACGGTTTTTGCCGCACTAAAACCCAAATCTCCAGTGCAAAGCATCAAATGTCTATGCGCTAAACCTAAAGAACTCAGCAAATCACTTGCACACTCAAGCATTTCATTAAACACACTATCACTTTGCCCAGGTTTAGTGATACTTACAAGCTCTACTTTTTCAAACTGGTGTTGTCTTATAATACCCCTTGTATCACGCCCTGCACTGCCTGCTTCTTTTCTAAAACAAGCACTATAACAAGTCATTTTTATAGGTAAAGTTTCACTAGCTAAAATTTCTCCGCTGTAAAGATTGGTTACTGGAATTTCAGAAGTTGAGATCAAATACAAATCCTCATCATCTACCTTATACATATCTTCTTTAAATTTTGGCAACTGACCCGTCCCAAACATAGTAGCACCATTTACCAAAAAAGGCACATTAACAAATTCAAATCCACGACTTCTATTAAAATCTATCATATAATTTACCAAAGCGCGGCTTAATAAAGCTCCTTCGTTTTTAAGCACACAAAAACGACTTTGTGAAATTTTTACCCCACGCACAAAATCAAGCCAATTTAAACTCTCACCTAATTCAAAATGTTCTTTTGGAGTAAAATCAAAGCTAGGTGAATTTAAAACTTTTTTAAGCTCCACATTTTCATCTTCGTCTTCACCCACAGGCACACATTCATCAGGGATATTTGGGATGGCATGAGCGATTTCTTCAAGCTCATTTTCTAAAACATTTACTTTAGCGCTTTGCTCATTAATTTTACTTTTATTTTCGCTTAATTTTGCTTTTAAACTTTCTTTATCTTCGGCTGTAGCAAGTTCTTTACTGAATTTATTTTGAAAAGCTTGAAATTCTTCTAAAGCTGTTTTTTCTTTTTTTAAACTTGCAAAAAGTTCAGCAAGTTTTTTTAAGATATTTTCATCAACTTTTTTATTTTTTAACTTTTTAGCCACTTCATCAAAATTATTTTGCAAATTTTTTAAATCTAGCATTTTCTACTCCTTAAAGTCCGATTTTTTCATAAATTTTTTGCATTTTTTCTTGGGCGATTTTTCTTGCTTTTGTCGCACCAAAATCCAAAATTTCTTTCAAATGCAAAGGCTTTTCTAAAAGCTCATTATATTTTTCTCTTGCTTCTTTAAAATAAGCATTTACAAGCTCGTTTAAATACATTTTAAAATGTCCATAACCCTCACCACCTTTTTCATAGCGTATTTGTAATTCTTTTTGCCCTGATTCATCTAAAAAAAGCTTTGCGATTTTAAAAATATTGCAGTTTTCATGATCTTTTGGATCTTCTAAAGCGGTGCTATCTGTAACTATGGAAGAAATTTGTTTTTTTAAGGTTTTTTCACTGCTAAAAATATCTATAGTATTTTGATAAGATTTACTCATTTTTGCCCCATCGGTGCCTACAACTACAGCTACTTCTTCATTAACTTTAGCCTCTGGAAGGGTAAAAATTTCACCCCATTCATTATTAACTTTTAAAGCAATATCACGTACGATTTCAACATGTTGGATTTGATCTTTTCCCACAGGAACAATTTGTGTATCAAAAAGTAAAATATCAGCTGCCATTAAAACAGGATAAGAAAAAAGCCCATGTGAAGCACTAAGCCCCTTAGCAACTTTATCCTTGTAACTATGCGCACGCTCTAATAAACCCATAGGAGTAAATTGCGATAAAATCCAATAAAGCTCCATAACTTCCTTAACATCACTTTGCAACCAAAAAACGCTCTTTTGCGGATCTATACCAAGGCTTAAAAAAGCCGCAGCAGCTTTTAAGGAATTTTGTTTAAGTTTTTCTCCATCTTGAGAAGAAGTCATGGCATGATAATTAGCAATAAACATAAACATTTGGCTTTTTTCTTGTGCATCTACCATTTGCTTAATCGCACCAAAATAATTACCTATATGCAAATCGCCACTTGGCTGAAGGCCTGTTAATACTCTCATTTTATCACCTTTTTAATCTCGCTTAAAAGCTTGTCTATATTTTTATTTTCTATATTTAAAACAAAATTTGCCTTTTGTTCATACTTGCTTAAACGCTCATTATATAATTTTTTTGCTTTAATTTCATCATAAAACAAAGGTCTTTTAGAAATTTCATTTTCATCTAAACGCTTTTTTAAATATTCAAAATCTGCTTTTAAATAAATACAAAAACCTACTTTTTCTAAATTTGAAACATTAACAAAACCCCCGCCTGTAGCAATACAAGTTTTCTCACAAGAACTAAAAAAATCAGCCATTTTTTGCTCTTGTTCTCTAAAAAAAATCTCGCCTTTTTGTGCGAAAATTTCACTGATTTTTTGATTAAATTTTTGTTCTATTAAAAAATCACTATCTAAAAAAACAAGATCTAAATCCTTAGCCAAAGCTCTTGCTAAAGTACTTTTTCCAGAACCCATAAATCCTATAAAAACGATATTTTTAGCTTTCATCATTTTCTTTACTGCCCTTTTTACGCGAAGCAATCACTAAAGGCACACCTTCAAAATTAAATTCTTTTCTGATTTGATTTTGCAAATAACGCTTGTAACTAAAATGCAAAGCCTTAGGACGATTCATGATAAGCGCAATTTTTGGCGGTGCTAAGTCATATTGTACTGCATAATAAATTTTAACCAATTTCCCATAATCATGCGGCAAAGGATGTGCTCTTGTGGCATTTTCTATCAACGTATTAAGCTTAGAAGTTTGGATTTTTTGAGTGAAATTTTCAAAAATTTGCAAAATTTTATCGAGTAAAACATGCACCCTTTTTCCACTTAAAGCTGATACACTAATCACGGGTGCGTAAGCTAGAAATTTAAAACGATCAAGACGCAATTCTTTTACAGTCTTATCAAAATCCATCTCACTTTTATCCCATTTATTTAAAACAATAATCACACCCAAATAATGCTTAGCCACAAGCCCAGCAATGCGTTCATCAAGCTCGTTAAAGCCCTCATGCGCATCTAAAACCAAAAGTGCTATTTGAGAATGAGATAAAATTTTTTCCGTGCGATTTAGGGCAAAGCGTTCGAGTCCTTGAATTTTACCCCTTTTTCTAATACCTGCAGTATCAACAAATTCTATCACTTTATCTTTATGAACTACACTTTCATTAACAGGATCTATAGTAGTTCCTGCGATAGAACTTACAACACTACGTTCTTGTTTAACCAAAGCATTTAAAAGACTTGATTTTCCAACATTTACACGCCCTACAATACCCACTCTGATATGATTTTGATCGACTTCTTTAAATTGAAATTCTTTTCCTTCTTCATAATGCTCTAAAAAATCTTCTAAATTTTCTTCTTCATCGGGGATTAAAAACTCTTCATGTAAAAATTTTTCAAGCCATTCATAAAGTTCATCTAAGCCTACATTATGGGTTACTGAAAGATTAAAGATTTCCTTTACGCCAAAATTTGCAAACTCCCAAGCCCTTTCTTCATCTTTTTTATTATCTACTTTATTAATCACTAAGGCTATAGGTTTTCCAAGTTTTTTTAAAGAATAAAAAAACTGTCTATCCTCATCATCAGGCGCTAATTTTCCATCAACTAGATAAAGTATGATATCGCTTTCTTTGGCTACTTTTAAAGTGTTTTTTTTCACATTTTTAAAAAGTTCATCACTTTCATCAAGCCCTCCACTATCAATAAGCATGGCTTTTTTTGAATGAATATGAATTTGCGTTTTATTTGTATCTCTAGTTGTACCTGAAATATCACTTGTAATAGCTATTCTTTGTCTTGCCATTCTATTAAAAAGACTTGATTTACCAACATTTGGCTTGCCTATAAGTATGATGCTTTGCATTTTTTTCCTAGAAAATTATATTTTTAAAATTATATAAAATTTGGCTTAATATTAAGCAAAAAAAGACTAGAATTAACCCAGATTTTAGTCAAGGAAAAAAAATGCTAAAAGTAATCAAGCATAATTTAGGAATTTATTTCATGATTTTAGCATGTTTGGATTTTGCACTTATGGGAGCTTGTGCAAAAATTCTTAGCAAGGAAATGAGTTCTATAGAAATTATGTTTTTTAGAAATATCATAGGAATTTTTTTCATAGTCTATCTTTTAAAGCAATCTAAGGCACATAAAGAAGGGGGACATTTTTGGCTCTTGGTATTTCGTGGAGTAGTAGGCACGCTTTCACTATATATGTTTTTCTATAATGTTTCAAATATTACACTAGGTGGAGCTTTTGCTTTTCAAAAAACTGCTCCTATTTTTATTACTTTAATAGCTTTTGTTGTTTTTAAAGAAAATATTGGCATCAAAGGCTGGATAGGAATTTTAATAGCATTTGGTGGAGTGCTTTTAATCGCTCAGCCTTGGGCTCATAATTTAAATCATTCAGGCTTTGATTTAAAAAATTCAGTTATAGGTATCACGAGTGGATTTTTAGCTGCTTTAGCTCTTACAAGTGTAAGAGAACTTAGAAAATCTTACACTACAGAACAAATTGCCTTTTCTTTTATCCTTTTAGGAACCTTAATGCCTTTAATTTCTATGATCAGTGCTGAATTTTTTGAACCACAGCATCTTGATTCTTTACATTTAGATTTCATTCTAGCACCTTTTGTGATGCCAAGTCTTACAGCTTGGCTTATCATTGCCATTATGGGAACTTTAGGCACCATTTATCAAATTCATGTCACTAAAGCTTATGGTATCGCTAAACAAGCAGGAGTAGTTGCTGGAGTTAGTTATCTTGATGTAGTATTTAGTATGATAGTTGGGATAATTTTAGGAGATAATTTACCAAGTACTATGGTTTTTTTAGGTATAATAGGCATTATTTTTGGTGGATTAATTTTAGTTAAGAACAAAGGAAAAAAATGAAAAAAATGATACTCATTGCTGGTCCTTGCGTAATAGAAAGCAAAGATTTGATTTTTAAAGTTGCTGAACAGTTAAAAAACTTTAATGAAAATCCAAATATAGAATTTTATTTCAAATCAAGTTTTGATAAGGCCAATCGCACAAGTATTAATTCTTTTCGAGGTCCTGGTCTTGAAGAAGGATTAAAAATTTTACAAAGCGTAAAAGATGAATTTGGTATGAAAATCTTAACCGATATACACGAAAGCAATCAAGCAAACCCTGTAAGTGAAGTAGCTGATGTCTTGCAAATTCCTGCTTTTTTATGTCGTCAAACCGATTTACTTGTAGCCGCAGCAAAAACTAAGGCAAAAGTTAATATCAAAAAAGGACAATTTTTAAACCCAAGCGATATCAAATACAGCGTTAAAAAAGTTCTACAAACCCGTGGCATAGAAAATGAAGGCTATGAAGCTGCTCAAAAAAATGGTGTTTTTGTAGCTGAAAGAGGATCTAGCTTTGGCTATGGAAATCTAGTAGTAGATATGCGTTCTTTAGTTATTATGCGTGAATTTGCTCCAGTTATTTTTGATGCTACCCATAGTGTACAAATGCCAGGGGCTGCAGGTGGAAGTAGCGGAGGGAAAAGCGAATTTGTAGAACCTTTAGCAAGAGCGGCAGCAGCCGTAGGCATAGATGGCTTTTTCTTTGAAACACATATTAATCCTTGCGAGGCTTTATGCGATGGACCTAATATGCTTAATCTTACACGCCTTAAAAATTGCGTTAATACATTACTAGAAATACAAAATATCATAAAGGAAAACAAATGAACATTATTGAAGGAAAATTATATTTAGACTCAAATACAAAAATTGCTATCATTAATGCAAGATTTAATCATATCATCACAGATCGCCTTGTAGAAGGAGCAAAAGATGCTTTTTTAAGACACGGAGGCAAAGAGGAAAATCTAAGCCTTATACTTGTTCCTGGTGCTTTTGAACTTCCGTATGCGTTAAAAAAAGCTATAGAAAGCAAAAAATTTGATGCAATTTGTTGCGTAGGCGCAGTAATTCGTGGCTCAACTCCGCATTTTGACTATGTTTCAGCAGAAACCACCAAAGGCATAGCCAATGTGAGTTTAAATCATAATATCCCTGTAAGCTTTGGTGTTTTAACTACAGATACAATAGAACAAGCCATAGAAAGAGCTGGAAGCAAAGCAGGCAATAAAGGCTTTGAAGCTATGACAACTGTAATCGAGATGTTAAATTTAAGCAAGGAGCTTTAATGGCAACGCGTCATCAAGTTCGCCAAAGCGTCATCTCCTTGCTTTATGCTTTTGAATTAAATTCTCAAAACAACGTTTTTGTAGATGAAATTTTAGATGAAAAAAAAATACGCAATGAACAAAAAAATTTTACTTTAAATTTATATCATGGAATTTTAGACAATTTAAACAATATTGATGAAACCTTAAATTCATTTCTAAATGATAATCAAATTACAGCTTTAGGACATGTAGAAAGAGCTATACTAAGACTTGGAGCTTATGAGTTACTTTTTACCGATACTCCTAGCGCCATTGTTATCAATGAAGCTATAGAACTTGCCAAAGAGCTTGCTAATGATAATTCTCCAAAATTTATAAATGGAGTTTTAGATGCCTTGATAAAGGCTAAAAAATGAAGCTTTGTGTCGCACTTGATCTTTCTACAAAAGAAGAATGCTTGCAACTTGCTAAAGAATTAAAAAATTTAGACATATGGTTAAAAGTAGGTTTAAGAGCATATTTAAGAGATGGTTTTAAATTCATAGAAGAACTTAAAAAAGTTGATGATTTTAAAATATTTCTTGATCTTAAAATTCATGATATTCCCAACACTATGGCAGATGCTTGCGAAGAAATATCAAAACTTGGTGTTGATATGATCAATATCCACGCAAGTGCTGGAAAAATAGCTATGCAAGAAGTTATGACACGGCTTAGCAAATTTTCAAAAAGACCTTTAGTTTTAGCAGTTTCTGCTCTTACGAGTTTTGATGAAGAAAATTTCTTTAGTATTTATAGACAAAAAATCGAAGAAGCTGTAATTAATTTTTCAAAAATATCCTATGAAAATGGACTTGATGGTATGGTATGCTCTGTTTTTGAAAGTAAAATCATCAAAGAACACACTCAAAGAAATTTCCTAACTCTCACTCCAGGAATTCGTCCATTTGGAGAGAAAAATGATGATCAAAAACGCGTCGCTAATTTAACAATGGCTAGAGAAAATTTAAGCGATTTTATAGTAGTTGGACGCCCTATTTATAAAGATAATAACCCTAGAAAAATTTGCGAAAAAATTCTACAAGAAATTTAATAATCATTATCCTTGTTATGTTTTAATAATAAAAATTTTTAACAAGGAAAAATTATGATTATAACCCCTGAGAATTTATATAAAAAAAGAAGAGATTTTTTAAAACTTGGAGCAGGTGCTTTAATAAGTTCAAGCGTGCTTGCTTCTAAATTATCTGCTTTAAATTTCACAAGCGATACTAATCCAAACAAACTTGAAATCAGCGATGAAGAACTTGCTACAAATTATGTCAATTTTTATGAATTTTCAACAGATAAAAAAAAGGCTGTATCATTGGCACAAAATTTCAATACTCAAAATTGGAAAATCGATATCAGTGGAGAAATAGAAAAACCTTTAACTTTAAGCATGGAAGATATTTTAAAATTCCCACTAGAAGAAAGAATTTATCGTTTTCGCTGTGTTGAAACTTGGTCTATGGTGGTACCTTGGGTAGGCTTTGAATTGCGTCGTTTGATTGAAATGGCAAAACCTACAAGCGAGGCAAAATTTGTTAAATTCACCACTCTTTTAGATAAGAGCCAATTTCCCGATCAAGACGCTTTATTTCCAACTATAGACTATCCTTATGTAGAAGGACTTCGCATGGATGAAGCTATGCATCCTCTTACCTTGCTTGCAGTAGGAATGTATAAAAAAGCCTTAAAGCCTCAAAATGGTGCTCCAATACGCCTTGTTGTTCCTTGGAAATATGGCTTTAAAAGTATTAAATCTATAGTTAAAATAGAATTTACCAAAGAACAGCCTAAATCCACTTGGGAAAGTTACGCTCCAAGTGAATATGGTTTTTATGCTAATGTCAATCCTAATGTTTCTCATCCTAGATGGTCTCAAGCTAACGAAAGGGCTTTAGGAGACTTCTTTACCAAGCCTACTTTAATGTTTAATGGTTATGAAAAAGAAGTGGCAAGTTTATATAAAAACATGGACTTAAAAGTGAATTTTTAATGCAGACAAAATACTTTAAATTTCTTGCTTATTTTAGCTTTATCATAAGTTTAATCTATGGCTTTTATCATATCATAAAAGCCTTTGATTTTGTAAAAGAAGCCTACATTTACACTGGAATATTTGCTTTAATCTTTTTAAATTTAAGTCTTTTATTTTCTTTACTTAAATTTAAAAAAACAAAAAATTATCCTAAAATTTTAGGTATTTTTGCAGCTTTTTGGGCGATTTTGCACTTTTTAAATTATTTTATTTTTGATAGAAATGCTCAAATTTCAAGGCTTTTCGATGATATTTCACATCGTTTATTAGAAGCAAGTGGATTTATCGCGTTTTTAATCATATTTTTAATGCTTTTAAGTTCTTTTAAAATCTTTAAAAAACTTAGTAAAATCAGAAAACTAGGATATTTATGCTTAGTTTTGGCAAGTTATCATTATTTTTTAACCCCAAAAGTTCCTATGTTTTGGGAATGGAGTGCTTTAATTGTAGCTTTGTTTTATTTTATAGTTCGCTATACAAAAACATTAAAAAAGTTAAAATCCAACAATCTTACTTTTATCAAAACTTGAATTTAATTCTTTTTGTATGCTTTCTATAAAATCTTGCATTTTAAAAACCCCATCTTGTGATACAGCTACTTTCAAAGCTGTATTCTTTACTATCATTAAAATTTGTGCTCCACTTAATTCATAATTTGATAAAATATTTATATCAAAATCTTTTTCAAATAATGCTTTTTTAGGTAGAAATTTTTCCCAAATTTTAAGCCTATCTTTAAAATCAGGTTTTTTAAATTCTATCTTATAATCAAATCTTCTTGAAAATGCACTATCTAAGCTTTCTAAAAAATTTGTCGTAGCGATAATTACACCACTAAAACGCTCAATTTGCTCTAAGAATATATTTTGCATTTGATTATGCATTTTATCACTACCACTACTTCCATCTACACGCGTACTTAAAAACTGATCGGCTTCATTGAGAAGTAAAATAGGACTTTGTTTACAAGTTTGCACAATATTTTTATAAGTATCAAAAATTTTTCTTACATTTTGCTCACTCTCTCCAACCCATTTGCTCAAAATTTTAGAACAGTCAAAACTAAGAACAGATTTTTTCATTGATTTAGCCATAGCTAAAGCTGACATAGTTTTTCCAGTACCAGCAGGACCATAAAAAATAATTTTAGCTTCTATATTTTTATTGCTCTTTATACCCCAAGAATGAAGTCTTTCTAGGACTTTTTTATCTTGTTGTTTTAAAATATTTTCTAAAAGCTCTTTTGTATTTTCAGGCATAATAATATCATTGATGTCAGTGCTTGGTTCTATAAGCTCGAAAATATCTTGATCTTTTAAAACACTTTCAATTTTGATTTTTTTACTTTGTTTTGGTTCAAAATTTATAATTCTTTGTAAAATTTCATCAATAATAAAAAAACTTTTAGAAATATCTCCAAAAGCATTTAAATATTCATCATACTCGATTAAGTTTAAAAGAGGAGCATTTTCTTGTAATAGTTTTTTATTTTTGTGTCTTTCTAAATCATTTTCACTGATTAAAGAAAGTAAAGAATTCATTTCTCTAGAAATCGAACTTTCATTACTTAAGGCGTATTCTTCTTTTAAAAGTGCTAGAAAAATAATTTGTTCTTTATGTTCAAGATTGTATTCTTTAAAAATATCAGCCAATACATTATAAAATTTACTTTTTTTTAGTCTTTCTTTGATATGTTTTTCATAAAGTTTAATTTGATTTTTTATTTCACTATTATAAGCACTTTTTTGTATAAAACTTAATCTTTCGTATAATTGAATACGCACAAATTCATCTTTTAAATATTCTAAATAATCTGCATAAGCCTCTTGTTTCTCAAAGTTTAAACGAGGTTTTGCTTCTAAAAATTCTAAAAAATATTCACTTAAACTAAGCTCACTTTGCAATAAGGCAAGAGTTAATGTTTGAGTTTTATTATTTTCCAAACTTTTAAAAAAACTCGAATTTTGATTTACAAAACCTCTTTCGATAAGTTTTTTTAAATCCTCCAAAGCATCAAGATAAAGATACTTATCATTTCCAAAAATTGTCGATAATAAAGTAAAGGCATTGATAGAAGAAATAGAAACGACATAATTTCTACAAAGCTCTCTAAGAATCAAAGCTTCATTTTTAGCACACTTAAGCTCTTTATAAATTTGAGTATCTTCTATATTTTTCAAACTTAAAAAATTTTTTAATTTTTCCATTATTTTTTAAATTCCTTAAGCTCATCTTCATTAAATTCTACGCAAATATTTTCATCTAAAAAATGACCTTCAAAAGGTAGATAACAAATTTTTAGTTTTCCATTATTAAGCAAAAAATTATTATTAAATTGTAAATTTTGCAGATCTTCAAAACACTCATCACATGTATTTTTAAGCTTCTCATGTAAAAGATTTTGAAATTTTTGATTTTCAGTATTATACAAATCATTTAGTTTTACAAATGCGTGAGCATTAATATCATAAACAAAATTATTTAACTCTAAAATAGCACGACTCATACCATCTTCATAAAAATAATACCATTCTTCAAAACTAATTTTTCCATCTTGTAAAAAAATAGGTTTTTGGCAAATTTGCTCAAAGCTAAATACACCCTTATGAACAGGATGAAATTCTTTAAAATCATCATTAAAACCTATAAAATCAAGACTACGCTTTATACGAATGCCATCTTGCGTTTCGACAAGTTCTAAAGTAGTTGTTCCTAAATTTTCTCCTTGAAAATTTTTATTATCATATGTAAGCATTTTAGAAGAATTGATTTTATATTTTTTACGCTCATCCTGCCAAAAATCATTTGTCTTAACGAGCGGAATCTCTAAATTTCCATTTATATCATCAACAATTAAAAAACTAGAACTTGTTTGATTTTTATCCCTGTCAAAAAGTGGGGTCATAGGTGCATTATCATAAACTATGGCAAAAATTTCTTTATCCTGCAAATGATAAAAATACAATTCACCTTTATAAATTTTCGCTAAAGCTAGATTTACAAAGCAAAATACCAGTAAAAAAAATTTCAAACTCTATCCTTCAATTTTGAATATGCGTTAAGATAATTTTAGTATGTGAAATTTTATCAAAAAAACTTACTTTATTATCACAAACTTGATAAAAAATTTCATAATTTTTTGCTTTTAAATTTTGTTCAAAACCACAATCAGTTTTTTCTAAATTTTTACCCTGCCATAAAGCATTTACCTTTAAAATATCACTTAAAATATCATCATAATATACATTTTTAAAAAATTTTTGATTAAACACTTTTTTATCATAACACACTGCATTGATACAAATTTTATCTTTGATTTTGAGTTCAAAAAAAGCTTGCCCTAGTTTATAAACTTCTAAATTTAAAGCATTATTTTCTTTTTTTAAAAAAGCTGCGTCATTGATTTTTATCATAGGAGAAGCAATCAAAACCATCAAGCTTTGACTCGAAAAATTTTGATTTTTCACACTACAAGCACAAAGAAAAAAAATAAAACACAGAGCTAAACAATGCTTCAAATTTGACCTTATTTAAGATTTTTAAAACTGATATTTAACTCTAAATCAAGCTCTTTTACAAGCTTCATCACAGCTTGTAAATCATCAATTTGTTTTGCTACAACACGAATTTCTTCACCACGAATCAAAGAATTAACTTTAAGTTTGCTATCTTTGATAGCTTTATTGATTTTTTTGGCATTTTCACTATCAATAGCATCGTTTGCTTTCAAATTTAAACGAAACATTGCTCCACTTTCACGAGAAAGCTCTTTAATAACATTAGGATTAATTCCTCTTTTGATAAGTTTAGAAATCACTATATCTCTTAAAACATCAAGCTTTCCTTCACTAGAAGAACTGAGTTTAAAAATACTCTCTTTTTCGCTTAAATCAATCTCACACTTAATTCCTTTTAAGTCATAACGACTATCAAGTTCTTTTTTAGCTTGTTCAAAAGCATTTTTTAACTCTTGTTTATCTAAAGCTGCTGAAATATCAAAACTATGTTCACTTGCCATTTTCTATCCATTCTTTTAAATTATTATAAACTATATCCATTAAAGCATTTAAAGCCTCCTTACTCGCCCACGCAACATGAGGAGTGATAATAAGATTTTCTTTATTTTTAATGCTTAAAAGTGGATGATTTTTCATCATAGGTTCAATTTCTAAAACATCAAGCCCTACACGAATATTTTTTTCATCTATGATTTTAGCTAAATCATTTTCATTGACAATCCCGCCTCTTCCTACATTAATCAAAATCGCATTATCTTTTAAATGCTTTAATTCTTCAAAGGCGAGTAAATTTTTGGTTTTTTCATTTACAGGTGCGTGGATACTTATAATATCGCAAGTTTTTAATAAATCTTTTAATTCCAAATGTACAAAATCTGCGTTTTTATTAGCTCCACTCGTAGAATAATAATAAATTTCGGCTCCAAAAGCCTTTGAAATTTTTGCCACTTCTTTACCTATGGTTCCTAAACCTATAATACCATGTTTTTTACCACTTAAGGTGTTTAAAATTCTACTATAATCTGTAAAAATAGGACTTTCACACCATTTACCCTCTTTGCTCCATTTGTCATAATAAGGTATTTGATTTAAAAAAGCAAACATAAACGCAAAAGTATGTTGCACCACACTCATAGTAGAATACCCAGCAGCATTTTTTACAATAATACCTTTTTCTTTAGCATACTCAATATCGATATTATTAACCCCTGTTGCAGTTTCTAAAATGAGTTTTAAATTTTTACAAGCATCAATCACATCTTTATCAATTACAACCTTGTTTGTCATGGCGACATTAGCATCTTTTAAACGCTCTATGGTTTGCTCTTTATTTGTTATAGTATAAATTTGCAAAGAACCAAATTTTTCAAAAACACTTAAATCATAATCCCCTAAAGTTGCCGCATCTAAACAAACAATTTTCATTTCTAATCCTTTATAATATGTCCTACAAATTTAGAATAATTATCAAGCACAAGTCCTCCTTTTCTAAATCCTAAGCCACACCCTTCATAAGCAAAGAAAACACCTGCTTGATAGTATTCGTTTTCACATGAATTAAACTCTACATATTCTTGATAAATAACCTTATTATTCCCATAAGGACCTACATTCTCATGCAAAGTTTTTCCATCTTTAATTATACTGATATTTGCGCCTTCTCTACCAAAAACAGGTTTTTTAACATAGTCTTTACCTTCCAAAGGAGTATCTTTTGTTTCTAAAAGTAATGGATGATTTGGATAAAGTTCCCATAGAATTTTTAAAATTCCCTTAGATTGAAATAAAAGTGTATAAGCAGGATTTAAAATAATTGCTCTTTGATTACGCATAATTTGAGTTAAAAGCATGGCAAGTTCACCCTCTTCTATGGCTATATCTTCCCAAGGAATAAGCTTAAACCAATACTCATAATTTTCACCCTCTTTAAAAACACCCTCTTCACTAAATTCCACCTCATCTACAAAGGAAAAATTAGTTTGAAAACCTGCTTCATTGGCTATATGAGAAAGTAATTTTGTAGTGATTTCTTCTTCTTTACTTCCTGCAACACTTGAAAAAAGAATTTTCCATCCTTGATAATGCTCTTCAAACCCTTCAACACTTTCATCAAGGGTAATAAGTCTTTTAAAATTATCCATCAAACTTTCATAAATGCTGTTAAATTGTGCGCTTTCATCCATTCCATTTTGTTTTAAAAGCGCCCATTGTAAAATCGCACTTTCAAAAAGAGCAGTAGGGGTATCAGCATTAAATTCTATAAGTTTTATAGGCTTGCCATCAAGTCCACCCGCTAAATCAAAACGCCCATATAAATGCCAATGCACTTCATTTTCCCAACTCATCTTAATCGCATCAATAAGATTAAAAGGAATTCCAAGCTCATCAAAACGATCATTATCAATCACTTCTTGCGCTGCAGCAATAAACATATCATAAAGTTCATTTACTGCTTCATAATAAGCATTAGCTTCGCTTTCTTTAACACAAACTAACTTATTGCTAATATAATCACTTCCATCTTCATCTGTATGCCAAGAAAAACCTATATTTTCTAAATAATCTTTTTGAAGTTTATCTACTTGTAGTAATTGCATTATTTATCCTTAAGAGCCAAAAGAGGAACTAGAACTTGCAGCTTTAGAGCCTCCACCAAAAAAACCTGATTTTTTAGCACTTGAAGTAGAACTTGTTGTGCCTGCTTTATTAAAACTATTGACACTCCTTTGATAAGCACTTTGATTTGAAAAAGCACCGCGTTGTTGATTAGCAAAATTTTGATTATTGAAAAGTTTTGAACCTATCCAACTTCCCAAAATAGCACCTGCAGCACTTGCGAGTAAAGTTTCTCCTAAACTCAATCCCCCACTACTGATTTGCCCATTATCTTTAGTTAAATTTGAAGTTCCATTGTCAATTTTAGCTGCTTCTTCTTTAATCAAAGCATCCATTTCTTCTTTGGATAAAATTCTTTCTGTACCATTAAGATCTTTTAAAACTACCCTTGTTTCATCACTTGGATATTGATCTTTGATTTTATACTGCCCTGGAGCTGTTTCTTCGATAATTACAAAAGCTCCTTGAGCATTAGCTGCTTGATTTAAAGTATCTGCATTGTCATTATTACTTCCACAACCTGCTAAAGCACCTCCAGCAACAGCTGCTAAACCACCTATCATACCAATTTGAATGATTTTTTTGATTTTTTTCATAGAGTTTATCCTAAAAACAGAAAATTTAAATTTAGAAATTTTAACAAAAAATAATAAATACTTTTTAATTTAATACCAAATGAAGTTCGTAGATATAAAAAAAGCCCTTTCGGGCTTTTGGGTTAGAGTCTTGACTCGTAGCGTCTAAGCATATAAAGTCTTTTAAGCATTTTTTTGCGTGCTGAAATTTTTTGTTTTTTGCGAATTTCAGTCATAGGCTCGAAAAATCTTCTTGCTCTTACTTCAGTTACAACTAGATTTCTATCTACTTGTTTTTTGAATTTACGATACGCTTCATCAAAAGACTCGTTAGGATGCACCTTGATTCCTGGCACAGTCCTCACCACCTTTCTGTGTAAATTTTTGTTGTGAAATATAATTATAAAACACTTCTTATTAATTCTAACTTAGAAAGCATTTAAAAATTGTTTTAGTTTTTATCGGTTATAATCCTTAATTACAAAGTGCTAAAAATTATAATTAAGGTCTAAAAATGCAAGGACACATTACAAACTATACAAAAAAACGATATTTTGTATATTTAATTGCAAGTATTATCATATTTGCCCTACCTTTCATAAGAATTAATGAGAATCATTTTTTTCTTTTAAGTTTTGATCATTCTAAATTAAACCTATTTTTTATTTCTTTTTCAACACAAGAATTTTATCTCATGCCTTTTGTTCTTATATTTCTTTTTTTATTTATTTTTTTTATTACAACTTTAGGTGGAAGAATTTGGTGTGCTTGGAGTTGTCCACAAACGATTTTTAGAGTTATATATAGAGATATCATACAAACTAAATTTCTTAAAATTCGCAAAAATATCAATAACAAACAAAAAGAATATGGAGGGCAATATTTTAAAAAATTTCTTGGAGTAATAATTTTTTATTTTATATCTTTAGTTGCTGTTAGTAATTTACTTTGGTACTTTATTCCTCCTGAAGATTTTTTCAATTATATTCAAAATCCTGGCGAGCATCTACTTTTACTTGGAATTTTATTTTGTGCTAGCTTACTTTTTACTTTGGATATTACCTACTTACAAGAAAAATTTTGTGTTTATGTCTGTCCTTATGCAAGAATACAATCTGTAATGTTCGATCATGATACAATGCAAGTGATCTACGATGAAAAACGCGGGGGCTTGATCTATGATGGACACACCAAACTTCATAAAAAACCGCCTGAGGGAGAATGCATAGGTTGTGAAGCCTGTGTTAGCATCTGTCCAACTCATATTGACATACGCAAAGGAATGCAACTTGAATGTATTAATTGTCTTGAATGTGCCGATGCTTGCTCTAAGGTACAAAGTAAATTTAATCGTCCAAGTTTGATCAATTGGACAAGTGCAAAAGCTATTGAAACGCGTTCTAAGGTTCATTATTTAAGATTTAGAACGATAGCATATTTTATAGTTCTTTTAATTGCTTTATTGGCTTTAATCATCATGGGAAGCAAAAAAGAAAGCATGCTTTTAAACATCAATCGTAGTAGCGAATTATATAATATTTCAAATATTAAAGGTGAATTAGTCATTTCAAATGCTTATACCTTTTTGTTTCAAAATACAGATTCTAAACCTCATGAATATTATTTTACAGCAAATTTAGAAGGAATAAATGATGGAATTGAAATCATAAGACCAAACAAACCTTTTAAATTAAAAGCAGGAGAACAAATCAAAAAAATAGTTGTTATCAGGGCTACAAAAAATTTAGCAAATAATGATAAAAAAGATGTAATCTTTCCTTTACATATAAAAGCTTACGCAAAGGATAATGAAAAAATTTCGGTTTTTAGAAAAAGTATATTTGTATACCCTAAAAGCACTCTTATAAAGGATAAAAATGAACTCAAATAGAACACCGTCACAAAAAGTTTTAGCCAGACAAGAAAAAATCAAAGCAGTGGCCTTAGAGCTTTTTTTAACAAAAGGATACCAAGAAACAAGTTTGAGTGATATTATTAAATTATCCGGAGGATCTTATTCTAATATTTATGATGGTTTTAAAAGTAAAGAAGGGCTATTCTTTGAAATTTTAGATGACATATGTAAAAAACACTTTCATCTTATTTATTCCAAAACACAAGAAATTGAAAATGGCACTTTAAAAGAAATTTTAACTTCTTTTGGTTTAGCTTTTATAGAAATTTTCAATCAACCAGAAGCTGTAGCTTTTGGTAAAATTATCTATTCTCAAGTTTATGACAAAGATAGACATCTTGCCAATTGGATAGAAAATAATCAACAAAATTTTTCCTATAACATACTTATGGATTTTTTCAAGCAACAAAATAATTCTTATATGAAAAAAAATGCAGAAAAACTTGCTGTTCTTTTTTGTACTATGTTAAAAGAACCTTATCATCATCTTAATGTTTTAATTAATACTCCTTTGAAAAATAAAAAAGAACAAAAAGAACATGTTGAATTTGTTGTAAACGTTTTTCTAAATGGGATCAATGGCTCCAAAGCTTAAAAATAATTTTATTAACCAAAATTAAGATATAATTAGCCAAAAATTTTTGTAATAAATATTACAATTTTTAATTTAATTTTTCAAGGCAAAACCATGAAATTATTTCAAAAAAATACTATTTTAGCTTTAGGTGTTGTGCTTTTACTCACTGCTTGTAGCAAAGAAGAAGCACCAAAAATACAAATGCCGCCTCAACCTGTAACAACCATGAGTGCTAAATCTGAAGATTTACCACTTAGTTTTACTTACCCTGCTAAACTTGTCAGCGATTATGATGTCATTATAAAACCTCAAGTTAGTGGCGTAATAGTAAATAAACTTTTTAAAGCTGGGGATAAGGTAAAAAAAGGACAAACATTATTTATTATAGAGCAAGATAAATTTAAAGCTAGTGTTGATTCGGCTTACGGACAAGCTTTAATGGCTAGAGCAACTTTTGAAAATGCAAGCAAGGATTTTAATCGTTCTAAAGCTCTTTTTAGTAAAAATGCAATCTCTCAAAAGGAATACGACTCTTCTCTTGCTACATTTAACAATTCAAAAGCTAGTCTAGCAAGTGCTAGAGCACAACTTGCAAATGCAAGAATTGATCTAGATCATACCGAAATAAAAGCTCCTTTTGATGGTACTGTAGGAGATGCTTTAGTTAATATAGGAGATTATGTAAGTGCCTCAACAACTGAACTAGTTAGAGTTACAAATTTAAATCCTATTTACGCAGATTTCTTTATTTCAGATACAGATAAGCTAAATTTAGTCCGCAATACTCAAAGTGGAAAATGGGACTTAGACAGCATTCATGCAAATTTAAATCTTAATGGAGAAACCGTTCAAGGCAAACTTTATTTTATTGATTCGGTTATAGATGCTAATAGTGGAACAGTAAAAGCCAAAGCCGTATTTGATAACAATAAATCAACACTTTTACCAGGTGCTTTTGCAACAATTACTTCAGAAGGTTTTATACAAAAAAATGGCTTTAAAGTGCCTCAAATAGCTGTTAAACAAGATCAAAATGATGTTTATGTTCTTCTTGTTAAAAATGGAAAAGTAGAAAAATCTTCTGTACATATAAGCTACCAAAACAATGAATACGCTATTATTGACAAAGGGTTGCAAAATGGCGATAAAATTATTTTAGACAACTTTAAAAAAATTCAAGTTGGTAGCGAAGTTAAAGAAATTGGAGCACAATAATGTTTTCTAAATTTTTTATTGAAAGACCTGTTTTTGCTTCAGTTGTTGCAATTATAATTTCTTTGGCTGGAACCATAGGTCTTACAAATTTACCTATAGAACAATATCCTTCTTTAACTCCGCCTACAGTTAAAGTAAGCGCAACTTATACAGGAGCTGATGCACAAACCATTGCTTCAACAGTTGCCAGTCCTATCGAAGATGCAATCAATGGCGCGGATAATATGATTTACATGGATTCAACTTCAAGTTCTTCAGGAACTATGAGCTTGACTGTCTATTTTGATATCGGCACAGATCCTGATCAAGCCACCATAGATGTTAACAATAGAATTTCAGCTGCAACTGCAAAAATGCCAGATGCAGTTAAAAAACTTGGAGTAACTGTTAGAAAAACTTCCTCAGCAACACTTGCTGCAATTTCTATGTATTCAAATGATGGTTCAATGAGTGCGGTGGATGTATACAATTACATCGCTCTAAATGTTTTAGATGAGTTAAAAAGAGTTCCAGGGGTTGGAGATGCAAACGCCATAGGAAATCGTAATTATTCTTTAAGAATTTGGCTCAAGCCTGATTTATTAAATAAATTTGGAATCACAGCTACTGATGTAATTTCTGCGGTTAATGACCAAAATGCCCAGTATGCAACTGGTAAAATTGGCGAAGAACCTGTAACCCAAAAATCCCCTTATGTTTATTCAATCACTATGCAAGGAAGACTACAAAATCCTAGTGAATTTGAAAACATTATTTTAAGAACAAATGATGATGGATCATTTTTAAGACTTAAAGATGTAGCTGATGTAGAAATAGGGTCACAACAATACAGCTCACAAGGACGATTAAATGGCAATGATGCAGTTCCGATTATGATCAATCTTCAATCAGGGGCAAACGCATTGCATACAGCAGAACTTGTTCAAGCTAAAATGCAAGAACTTTCAAAAAATTTCCCAAAAGGTTTAACATATAAAATTCCTTACGATACAACAAAATTTGTAATAGAATCAATCAAAGAAGTTGTTAAAACTTTTGTTGAAGCTCTAATTTTAGTTATCATTGTTATGTATATGTTCTTAAAGAATTTCCGTGCAACACTTATTCCTATGATAGCTGTACCTGTTTCATTGTTAGGAACTTTTGCTGGACTTTATGTTTTAGGTTTTAGTATTAACTTGCTTACGCTTTTTGCTTTGGTTTTAGCCATAGGGATCGTTGTAGATGATGCGATTATAGTTGTAGAAAATATCGATAGGATTTTACATGAAAATGAACAAATAAGCGTAAAAGATGCTGCTATCCAAGCGATGCAAGAAGTTAGTTCTCCGGTTATTTCAATTGTTCTTGTGCTTTGTGCTGTTTTTGTACCAGTTTCTTTTATATCAGGTTTTGTTGGAGAAATTCAAAGACAATTTGCCCTTACCTTAGCTATATCTGTAACTATATCAGGTTTTGTTGCTCTTACCTTAACACCTTCTTTATGCGCACTCTTTTTGCGACGTAATGAAGGAGAGCCATTTAAATTTGTAAAGAAATTTAATGATTTTTTTGATTGGAGCACCTCTGTATTTAGCGCAGGAGTAGCATATATTCTAAAAAGAACCATTCGTTTTGTTTTAATTTTTTGTATTATGCTTGGAGCGATTTTTTATCTTAATAAAGCTGTGCCAAATTCTTTAGTTCCTGAAGAAGATCAAGGTTTGATGATTAGCATTATCAACCTTCCTTCAGCTTCAGCACTCCATAGAACAATTTCAGAAGTTGATCACATAAGCCAAGAAGTTTTAAAAACTAATGGAGTTAAAGATGCAATGGCTATGATAGGATTTGATCTTTTTACAAGCTCATTAAAAGAAAACGCTGCTGCAATGTTTATAGGCTTGCAAGATTGGAAAGATAGAAATGTGAGTGCTGATGAAATCGCCATGGAGCTTAATAAAAAATTTGCTTTTGATCGCAATGCTTCAAGTATATTTATAGGCCTACCTCCTATACCTGGATTAAGTATCACAGGTGGTTTTGAAATGTATGTTCAAAACAAAAGTGGAAAAAGCTATGATGAAATACAAAAAGATGTAAATAAGCTTGTTGCTGTAGCCAACCAAAGAAAAGAGCTATCAAGAGTAAGAACAACTCTTGATACAACTTTCCCTCAATACAAGCTTATAATTGATAGAGATAAATTAAAACACTACAATCTTAACATGCAAGATGTTTTTAACACAATGAATGCAACTATAGGTACTTATTATGTTAATGATTTTTCTATGTTAGGCAAAAACTTCCAAGTAAATATCCGTGCAAAAGGTGATTTTAGAAATACACAAGATGCATTAAAAAATATTTTTGTAAGATCAAACGATGGAAAAATGATACCACTTGATTCTTTTTTAACTTTACAAAGAAGTTCAGGGCCTGATGATGTAAAACGATTCAACCTTTTCCCAGCAGCACAAGTTCAAGGTCAACCCGCACCAGGTTATACTTCAGGTCAAGCTATAGAAGCGATTGCTCAAGTAGCAAAAGAAACTTTAGGGGATGATTATTCCATAGCTTGGAGTGGATCAGCCTATCAAGAAGTTTCTAGCAAAGGAACAGCAAGCTATGCTTTTGCTTTAGGAATGATATTTGTCTTTTTAATTCTAGCTGCCCAATATGAAAGATGGCTTATACCTTTAGCAGTTGTAACAGCCGTGCCTTTTGCGGTATTTGGATCATTTTTATTGGTATATTTAAGAGGATTTAGCAATGATATATATTTTCAAACAGGACTTTTGCTCTTGATTGGACTTTCAGCTAAAAATGCTATCTTGATTGTAGAATTTGCAATGGAAGAGCGCTTTAAAAAAGGCAAAGGAGTTTTTGAAGCAGCTGTTGCAGCGGCAAAACTTCGTTTTCGTCCTATCATAATGACTTCTTTAGCATTTACTTTTGGAGTCTTGCCAATGATTTTCGCAACAGGAGCAGGAAGTGCTTCAAGACACTCTTTAGGAACAGGGCTTATTGGTGGAATGATCGCAGCATCAACTTTAGCGATATTCTTTGTGCCTTTATTTTTCTATCTTTTAGAAAATTTTAATGAATGGCTAGATAAAAAAAGAGGTAAGGTTCATGAATAAAATAATTTCAATTAGCGCTATAGCAAGTTTTGCTCTTTTGATTTCAGCTTGCTCTTTAAGTCCAAATTTAAATATTCCCGAAGCAAACTATAGCATTGATAATAAGCTTGGAGCCTTATCCTGGGAAAAAGAAAACAATAGCTCTATCACAAAAAATTGGTGGAAAGATTTTGATGATGAAAATTTAAATAAAGTGGTTGATTTAGCACTTAAAAATAATAATGATTTAAAACTTGCCTTCATACACATGGAACAAGCTGCTGCTCAATTAGGTATAGATTTTAGCAGTTTGTTGCCAAAATTTGATGGTAGCGCAAGCGGTAGTCGTGCAAAAACAGCTATAAATGCTCCAAGCAATCGAACTGGGGAAGTAAGTTACGGTAATGACTTTAAAATGGGGCTTAATTTAAGCTATGAAATCGATCTTTGGGGAAAATATCGCGATACATATCGCGCCTCAAAATCAGGCTTTAAAGCAAGTGAGTATGATTATGAAGCTGCAAGACTTTCTGTTATTTCAAATACAGTTCAAACTTATTTTAATCTTGTAAATGCTTATGAAAATGAAAATGCTCTTAAAGAAGCCTATAAATCTGCAAAAGAAATTTATAGGATTAATGATGAAAAATTTCAAGTTGGTGCTGTAGGTGAATATGAACTTGCTCAAGCAAGAGCCAACTTAGAAAGTATGGCTTTGCAATATAATGAAGCAAAATTAAATAAAGAAAATTACCTTAAAGCTTTAAAAATTTTAACTTCAAATGATTTAAATGACATACTTTACAAAAATCAAAGCTATCAAGTTTTTAATCTTAAAGAATTTGACATTCCAACTGGAATTTCAAGCACCATCTTGCTTCAACGTCCAGATATTGGCTCTTCTTTAGAAAAATTAACTCAGCAAAATTATCTTGTTGGAGTAGCTCGCACGGCTTTCTTACCTAGCCTTTCTTTAACAGGATTATTGGGATTTGAAAGTGGGGATTTAGATACCTTGGTTAAAGGAGGTTCTAAGACTTGGAATATAGGTGGAAACTTTACTCTGCCTATTTTTCATTGGGGTGAAATTTACCAAAATGTAAATTTAGCTAAGCTTAATAAAGATGAAGCTTTTGTAAATTATCAAAATACTTTGATTACTGCTTTTGGAGAAATTCGCTATGCTTTAGTAGCTAGAAAAACTATACGCTTACAATACGATAACGCACAAGCAAGCGAACAATCTTATAAAAGAATCTATGAAATTGCTAAAGAACGCTATGATATAGGAGAAATGTCTTTGCAAGATTATTTAGAGGCACGTCAAAATTGGCTTAATGCTGCGGTTGCTTTTAATAATACTAAATATTCTTATGCCAATTCCATAGTAGATGTAATCAAAGCATTTGGTGGAGGATTTGAGCAAAGTGAAGATACGAGTAAAAATATAAAAGAAGAATCAAAAAATTTAGATATGTCTTTTAGAGAATAGTTCGTTCTATTCTCTAAATAAATTAAAAATCTTTGTCTAAATCTGCATCTGTAATTTCATAAGCCTTGTAAATAGCAGGCAATAATTTCCTTATAGCATAATCAAAATGATAAAATTGCTTATATACCTCTTCTGGATTTAAATTTTTAGCATTCTTAAAATCAAATACTTCAGTATTATTGATTTTGGCAATATTTTCATCAAAATAAGAGTAAAACTCTGCTCTTTGTTTAAACAAAGCATTTAAATTTTGAACAATTTTGGCTTTATCCATTTTTATATCCTTTTTAAATAATTTAAAAACTTAATCCCATTTTTTATTTAAGAAATAAAAAATTTACTCCTATTTTAGCTAAAAATTGATAAAGTTATGTCTTAAATATTTTAATATATAGGCCACTTATGAATTTATTTCAAAATTTAGCTTTAAAATACTCTCATACTATGATGGAAAAATCCCTACAAAAAGGTTTCAATGTCGAACTTTTAAAACAACCCAAAGAAAAAATTCCAAAACAAGATAAAAGCTATATGCTTTATGCTCATGTACCTTTTTGTCATACTTTTTGTCCTTATTGTAGTTTTCATAAATACTATTATGATGAAAATTTAGCCAAAGTGTATTTTCAAAATCTTAGAGAAGAAATTAAAATTATGAAAGATAAAGGTTTTGATTTTACCTCCATGTATGTGGGTGGTGGTACAACACTGATTAATGAAGAGGAATTATTAAAAACTTTAGAACTTTGTAAAAAGTTATTTAATATAAAAGAAATTTCATGTGAAAGCGATCCAAATCATATTGATCCAAACAAGCTTTCTATGTTTAAAGGTATAATTGATCGTTTAAGTTGCGGGATTCAAAGTTTTGATGATGAAACTTTAAAAAAAGTGGCAAGATATAATAAATTTGGTTCATCTAAAGAACTTCAAGAAAAAATTTCAAAAGCTTTAGGAATTTTACCTATTTTTAGTATAGATCTTATTTTCAATCTTCCAGGACAAAGTGAAAAACAACTTTTAAATGACTTAGAAATTGCTAAAAATTTAGCCCCACAACAAATCACAACCTATCCTTTAATGAAATCAAATCTCACCAAAGATAATATCGCCAAAAGTTTAGGAGTAAGTATTAAAGATAATGAATTTACTTATTATCAAATCATATGCGAATTTTTTAAAGACTATACCCAAAACAATGGTTGGAGTTTTTCTTTAGAAAAAAACAAGCTTAATGATGAATATGTCAGTTCTCATCATGAATACCTAGGAGTGGGCAGCGGGGCTTTTAGCTTTTTAGATGGGGAGCTTTTAATTAATGCATTTAATCTAAATGATTATGCTAAATTTATACAAGAAAAACAAAATGCTAATATAGCCAAAGCTTGTTTTGATAAAAAAGAAATTATCAAATATGTCTTTTTAACTGAAATTTTTTCAGGGAAAATAGAAATTGATAAATTCAACAAAACTCTAAATTGCAACCTCGAAAAAGAACTTTTCATAGAACTTTTAGGGCTTAAAACAAGTGGTGCCATCATAAAAGATCAAAATGCTTTAATCGCAACTGAATTTGGTCGATATCTTTTTGTGGTTTTAATGAAAGATTTTTACACAGGAATGGATCTTGTGCGTGCAGTATTTAGAGATGATAAGCGTCTTAAAAATAAAGATTATATCGATATCATGAAAGAAAATATTGATCCGCTTAACTCCGCTAGTATGGAATTTAAAGCGGAGACAAACTAAAAGGGACGAACAACCATCATTAAAGCGATAATAATAAACATTATAGTTGGAAGTTCATTATAAATTCTAAAGTATTTCCCACTTTTAGTAGAAGTATCATTTGCTAAAGCTTTTAAACAATAATAATTATGTATATGAAAAATAATCAAAAGTGTAACACAGGTAAGTTTAACATGCATAAAACCCGCACCTACCATTAAAACTTCCTTATGAGCATGCAACATTAAACTTCCTGTGATTAAAGTCACAATCATTGCAGGAGTTTGTATATAAAAATAAAGTTTTCTTTCTTGAATTTTTACAATCTCGACAAAACCTTTATTGTCTTTATGTTCAGCATGATACACAAAAAGACGAGGTAAATAAAAAAGTCCAGCCATCCAAGAAACAAATGCCAAATAATGCACCCATTTAATCCAAAAATAATAATCATTAATCCATTCTGTCATCTTTTTTCCTTTTTTTAAATATTCCTTGTATTAAAATCAAAGCCACACTTATATTTATCATGACATCTGCAACATTAAAAATAGCAAAATTAAACCATTTATGCCAAAAAAACATATCCACTACACCTCCGTATATAAAACGATCCAATAAATTTGAAACGCCAGCACCAAGCATCATTCCAAAAGCTATGCTATGAGTTTTTAAAAGTGTTTTTTGCCAAAAAAGATAAATAAAAAGCACTCCAATTAAAGCAAGATGTAAATATTTTAAATTATGTTCTAAAAAACTCAACATTGAAAAAGCTACGCCTGTATTTAGAGCATAAGTTAAATCTAAGTATTCACTCTGCCATCTAAGTCCTGCTAAAGTTAAGGATTTCACCCATTGATCAAGGACAAAAACCAAAACAAAGGCACCCCAAAAATAAAAAATAAATTTAAAAGTTTTAGCCATTTAAAGCTTTCTTAAAAAACTCCACAACATTTTTCATTTCTTTTTCTAAGAGCTTAATATCTTTGGCTTCTAGTAAAAGTCTTATCAAATTTTCAGTTCCAGAATAGCGAAATAAGGTATTGATATTTTTATTTTCTAAATCTTTTTTTAATTCTTTTAAACCTTTAATTTTATCCAAATCTTTTTTTTCTGCAATTTTAAGATTGGTTAAAAGCTGAGGATAAGGCTTAACTTGACCCAAAATAGAACTTGCAGATTTTTTCTTAGAAAGCATTAAAGCACTAAATTGCAAAGCAGCTATTAAGCCATCTCCAGTTTTTGCATAATCGCTAAAAATAATATGCCCACTTTGCTCTCCACCAAAATTTCCACCATTAGCTTTTAATTTTTCAAGCACATATTTATCACCCACATTACAAGTATCAAGTTCTATACCATGTTTATTTAAAAATTCTTTTAAAGCACCATTACTCATTATAGTGGCTACAACACTTGATTGTAATTTACCTTGTTCTTTAAGATAAAGTGCTAATACACCCAATAAACTATCTCCATTAGCCACTTCGCCTTTTTCATCTACAACCACCAAACGATCCGCATCACCATCAAAAGCAAAGCCCACATCTGCACGCAAACGCTTTACTTCAGCAGCTAAGTTTGCAGGATGCAAAGCTCCACAATTTTCATTGATATTAAGTCCATTGGGTTTATCACTCATTACTATAACTTCAGCACCTAATTCCTTAAAAACAGTAGGTGCTACCTTATAAGCTGCTCCATGAGCCACATCTAAAACCACACGCAAAGACTTTAAAGTAAGATCTTTTGGAAAAGAATTTTTAATAGAAACAATATATCTTCCTATAACATCATCAATTCTTTTTGCTTGACCAATTTTTTCCATATCCACCTTAGAGGCTTGTATAAGCTTATCATCAAAATAAATTTCTTCTATTTTTTTCTCTATATCTTCACTAAGTTTGTTTCCATGAGAATCAAAAAATTTAATACCATTATCATAATAAGGATTGTGAGAAGCTGAAATCATAATCCCTGCATCACAACGCATATCTTCAGTTAAGAATGCAATCGCAGGAGTTGGCATAGGACCAATTTGTATAACATTATATCCTATAGAAGTAAGTCCGGAAACAATAGCATTTTCTATCATATAACCACTTCTTCTTGTATCTTTTCCTACTAAGATATTATTAGTAATACTTTTATCTTTAAAATAAATACCCGCAGCCATTGCTAAACGCATAGCCAAAAAACTATCTAAAAATTCACCCGCTTTTCCACGAACTCCATCAGTTCCAAAAAGTTTCATTGCAAACCTTTCTAGCAAAATTTAAAGACAATTATAACAAAGCTAAGATAAAGAAATTTAAACAAGCCCTAAAAATAGAGCTCGTTTGGAAACCTTATAGTTCAGGTTTAGGAGTTTTTTCAGTAGAAATAGGAAGTTGTGGATAAACAATTGCTGGTTTTGTTCCTGTTAAAGATTTTAAGAAAGTTTCAATACTTTTTGCTTCTTTATCAGAAATTTTAATGCCAAGTTGCACACTACCCATTTCCTTAATAGCATCTTTTAAATTCCAAATCGCACCATTATGAAAATATGGAGCAGTTTCAGCAACATTTCTTAAAGTTGGAGTTTTTACCATGCCATTTGCATCACCTTTAAAATCACCTAAATTTGCAAATTTATATTTACCAGCAACTTCAAACGCTTGCATATTGCCACCTAAATTCACACCATTATGACAAGCTACACAACCTTTATCTATAAAAAGCTTTAAGCCTTTTTGTTCTTCTTTTGTTAAAGCTTTTTCATCGCCTTCTAAAAATTTATCAAAACGAGATGGAGTGATCAAAGTTCTTTCAAAATTTGCAATTGCATCAGCAATATTGTCAAAATTTACACCGCTTTTACCATAGATTTTTTTAAACTCACTCACATATTCAGGCAAAGATGAAATTTTTTCTACTGCAAGTTTAGCAGGAGTTGCCATTTCAGGATCAGCTTGGATTGGACCTTTAGCTTGATCGGCTAATGTTCCTGCACGACCATCCCAAAATTGAGTATTATTTAAAACTGCATTATAAACTGTTGGTGAATTTAAATGATGAGGATTTGCTGTCCATTTATGACCTATTGCAGTACTGATTCCATCTGTTCCACCAAGTCCTACATTATGACAGGTATTACAAGAAATGATACCACTTTTTGAAAGACGTGGTTCAAAATAGAGCTTTTTGCCAAGCTCTGCTTTTTCAAGAGTAAATTCACTAGCCTTTACTCCATTTTGTTTTAAAATTTCATCAACGCCTTTTTGATCTTTTGGTAAGGCAACAAGACCTGAATTTTTAGCTTCATCTATAAGACTTGCAGCATTTAAGCTTGAAAAAGCAACTAAGGATGCGATTAGCAATGATTTTACTTTCATTTACAAACTCCTATTAAAGATAAATTAAAATAAAATAATAATCATTTAGAGCTTAAATAAAAATAAATATTATTAAAAAATATTTACAATTAATTAATACTATTTTTATCTTAAAAATTATTTTTTGTTTATTTATTTTCATAAGATATAATTTTTAGTTATAAATCTTAAAATTTTAAGATGATTTGAAAAGGATATTATGGAAAATTTAATAATTTACGCTTTTATATATCTTTTAGGTTCAATCCCTTTTGGGCTAATCCTAGCTAAATTTTTTGCTAAAACTGATATCAAAAAAGAAGGTTCAAAAAGTATAGGGGCAACCAATGTTTTAAGAGTAGTAAAAGAAAAAAATCCCAAACTAGCAAAAAAACTTGCCATTGCTACAATAATTTTAGATTTTGCAAAAGCAGCTATTCCTTTACTAATCTTGAAATTTCTTCATTATGATCAAGCTTTGCTTTGGAGCGTCGCAGTTTTGGCTATTTTTGGACACTGTTTTTCAATTTACTTGTTATTTGAAGGAGGTAAAGGCATAGCAACAGGAGCAGGTGCTATGATAGTTTTACTTCCATTGGAAGTACTTACAGCATTTATTGTTTGGGCAATTATTGGAAAAATTTTTAAAATATCTTCGCTAGCTTCTTTAGCAGCATTACTTGCCTTTGTTGTAAGTTCTTTTATATTTAATTATGACTTAGAAATTCATACACATGCACCCGTTTTCATTATCGCTTTTATTATAGTATATAAACATCTACCTAATATTAAAAGATTGATTTTTAAAGAAGAATGCAAAGTCATATAAAAATAAAATTTCACTTTAAGTGTATCATTGGTATATTAGATTTCGAAAGAAGAAAAAAACAAAAAATTATTATCAAGCTTAAAGCTAAAGCAAATGAATTTTTAAATTATGCAGAGGTAATTACCAAAATTAAAAAATGGTATAAAAAAGAAGAATTTTACACCCTTGAAGAGTCTTTAGGCTTTGTAAGCTTAAATTTAAAAAAAGATTTTCCTAATTTAACCAATCTTAACATAAAAATTTTCAAACCCCATATAATAAAAAATGCTACAGTTGGGGTTAAATTGAAAAAAAAATATTAATTTTTTTTTAAAGATATCTAAACATTTACTTAAACTATGATATAATTTTTTAAATTTTTCTTAATAAGGATAGAACAAATGAGAATTTTAGTTATAGAAGATGAGATTAGCCTAAATAAAACAATTATAGACAATCTTAATGAATTTGGTTATCAAACCGATTCTTCTGAAAATTTTAAAGATGGAGAATACTTTATCGGCATTAGACATTATGATTTAGTTTTAGCAAACTGGACTTTACCCGATGGAGATGGAGCAGAACTTGTTAATACCATTAAACATAAATCTCCAAGAACTTCAGTTATGATTATGTCTTCAAAAACAGACAAAGAAACAGAAATCAAAGCTTTAAAAGCTGGAGCTGATGATTTTGTTAAAAAACCTTTAGATTTTGATATTCTACTCGCAAGAATTGAAGCAAGACTAAGACTTGGCGGAACCAATGTTATTAAAATTGAAGACTTAGTTATTGATCCAGATGAGGAAAAAATTACTTATAAAGGTCAAGATATAGAACTTAAAGGAAAACCTTTTGAAGTTTTAACGCACTTAGCAAGACATTCAGATCAAATTGTATCCAAAGAACAACTTTTAGATGCTATCTGGGAAGAACCTGAGCTAGTAACTCCAAATGTTATCGAAGTAGCTATCAATCAAATTCGTCAAAAAATGGATAAACCATTAAATATATCTACCATAGAAACAGTTCGTCGTAGAGGATACCGTTTCTGCTTTCCTAAAAAATCTTAACAATTTTGCACCTTCGGTGCAAAAAATTTATCTTTATTTCTATTTTTATATTTTATTTAAGTTTGGTTATTGTATAAACTAAAATTATTTTTTAAATTTTTGAAAGGTTATGATGTCTCTTTTAATTACAAAAGACTGCGTATGTTGTGATGCTTGCAGAGAAGAATGTCCTGATGAAGCTATTTATGAAAATAGTCCAATTTATGTAATAGACCCTGATCTTTGTTCAGAGTGCGTTAATGATTTTTCAGAGCCTGCCTGTATTGTTGCTTGCCCATATGAATGTATCATTCCTGATCCTGATAATGTAGAAACTATAGAAGAATTAAAACTCAAACATAGAGATAGAGAATTTTAATGGCAAAAAAAACAGCCGTTGTTGATCTTGGCTCAAACTCCATTAGAATGGTGATTTTTGAAAAAACTTCTAGATATGGTTTTTATACAACTTGCGAATACAAACGCAAAGTAAGACTTGGAGAAAATGCTTATAATAATGGTAAAATTCTCCAAGAAGAAGCCATGCAAAGAGCTGAAGATGCTTTAGCTTTTTTCAAACAATGCGCTTTAAAGCATAAATGTAAAAAAATATTTATAGTAGGCACATCAGCCTTAAGAGATGCCCCAAATTCAAAAAATTTCATTAAGAGAATCAAAGATAATCTGTCTTTAAATATACGCTGTATAGATGGAAAAAGCGAAAGCTACTTAGGTGGTCTTGCGGCTTTAAATTTATTAAGTCCTTTTAAGGATGGAACCACTTTAGACATAGGTGGTGGTTCTAGTGAATTGTGTTTAATAAAAAATAATAGAATTATTTCTTGCATATCTCTTGATATTGGCACTGTTAGGCTAAAAGAATTATTCTATGATACTGGAAAAATGGATTCTTTAGAAGAATTTATAAAACCAATTTTAGAACAAATTCCTAAAGAATTTTGCAATCAAAACCTTATTGCAATAGGTGGAAGCTTAAGAGCAATATCTAATTCCATCATGCAAAAAAATTCCTATCCACTGAAAAATTTACATGATTTTCGCTATATGCTAGATGAAGAAAAAGGACATATTTTAAAAATTTTTAATTCAAACTTAGACTCTTTAATCAATTTTGGCATAAAAAAGGATCGTTTTGATACCATTAAAGAAGGTATATTTATTTTTTTAAAGATTGCGGAAAAAATAAAAGCCAAACAAGTTATCACGAGTGGAGTTGGAATCAGAGAAGGAGTTTATTTACAAGATTTGCTTCGTCCTAAAATCACATTTCCATCAAATTTCAATCCTAGTTTAAAATGTTTACAAGATAAATTTTTACAATCAAAACAAAAAAATAAAACTCCACATTTTGCTCTCCAAATTTTTACAGCCCTTAAAAATCTTCATAGACTTAACGATAACTACAAACATACTTTACTAAATGCTGCTAAATTATGCCATATTGGAGAATATTTAAATTTCTATTTTGCTAATGAACACTCTGCTCATTTTGTACTAGGTGGATTAAATTATGGATTTTCGCATAAAGAAAAAGCTTTAATTGCTAGCATTATTAAGCTTAATGGAAAAAAAGTTAATCCTTATAATCTTGAACCCTATAAACAACTTTTACCCAATATTCATACCATTTCATGGCTTAATTTTATTTTGTGCTTAGCTAAAACTTTAAGCACAAATGAAGATAAGATTGATTTTGCTTTTGCAAACAATACTCTTTATATATATCAAGAAAACAAAATTCTTAATTTACCCAAAGATGAGCTCAAAAAAATTGCAAAACCAGCTACCATAGCATTAGCAATCAATCAAAAAATTTAAGATTTTTTACCTTTTTGACGCTGCTCTATAAGATTTTGAATTCTTTTTTTATTCTCTTCAAAAAAAGAATCAAAATTTTTCTCTGTTTTTTCTGTATGTTTTATTATTTGTTCCTCTGGAATTTCAACACTTTCTAAAAGTACATTGGAATTACCTATTATCATTGTATAACGTTTGTTGGCGTGATCAAAAACAACAAGTTGATTATTTTTATCTAAAAATCTTTGGAAAATCATAGTAAAATCTCTAGAAACATTGTTATTTTTATAAACCATAGTCTTTTTAAACCACCAAAGCACTATTAACAAAATAACTAAAATCAACATTACTAAGATATAATTTGTATAATCATACCCTTCTAAACTTGTACTTTTTGGTTTAGGCATTAATTCTTGAGAACTATTCGCAGTAGTTATAGGTGATGCTACAGATTCGATATTTGCTTTCCCTTGCTCTATAGCTCGTATTCTTATTCCAAATTTATCATTGATAGAGCTAAGTTCTAAATTAATATTTTGTTTGTTTTGTAGCATAATATAGGTATTATTATTTTTAGAACTAATACTAATTTTATCTACAAGTTGAGAGTTAAGTTCTTTTAATTCATCTTTAGAATATGTTAAATCACTAAAAGTTAAAAGAGTTAAATTTTTTTCTTTTTTTTGAGAAATCTTGCCATTATAAGCATTATCAAAGGAAAGCATTAAATCTACTCGATCATTTCTATCGTAGATATTATAACTAATCAACTCAACACTATATAAAGGTAAAATTAAAAAAAATAATACTAGCAATCTCATTTAAATTTCTTTTTTAAAATATTGAAGCACAGTCTTAGAATCCAAAATTTCATTAATTCTTATAGCGAGATTTTTTTCATAAACCATAACCTCGCCTTTGCCAAAAATTCTTTTATTGATATAAAGCTCAACGCTTTCTCCAGCAGGCTTTTCAAGATCAATAACCGAACCTACTTCAAGTTTTAAAAGCTCCGCTACACTCATATTTGTAGTTCCAAGCTCGCTTACAAAATCTACTGTAATATCTAAGATATCTTCATAAGATTGTAAAAGCCCATGATGAATGTTAAACTCTATATCATCGCTCATTATTTGCAATATCCTATTCTAAAATAACAATTTTCAAATTTATAAGTTAAAGCTTCATCTAGAACTATTTCAGAAAAATCAACTTTTCCTAAATATTCCGGAATTCCGAGTTTATACTCGTCATCACCCTTGGCATCATTTAACAAATTTTTAGCATAACCTATAATCTGATTGGCACATTCTTTAGTTAAATCGCACCAGTCATCTTCTTTAAATTTTTCATCATTAATTAAAATTTCTGCAATTTTTTTTAAAAATTCTTTTGGAAAAAATAAATAAAAATTACTTTCTCCTTCACTTTTGCCCATGATAGGAATACTCGCTCCATAAAGTTCACCGCTTATATCTTGAGCTGCTTCAATGCGAAGTCTTAAGATATGCTCGCAAAAATGAGTGATGGAATACTCAAGAATCTTTAACATAGCTACCACCTTTATAAAAAACTTAATTTAAAATTATAGTAAATATAAAATAAAAATATGTTTTAAAATTTTATTTTTTGAAAATTTCTTCAATATCTTTCATTATTATATCCAAATTTCCTTGTTTAAAACACTTTACTATGCTAGTTCCCACAATCACTCCATCAGCAACTTTTCTCATTCTTTTTACATCTTGATTATTTTGAATGCCAAAACCTACAAAAATAGGCAAATTTGTAAAAGATCTGATTTCTTTTACTTTATCTTGTAAGATTGCTTCTTCGACACTTTTAGTACCTGTAATACCTATGCTTGCTAATAAATAAATAAAACCTTTAGCATGTTTTACTAACTTTTTAACCCTTTCTTTAGGGGTTGTAACACTTACAAGTGTAATTAAAGCTATATTATATTTCTCACACTCTTTAATTAAATCATCACTTTCTTCAAAACTTAATTCAGGTATAATCAAAGCACAAATCCCTAAAGATTTTGTTTTTTTCACAAATTTTTCCAAACCATAAGAAAAAATTAAATTATAATAAAGCATAAAAACCAAAGCTTTTTTAGTTTTTACCCTAGCTAAAAGCTCAAAAACATTGTAAATATCTACACCTTGATCAAGAGCTATTTTTGCCGCATCTGCAATAATCTCACCATCGGCAATAGGATCACTATAAGCAACACCAAGTTCTAAAATATCAATAGGGCTTTGATCCAATCTTTGCAAAAAAGCTTCACTTGTTTGAAGATTTGGATAACCTAAAACCGTATAAGCCACATTTGCATTTTCTTTATAAAATTTTCTAAAATCAACCATAAATCACCCCTTTTTTATAATCTCTAATCATTTGCATATCCTTATCTCCCCTACCTGAAAGATTTACTACTATCACGCTTTTCTTTTTTAAAGTTGGACAAAGTTTTTCTAAAAACGCTAAAGCATGCGAACTTTCAATCGCTGCAATAATACCTTCCTCTTTGCAAAGTAATTTTAAAGCTTGCATACATTCTTCATCACTTATAGCATGATATTGCGCTCTTTTACTTTCAAATAAAAAAGCATGCAAAGGGCCAATTCCTGGATAATCAAGCCCTGCAGAAACACTATGCACAGGCAAGATATTGCCTAAATCATCTTGTAAAACCTTGGTTTTCATACCGTGAATAATGCCTGTTTTTCCCTTATTTAAAGTCGCTGCATGATAAGGTGTATCGATGCCAAGCCCCCCTGCTTCAATACCTATAAGTTTAACATTTTCATCTTTGATAAAATCATAAAAAATCCCAGCTGCATTGCTTCCACCCCCAACAGCTGCGATAATATAATCTACTTTTTTATTGAGTTTTTGAAGTTGCATTTTGCATTCTTTTCCTATAATGCTTTGAAAATGCGTTACCATTTTAGGATAAGGATAAGGACCTACCGCACTTCCAACCACATAAAAAATATTTTTAATATCTCCAACCCAAGCTTGAATAGCCGCAGTAGTAGCTTCTTTTAGAGTTTTAAGCCCACTTTGTACTGCATGAATTTTAGCACCCAAAAGCTCCATTTTATAAACATTTAAAGCCTGTCTTTGTACATCAGTTGCCCCCATATAAATTTCACATTCAAGTCCTAAAAGTGCTGCTGCAGTGGCTGTTGCAAGTCCGTGTTGACCTGCTCCTGTTTCTGCTATGATTTTTTTCTTTCCCATTTTTTTTGCTAAAAGGGCTTGAGCGATGGCATTATTGATTTTATGTGCTCCAGTATGATTTAAATCCTCGCGTTTTAAATAAATTTCATGCTGATATTTTTTGCTTAAATTTCTAGCAAAATAAAGCGGAGTAGGACGCCCCACATAAGTTTTTAAAAGCTCGTTTAATTCTTTTTTAAAGAGTTTATCTTTAGAAAATTTCAAAAAAGCACTTTCTAGCTCATTTAAAGCAAACATTGCACTTTCAGGCAAAAACTGCCCACCAAAATCCCCATAATATGCTTTTTTCATTTTTTCAGCTCCTTTAAAATTTGTTTTATTTTGTTGATATCTTTTAAGCCTTTTTCATCTTCAAGCTTCGAATTAAGATCTAAAATTTTAGCTCCTGTTTTTACGGCCTTATGAATATTATCCAAACCTATGCCTCCAGCTAATACAAAATCTTTAGTATAAGAACTTAATAAAGTCCAATTAAAACTTATTCCATTACCGCCCTTTAAAATTCCCTTAGCATCAAAAAGCACTAAATCAGCAAAAATTTCACTTTTTAAATCTAAACTATCTTCCACACTTATCACCTGCCATACAAAAACATTTTGCACCTTTAAAATTTCAAATTCTTCTTTGGTAATAGTGCGATAAATTTGTACTCCATCAAGCTTAACTTCTTGAATACATCTTAAAATTTGTTCCAAATTTTCATCTACAAAAACACCGACAACTTTTTTATCTTTTTCATGAAAAATTGCACTTAAATTTCTTGCTTGTTCTAAACTCACTCTTCTTGGACTTTTAGCAAAAATAAGTCCAAAAAAATCAATATTTAAAAAAGCTAAATCTTTGGCATTTTTTTCATCTTTAATGCCACAAATTTTAAGCTTTAGCATAAGCTTGATACTCCTTAAAATACTCTATAACTTTACCTGAATAAATGGCTTCTAAAATCATATCTTTAGCCACTAAAGGCGAACTTGCTTTATTGGCTGTATAAAGTGCAAACATAGCATTTAAAACTACTAAATCAAATTTTGCCCCTTGCATTTTACCACTTAAAATATCTTTTAAATCCTTAGCGTTTTCATATGCACTAGATCCTATGATTTCACTATGAAAAGCTCTTTTAAAACCAAATTGTTCAGGACAGATAGAATACTCTAAAATTTCTCCTTCACAAAGCTCATAAATTTTACTTTCATCGCAAATACTAAGCTCATCCATACCATCATTTCCTCTTACCACTAAAGCTTTTTTGCGTCCTAAATTTTTTAAAACCTCTATCAAAAGCCTATGCACAGGTGCGTGATAATTTCCCATAAGTTGATATTTTAACTTTAAATTAGGGTGCAATAAAGGACCTAAAACATTAAAAACCGTTCTTACTCCAAGCCTTGATCTGATCTCTTTAAGTTCTCCTACTAAAGGATGGAAAAATGGAGCATGTAAAAAACTAAGCCCTTGATTGTTTAGTTGTTTTAAAGCTGATTCTAAAGTGTTTGGAGTAGTTATATTTAAAGCTTCTAACACATCTGTACTTCCGCTAGAACTTGAAATGGCACGATTTCCGTGTTTGGCTACTTTTACTCCTAAAGCTGCTAAAATAAAAGCACTAGTCGTAGAAACATTGATACTTTTAAAACCATCTCCACCTGTTCCACAAATATCAATCATCTCACTCTCATCACTAAAAGTTTGAGAATATCTTAAAATTTGTCTTACAAAAGCACTTAAAGATTTTTCGTTTAAAGACTTTTCAGTGATTAAAATCAACAAAGCCGCCACTTGCAAAATTTCATAATCTTTAGACATAATAATCTTACAAATTTGCTCAAAATCATCGCTTTGTAAAAAATGATTTTCACTCATTTTTTGCAAATAAAAACTTAAAGGATTTTCCTGTTTTTGTGATTTTTTTATATCTTGTTTTAAAAAATTAGAAAAAAGTTGTAAGCCATATTCACTAAAATAGCTTTCAGGATGAAATTGCACACCATAATAAGGTAAATTTTTATGTCCCAAAGCCATAATCACACCCTTTTCATCAAGGGCTAAAATTTCAAGCTCATCACTAAGCTGTTTAACCTCTAAAGAATGATAACGCATCACGCTAAAATTTAAAGGTAAATTAGAAAATAATTCATTTTCCCTGCACTGTTTTATCAAAGAATTTTTTGCATGCATAGGCTCTTGCATCTTAACCACTAAAGAATCAAAAGCTAAAGCTAAAGCTTGATGTCCTAAGCAAATGCCCAAAACAGGGATATTAAGCCTTGCTTTAAAAATTTCAAGACAAATCCCACTTTGACTTGGATGCTTTGGACCAGGACTTAAAATAATATGAGTAGGATTTAAATTTTTAATTTCACTCAGAGAAATTTCATCATTTCTTCTTACTAAAATTTCATCATTGCTGAGTTGCTCTAACATGCTTTTAACATTAAAAACAAAAGAATCATAATTATCAATTAAAAGTATCATTGATTTTCCTTTTTTAAATTTTCAAAAGCTACCAAAAGCGCCTTGCGTTTAGCACGAATTTCTGCATATTCTTTTTGACTCTCACTTTGCAAAACAATACCCGCCCCACTTGCCAAATAAGCCTTATCTTGAGTAAAAAAAGCGCAACGAATTAAAATCGCTAAAGTTATGTCTTCGTTAAAATTTAAAAATCCTACCGCACCACCATAAATTCCACGATCGCAATCTTCAAGCTCACTAATGATCTCTAAAGCTCTTATTTTAGGAGCTCCGCTTAAAGTTCCCGCTGGAAAAACTGCTTCAATCACATCAAAAATACTCGCATCTTCTTTCATATTGGCATACACTTCACTCACTATGTGTATTACAAATTTATTTTTAATAATAGAAAAAAGATTTTCCACTCTTGTTTGAGTGCCAAATTTAGAAGCATCATTTCTTGCTAAATCTACAAGCATCTTATGTTCACTAAATTCTTTTTCATCACTTAAAAGATCTTTTTCTAAAGCTAAAAGATCACAGTTATTTTCCAAATTTCTAGTTCCAGCAATAGGGGCTAAATAAATCTCTCTTTTTTTAATTTTCAATAAAAACTCTGGAGAAGAACCCAAAACAACACCATATTTACTTGGAAAATAAAACATATAAGCGCTTGGATTTAAAGCACTTAAACTCTCATAGTAGTCAAAAGCATTTACTTGATGTTTGATACAAAGTTGCTTACTTAAGACCACTTGAAAAATATCTCCACTTAAAAGATATTCTTTGGCTTTTTCGCACATTTTTAAAAAATCATTTTTTTCATCTTCTAAAGAATTTAAAATTTCAAAATCATTTTTTTGTTTCTTTTTCATTGGTTCAATATCATCTTTTAAATATTCAAAATATTTTGAAGCACCAAATTTAAAAAACATCTTGCTATTTTTCTCATAAATCAAATAAGCTTTAGCATTGGCAAATAAAAATAAAGGAAAATCATAATTTTTCTTAGAAGAAAGTGGAATTTTTTCAAACAAAGATACAAAATTTGCACTAAAAACTCCAAAAAATCCAGCAAAGTCGCAAATTTTATTCTTGCTTAAAGCTTCATAATATTTTGCCTTAAACTCGCTAAAGGATAATTCATTAGCATCTAAATAATCACAATCAATCCCTATAATTACCTTAGTCAAATCCTCTGCAAAATAAGAATTTTCAAATTTTTCAAGGATTTGTCTGTAATAAAAATTTACATTTTTAACAAACATAATAAACCTTTTTTAAAAAATAAATTAAAATAATATTAAAGAAAAAATTTAGATAAAAAGAAGTTTAGAAACGCCAAGAGCGAAGAGTATGTGTAAGTTTTAAAATCAAAGAATTGCTAAAAAAACCATTTTGACTCATCTTTTACCTTTCTTATAAAATATTTCAAAAATTAAGACTTTTATGAAAATTTTTAAAGTCTAAATTAATTTTAATCAATAAATATAAATTTTGCTTTAAATTTAAAATAAATATTATAAAATCTTTATATTTTATAATATTTTGAAACATTTTTACGATGCTTAAAGTTACCAAAAAATATTCTATTGTTATAAAAAACTAAGATAATACTTAGCTTAATAAGATAAAATTATTCCGTATTTGAAATATTTAATATTTTTTAGGAAAAGCTATGGAAATCACAGATTTACCTTATCTAATCATAGGAATCATTTCAGGTATTGCTTCTGGACTTTTTGGCATTGGTGGAGGTATGATTATCGTTCCTTCTATGTTCGCACTTGGAGCAAGTGCTCACCATGCTATCGGAATTTCAGTATTGCAAATGATTTTTGCAGCAGTTTTTGGCTCTTATATTAATTATAAGAAAAAAAATCTAAATCTTAAAGATGGTATTATGATAGGTTTTGGAGGACTCATAGGGGCAAGCTTTAGCGGAATGCTTTTAAAAGCTTTAAGTGATGTAGCTCTTACTAGCGTATTTTTGGCGGTAAGTTGTATATTTTTTATCAAATATGCTTTTGGAATTAAAGAAAACATTGTGCAAAATCAAAGAAGCGTTTGGGTAAAGAATGTCATTTTATTTATTGCTGGAGCTTTTACTGGTATTTTTGCTATTTCTTTGGGAATTGGTGGTGGACTTTTAATTGCTCCGATTTTAGCTTATTTTTTAGGCTATGATAGTAAAAAAGTTGTTTCTTTATCCTTGTTTTTTGTTATTTTTGCTTCAGTCTCTGGTATTATATCTTTTTCAAATTCTAGAGTTATAGACTCTGAAGTTATTCATAAAGGAATACTAGTAGGTATAGCTTCTATGGTTGGAGTTTTTATAGGAATTAAAATCATAGAAAAAATGCATATTTCAGCTCATAGAAAAATTTTACTTTGCGTATATGCCTTATCAATACTTGGAACCACCCACTCTTTACTTAATAAGCTAAATCTTATAAATTTTTAACTTGGATTTATCCAAGTTCTTTTAATATTATTATGCTAAAATCTTAAATTTATTTAATGTTTAGGAAAGACTATGAACGATACCATAAAAATCATTGGTGCAAGAGAAAATAACCTAAAAAATATCCACCTTGAAATTCCCAAAAACAAACTCATTGTTTTTACAGGACTGAGTGGAAGTGGAAAATCAACCCTTGCTTTTGGAACTCTTTATGCTGAAGGACAACGCCGTTATATAGAAAGTTTAAGTGCTTATGCCAGACAATTTTTAGATAAGGTAGGCAAACCTGATGTCGATAAAATCGAAGGTTTAACTCCAGCCATTGCCATAGATCAAAAAACCACTTCTAAAAATCCACGCTCGACCGTGGGAACCATCACTGAAATTTATGATTATCTAAGACTTTTATATGCAAGAGTGGGTATTCAACATTGTCATCAATGCGGACAAAAAATCTCATCTATGAGTGCAAGTGATATAGTCAGTGAAATTTTAAAATTTCCAAAAGGTGCAAAAATCATCATCTACGCCCCACTCATACGAGAAAAAAAAGGAACTTATGCAGATTTGCTTGAAAATTTACGCAACAAAGGCTATGTAAGAGCTCAAATCGATGGAGTTTTGGTAAGACTTGATGAAGAAATTGAACTGGCCAAAACCAAAAAACACACCATTAAACTTGTCATAGATAGGCTTGAAATTCAAGAAGATTTACTCTCTCGTCTTGCAAGCGATATAGAAAAAGGCTTACAAGAAAGCTTTGGAGAAATAGAAATAGAAGTTTTAAATCATGAGGAAATAAACCTTAATAAACATTATCATTTTAGCGAACATTCAGCTTGTTTTGATTGTAAAATTTCTTTTGTTCCACTCGAGCCTTTAAGCTTTTCTTTTAATTCTCCAAAAGGAGCATGTGAAGCTTGTGATGGACTTGGAATTCGTTATACTTTAGATATGAAAAAAATCATCGATGAAAATTTAAGCCTCGAAAATGGTGCTGTTAAAATCATGTATGGTTTTAATAAAAGTTATTATTATAAATTCCTAATCGCCTTTTGCGAACAAAATGAAATTCCTATCAAAATACCTTTTATGCAATTAAGCGAAGAACAAAAACGCCTTGTATTGTATGGTAATGCCAAAACTATAGAATTTCTTTGGAAAAGAAATCGTCTAAAACGCACCTTTGAAGGCGTAGTTAAAATGGCTTATGAAATGCTAAAAGATGAAAAAGATTTAGCCGAATATATGAGTGAAAAAATTTGTAAAGACTGCGGTGGGCATCGTTTAAAACCCGAAAGTTTAGCCGTGAAAGTAGCCAAAAAAGGCTTGGGTGAAATTTTAGATATGAGCATAGAAGATAGTACGGCCTTTTTTGCAGATGAGAAAAATTTTTCTTATTTAAGCGAGCAACAAAAACTTATTTCTAAACCTATCCTAAAAGAAATCAACGAAAGATTGTTTTTCTTGTATGATGTGGGACTAGGTTATCTTTCCTTAGGGCGCGATGCAAGAACGATTAGTGGGGGTGAAGCACAAAGAATCCGCATAGCTTCACAAATTGGCAGTGGTTTAAGTGGAGTGATGTATGTCTTAGATGAGCCTAGCATAGGACTTCATGAAAGAGATACTGCAAAACTGATTAAAACTTTAAGAAATTTACAACAAAAGGGCAATACCCTAATTGTCGTAGAGCATGATAAAATGACTATAGAAGAAGCAGATTTTATTGTAGATATTGGCCCAAAAGCAGGAAAATTTGGAGGTGAGGTTGTATTTAGTGGAACTTATAAAGAACTTTTAAAAAGCAAAAGCGAAACTGCACTTTATATGAATGGTAAAAAACAAATTTCACAACTTCAAAACAGAGCACAAAAAGAATGGCTTGAACTTAAAAATGTAAATATTAACAATATCCAAGATTTAAGCGTAAAATTTCCTTTACAAAATTTAGTCGCTATAACAGGAGTTTCAGGTTCTGGAAAAAGTTCTTTGATACTTCAAACCCTACTTCCTTTTGCACAAGAAGAATTAAACCGCGCTAAAAAAGTTAAAAAACTTGGTGGGGTACAAATAGAAGGACTTGAAAAACTTGATAAAGTCATTTATCTTGATCAAAGCCCAATTGGGCGCACACCACGATCAAATCCTGCCACCTATACAGGCGCTATGGATGAAATCAGAAATCTTTTTGCCTCCACTAAAGAAGCCAAAATGCGTGGTTATAAAGCAGGACGCTTTTCTTTTAATGTCAAGGGTGGAAGATGTGAGAAATGTAGCGGAGATGGAGAAATCAAAATAGAGATGCATTTTTTACCTGATGTTATGGTAGTTTGTGATACTTGCGGGGGCAAACGCTACAATGATGCCACGCTAGAAATCAAATATAAAGGCAAAAATATCAGTGAAATTTTAAATATGAGTGTTTTAGAAGCGAGTGAATTTTTTACAGCTGTTCCCAAAATCAAACAAAAATTAGATACTCTAGTAAAAGTGGGTTTAGATTATCTAACTCTAGGACAAAATGCCACCACCTTAAGTGGAGGTGAAGCACAAAGAATCAAACTTGCTAAAGAACTAAGCCGTAGCGATACAGGAAAAACGCTTTATATACTTGATGAACCTACAACAGGACTGCATTTTGAAGATGTCAATAAACTCATCTTAGTTTTACAACATTTGGTTGATCTTAAAAATTCGGTTTTTGTAATAGAGCATAATTTAGATGTGATTAAAAATGCTGATTATATTATCGATATGGGGCCTGAAGGCGGAGTTAAAGGTGGAAAAGTTATAAGCACAGGAAGCGTGGAAAAAGTCGCTAAAGAACACAAAAAAACCCGTTCTTACACAGGATATTATCTAGACTTAGAGCTTAAAAATACACAAAAATCATAATTTTATGTTTGGTTTTTTATATAATGATATAAGTTATTTAGGACTTTTTATAGTGTGTTTTCTTTCAAGCACACTATTACCTTTGGCAAGCGAAGCCTTTGTTTTAGGCTTTATAAAACTTGATTTTAATCCAAATTTAGTGCTTATCGTAGCTACTTTGGGTAATACCTTAGGAAGTTTAAGTACTTATGGCTTGGCTTATCTTGGTAAGCAAAAAATTTTAGAAAAATACTTTAGCAAATCCTTGAAAAAATTAGAAAATTTCAATGCTAATTTTGCTAAATTTGGAAGTATATTTGCTTTTTTTACTTTTTTACCTTTGGTGGGAGATCTTTTTGCCTTGGGACTTGGTTTTGCGAAATATTCTTTTTTAAAAACTATATTTTTTATCTTACTTGGAAAATTAAGTCGTTATGCTTTCATAATTTTCATAGCAAACTCCTTTTAAAAGCCTCTCTTTTATAAGTTTTAAAAGCTTTGTATTATCTACATTTTTTAAAATTTTAACACAATTTTTAGTGCTTAAATCCACCCCCATACTCATTTTTGGTTCTTTAAAACAACGCCAACTCATACCTCTTGCCAAAGAACTATCACAAATAACATCAGCATAACACTCATCAAAATCTGCAATACTAGAATCTAATGCATAAGCTATTGTTAAAGCGTCATGTATCCAAGTTCCCTTTGTACCACGTGTTTTAGAAACATAATCAATCCAAACACCTAAAGTTTCAACGATAAAATCGCATAAAATATTCTTAGCTTGCAACTCTTTTAAATCCTCATGTGTTAGTAAAGTCTGCATGGTTACATTATAAGGTACGAGTGTAATTTTAGCTCTTGAATTTAACACTATACTAGCCGCCTCAGGATCGAAACCAAAATTTGTATCCTTAGTGTAATAAGGCATATCAAAACTACCGCCCATAATAAAAAGCTCTTTAAGATTTATATCAAAATCTTTAAAAATTTTCATAGCCATAGCAATATTTGTCAAAGGTCCTATCGCACAAATAGAAATTTCTTTAGGATTTTTACCCACCAACTCACCCATTTTAAAAATCGCATCAGGATTTATATTTTCTAAAATTTCAGGACTTTTTATATTTTCCCAAAGATATTCAAGCTTAAAATTTTTTACACTTTCATCAAGTCTTTGACGCCAAGCTTTACTTGGTTCTTTTAAGGCTTCATTCGCTCCTAAATAAACGGGGATATTTAAATTTAAACGTTTAAATAAATCCTTAGCCACGCTATAGGCAACAAGACTTGGAACATTACCGCAAATTGTGCTTAGCATTTCAAGTTTGATTTCTTTAGATGCCAAAATCAAAGCAAGCGCTAAACCATCATCGGTATTTGCTCCTGCAATAGCATTGCCTATATCCGTGTCTAAGATAAGTCTCATATCGCATCCTCTATTTTATTTAAATCCCTGCCTCTAGTTTCTGGCGCAAAAAATGTAGTCACAAAACCTATACCTGCAGTTAATACAAAATACGTTGCGATAGGCCACCAAGTGCCATAATACGCAAGCAAAGCAGAAGCCACCATAGGCGCTGTTCCTCCTGAAAGAATAGAACCTAGCTCCTTAGCAAAAGCCATTTTTGTATAACGGTTTTTTACCCCAAAAAGTTCTACACCCCAAGCCGCTTGTACACCAAAAATCCCTAAAGATGCTAAAGACATACCTACAATAATAGTTAAAATCACAATAATTTCATTTTTACTATCTAAAAGCATAAAAGCAGGAAAAGCATAAATCATCAAAAGCAAACAAAACATTCTATAAGTAATACGTCTTCCAAATCTATCACTTAAATAACCTGCCAAAGGAATAACCAAAAAACCCACCAATGAAGCTATCATTACCGCTGTAGTGGCAACTGATTTGTCTAAAAGTAAAATTTTAGTCACATAACCTACAATAAAACCTTGTGCAAGATAAGAAGGTCCGTTTTCGCCTATTCTTAAGCCCACCATAGTCCAAAAAGCACGACTTCTTTGCCAAAAACTTCTTTCATCTTTTTTCATATGCTTTTCGTTATTAAGACGCAATTTCATCATTTCATTTTTTTGCTTTTCAAAAACAGGGGTTTCTTTGACATGAAAACGAATATATACAGCAAAAAGAGCGATTAAAATACTTCCCATAAAAGGAACTCTCCAACCCCATTCTTTAAAACTTGCTTCATCCATTTGTACCATCAAAAGCCATACAAAAGACGCAAGCAAAGTTCCGCTATTTGATCCTAAGGCAATCACAGAAGAAACAAGCCCTCTTCTCTTGCTAGGAGCATATTCTCCTAGCATAACTGTTCCACCTGAAAGTTCAGCTCCCGCACCAAAACCCTGCATAAAACGTAATATAACCAAACAAATAGGCGCCCAAACACCAATCACTGCATAGCTTGGAATAAAACCTATAAGAGTAGTTGAAATTCCCATTAAAGCTATTGTAGCCATCATAACATTTTTTCTTCCGTGTTTATCGCCTAAATAACCAAAAAACAAAGCCCCAATAGGTCTTGCAATAAAACCTATGCCATAAGTTACAAAACTAAGCAAAAGTGCAATTACTGGAGTTTGCTCAGGAAAAAACACTTCTGAAAAAATTGTTGCAGCTGCTAAACCATAAAGTGCAAAATCTGCATATTCCATAGCAGTTCCCAACCAGCAAGAAAAAACTGCCTTTTTAAAAACTTTCCTACCTTCAGGTGTGTTAAAATTCTTATCCGCAATTCCATCAATTTGCTGATTTGTCATTACATTATCCTTATATTTTAATATATTTTTTTATAAATAATTTGTAATTATGGCTAAAAATTGCAGTGTTTTTGCTTAAAGATCTTAAATTGTAGACATTATTAAGCAAAATTTTGAAATAATACAGCTTAAAAATATATTTTATCAAAAGAAGAAATTATTATGAAAACTTTAACTATTATCGATACTTTTGGATTTTTTTTCAGACTTTACTACGCATTAAAAGGTTTTAAAAATTCACAAGGACAAGCTAGTGGAATGATTAGCGGTTTTGCAAATTTTATTTATAGCTTAAAAAATGAACATAAAAGTGATTATATTGTTTTTGCATTAGACTCCAAAGGAAAAACTTTTCGTAGCGAAATTGATCCAAACTATAAACAAAATCGCACTCCACCACCACCTGAACTTCTAGAACAAATTCCAATTTGCATAGAGATGATAGAAAAAATGGGTTTTATAAGCGTTTCTCAAGAAGGTTATGAAGCCGATGATATCATCGCTTCTTTTGTAAAAACTTGTGAAGATAGGGATATTTTTGTACGCATTATCACTCAAGATAAAGATCTTTATCAACTCATAAAAGATGGTAAAACAAGCATTTACAGTCCTATTTCTAAAAACGACTATGATGAAGCAGCGTGTTTAGAAAAATACGGAGTAAAACCTCATCAAATCAGAGATTTTTTAGCTCTTTGCGGAGATAGTTCTGATAATATTCCAGGCGTTAAAGGTATAGGTGCAAAAGGGGCTAAAACCTTACTTGATGAATTTGGTAGCATAGAAGGAATTTATGAAAATTTAACTCTAATACGCAACGAAAGAAGTCGTAACTTGCTTTTAGAGGGTAAGGAAAATGCATTTTTAAGCAAAAAATTAGCTTCTTTATACGAAAATTTAGAAGTGCAAGATCTTATAGAAAAAGCAACTTATCCTGATGAAGAACCTCTTTTAAAAATACTTGAAATTTTAGAACATTACGAACTTAATACTTTGCTTAAAAAGCTGCGTCAAAATCCTGATAATAAAGATAAAAATTTAGGTTTTAAAGCCACTTTAATACAAGATGAAAACAAACTTTTTGAAATTTTAAATACCCTTGATAAAGAAAGTATTATTGCTTTTGATACCGAAACCACAGGACTTGATACAAAAGAAGCAAAAATTGTTGGTTTTAGTTTTTGCATGAGTGAAAACGAAGCTTTTTACGTGCCTTTAACTCATAACTATCTTGGAGTAGGTGAGCAAATTTCATTGCAAAGTGCCAAAAAAGCTATAGAGCTAATCTTTAATCATTTTGTTATAGGACACAATCTCAAATATGATTTTAAAATCATTCAAAACAATTTTGGATTAAATTTACCTCAAAAATACGCAGATACAATGATTTTAGCATGGCTTAAAAATCCTTCTTTAAGAGTAAATATGGATGATTTAGCCTTAAGACTTTTTAATTATGAAACCTTACATTTTGAAAGCCTTGTTAAAAAAGGAGAAAATTTTGCAAGTGTAGAACTTGAAAAAGCTTGCAAATACGCCGCAGAAGATGCTTATATCACGTTAAGATTTTATCTTTATTTTTTAAAAAATCTTGAAACTCCTTTATTAGAACTTGCTAAAAACTGTGAATTTGATTTCATTAAAATCATTATGATGATGGAAGAAAATGGCATAAAGCTTGATACAAATGCACTTGAAGCCCTTATGAAAAAATTTGAAAATGAAATCAAAAATTTAAGTGAAGAAATTTATACTCTTTGTGAGGATAGATTTAACCTAAACTCACCTAAACAAGTAGGTGATATACTTTTTGAAAAACTTAAACTTCCAAGTGGAAAAAAAGGAAAAACAGGATATTCTACCGATGAAAAAGTTTTAAATGCACTTTTAGATAAACATCCTGTAATTGCCAAAATTTTAGATTATAGAGAACTTGCCAAACTTTATTCCACTTATTGCGAACCTTTGTTAAAACTAGCGTTAAAAGATAAAAATTCACGCATTTATTCAAGTTTTTTACAGACTGGAACTGCTACAGGACGCCTTTCATCTAAAGATCCGAATTTGCAAAATATTCCTGCACACGGACAATACGCAAAAGATTATAAATCTTGCTTTGTAGCTAAAGATGGATTTAGTTTTATCTCTCTTGATTATTCTCAAATCGAACTGAGAATGCTTGCGCATTTTAGCGAAGATGAAAAACTTTTAAATGCTTTTGCTAACGATGAAGATATACATGCAAGAACAGCTATAATGATTTTTGGAGAAAGCAATTATGAAACCAGAAGTGTTGCAAAAAGTATAAATTTTGGACTTATTTATGGCATGGGCTATAAAACTTTAAGTCAAAATTTAAAAATAGAAGCTCATTTAGCCAAATCTTACATAGAAAAATATTTTGAAAATTTTACTAGTATTAAGAAATATTTTGAAACAGTTAAAAACAAAGCTAAACAAAATGGTTTTATCACTACTTTAAGCGGTCGCAAGCGTTATTTTGATTTTGAAAACGCAAAACCTATGCAAATTGCCATGTATGAAAGAGAAAGCATTAATTCAATCTTACAAGGCTCAGCAGCTGATGTAATCAAACTTGCAATGCTAGAAATCAATAAAGAATTAAATGAAGACAAAAAGCTTATTTTGCAAATTCACGATGAATTAATTTTTGAAGTAAAAGATGATTTATGTGAAAATTTTGTAAAAAAAACTAGAGATATTATGGAAAATATAGTAAAATTAAAAGTAAAATTAAAAACAAGCTCAAGTATCGCTAAAAATTGGGGCGATTTAAAATAATCAAGGAGATATTTAATGGATCTTTCAACCATACTGGGAATGGTGCTCGCAGTTACTAGTATTTCAGTAGGAGATATATTAGAAGGAGGAAATCCTTTACATGTTATTCACCTTTCTTCCTTTCTTATAGTTATGCCAACGGCTGCATTTTGTGCAATGACTTCTACACATAAAAAAATTGTAAAAGCAGCTTATAAAGAACTCAAAGTTGTCTTTAAAGGTTCTGGAGTAAATCTACCTGAAAGGATAGCTCAGTTAATAGAATTTGCTATTATTGCAAGAAGAGATGGTCTTTTAGCATTAGAATCAAGAACCAATGAGATCGAAAATGAATTTTTAAAAAATGCTATGATGATGCTTGTAGATGGTAAAAGCTTTGAAGAAATTCACGAAAGCATGGAAATACAAACCGAACAACTTGAAGAGCATTATAAAGAATGCGCAGAATATTGGATAGTATTTGGAGAAACTTGCCCTACCATGGGACTTGTTGGAGCGGTTTTTGGTCTTATTCTAGCTCTTAAATTGCTAGATAATCCTCAAGCAATGGCAGCGGGTATTTCAGGTGCTTTTACAGCTACGGTTACTGGGATTTTTGGTGCTTATGCGCTTTTTGCACCTTGGGGAAGAAAAATGAAAGCTAATGGAATGGATCTTGTAAAAGAGCAAATTGTCATCACTGAAGCCATAAAAGGAATTGCAGAAGGTGCGAATCCTAGAGATTTGGAAGCTAAGCTTTTTAATTTCTTAAGTCACGATGATCCAAAAATTTCACAATTTGACAAAGGTTAAAAATGGCCAAGAAACATAAATGTCCAGAATGTCCTGCAGGTGAAAAATGGGCTGTACCTTATGCAGACTTTCTAAGTTTGCTTTTGGCACTTTTTATTGCTCTTTGGGCAATTTCTAAAACAAATCCTGCTAAAGTAGAGGCTTTAAAAACCGAATTTGTTAAAATCTTTGATTATACCTCTACTCAAACAGTCAAAGAAGAAAGTAAAACCCAAGAAAAATATAAGGGTGCAGCAAAAGAAGAAAGTGATGAACTCAAATCGTTAAAACAAATGACTATGACACAGCAAGAAACCATCAAACGTCTTCAAGCAGCTCTAGATCAAAGCGACAATCAGGTTGCTCTTAACCTTCCATCTAAAGTTGAATTTGAAAGAGGTAGTGCTCAAATCGTTTCAGCTGATATACAAGATTATTTAAAACGTATGGCTGAACTAACAACATATTTGCCACCTCAAGCAAAAATAGAAATTAGAGGCTATACAGACAATAGCGACTCTATTATAAGAAGTTATGAACTCGCCTATCAAAGAGCAGAAAATGTATTAAAATATTTTATAGAAGGTGGAGCAAATTTAAAAAACATTAGCATTAAAAGCTACGGGCTTAATAATCCCATCAATGGAAATCCACAAGCTCTAGAAAATAATAGAGTAGAAATATATTTTAAAGTCGATACAGCAGATACAAATACTCAAAAATCGGTTCTTGAGCTTATTAACAAAATAGGAACTAAAGCACCTTAAAAGTTTTAGTTTCCTTTTTTTACTTGACCAGCTAAACGACTCTTATTATTTGTATTATAAACAAATCCTAGTACCTCAGCTACAGCTTTAAACATTTCCCTAGGAATAAGATCATTAACATCACAAGCTTTATAAAGCTCTCTTGCTAAAGGAGGATTTTCATAAACTACAACATTATTTTCATAGGCTACTTGTTTTATGCGAAGAGCGAGAAAATCCACTCCTTTGGCAACAACCCTAGGGGCTTGTTCTTTACTTGTATCATAACGAATAGCTACGGCATAATGCGTTGGGTTTGTGATCACCACATCCGCACCTGCAACATCTTGAATCATACGACGACGCGCAGCTTCCATTTGAAGTCTACGAATTCTACCTTTAACCTGAGGATCTCCTTCCATTTGTTTATACTCATCTTTTATTTCTTGTTTGCTCATACGCAAACCTTTAAAATACTGAAAACGCACCAAAAAAACATCTAAAACAGCAATAATTAAAAAAGCAACTATAACAATAGCTGCTAAAACAATAGCTCTGTCTCTTAGCCAAGTAAGCTGTGCAACCATAGTATAAAGCTCAACTCTTGGAAGCTCTTGCATAAATTTAAGTAAAACTATAAAAGCTATAGTAAAAACAATACCCACTTTTAAAATAATTTTTATACTTTCAACAATTTTTTTCAACGAAAAAAGGTTTTTTAAACCTTTTAGAGGATTGATTTTTCCTAAATTTGGCATAATAGGTTTAGTTGTAAAAATAAAACCAAATTGCATAATATTTCCTAAAACCCCAGCAATCATAATACTTAAAACAATAGGTGCAAGAATAATTAAAACCTCAAAAATACTTTTAATCATAATGGCTTGAATAATACGCAAATCAAATTCAACACCAATAAAACTTTGATAGTATCTATATAAATTTACAATTCTCTCGCCCATAAAACTCATCATAAATAAAGTTATAGTTACTCCAATTATCAAAGTTACAATAGCTGCCGCATCTTGAGACTTTGGAACATTACCTTCTTTACGCGCATCTTCTATCTTTTTGGACGTGGGTTCTTCTGTTTTTTCTTGATCTTCGCCTGCCATATTTTAGCCTAAATAAAAATTTTAATATGTGTGTAAAATTATAGTAGAAAATTTATGAATTTCAATTAAAGAATAAAAATGAAGAAAAAGCCTCGTAAAGAGGCTTTATACTAAGAAATTAAAGTTTAGCTTCGTTTTTGCCAAGATATTCAGCCACGCCTTTAGGGTTAGCTTTCATACCTTCATCACCCTTATTCCATCCTGCAGGACAAACTTCACCATGCTCATTTGTAAAAAGCATAGTATCAACCATTCTTAACATTTCATCTATATTTCTACCTAGTGGTAAATCATTAACCACAGCATGGCGAACTGTTCCATCAGCATCAAGCAAGAACGAACCACGAAGGGCAACTGCTTCTGCATAAAGTACATCAAAATTTCTAGCAATCTGCTTAGTTAAGTCAGCAACAAGCGGAAATTTAACCTGACCAATACCACCTTGATTTACTGGAGTATTTTTCCAAGCAAAATGTGAAAATTCATTATCTCCTGAAATTCCAATTACTTCAATGCCACGGTTTTTAAATTCTTGATATCTTTTGTCAAAAGCTATAATTTCTGAAGGACAAACAAAAGTAAAATCTTTTGGATAAAAGAATACTACCGCTCCTTTTGGACCTATATTTTTATAAAGATTAAAATCTTGAACAATTTCATTGTTTCCCAATACTGCTGGAGCAGTAAAATCTAAAGCTTTTTTAGTAACTATCATATTTTCTCCTAAATAATAAATTTTATTGATAACGAAATTATATCGTTTAAATCTTTATTTTTTTTTAAATATCTAAAATAATATTAAAAATTTAAGAAAGTTATAATTATTATCAAATAAGGTAAAATTTTGATTATCAAAATTTACATTATTTAAGAATTTTATGCTAAAATCTTTTAAATCTTAATATTAAAAAGGAGAAAAAATGGCTGTAAAAATTACAGATATATGTATTGCTTGTGGTTCTTGTATTGATGAGTGTCCAGTGAGTGCTATCGTTGATGATGCTAACAATCCAGAAGGTGAAGATAGATATTATGTTTATGCAAACAAATGCGTTGAATGCGTAGGACATAATGATCAACCAGCTTGTGCCAGTGCTTGCCCAACAGATGGATGTATAGTTTGGAGTGCTGTAGAATCAGGACAACCAAGTCGTGATAATATTGGCGCTGATATGAGAAGTGGGGACACTCCAGTTTTTGCATAATTTTAAAAAATTAAAAAGCTAGAGATTCCTAGCTTTTTCTTTATAATTTAACTTTCTTTAAACAAATTCAAGTATAATTTTAAGCTTTATTAAAATAAGGAGTTATTACAAAGATGGAAAAAACTTTATCTATAATTAAACCTGATGCTGTTAAAAAAGGTGTTATAGGAAAAATTTTAGATCGTTTTGAAAGCAATGGATTAAGAATCGCTGCAATGAAAAAAGTTCAACTTAGTAAAGAACAAGCTGAAAATTTTTATGCTGTTCATAAAGAAAGACCTTTTTTTAAAGACTTAGTTGAATTTATGATTAGCGGTCCTGTTGTTGTTTCTGTACTAGAAGGAGAAGGTGCTGTATTAAAAAATAGAGATTTAATGGGAGCGACAAATCCTAAAGAAGCTAAAGCAGGAACAATTAGAGCCGATTTTGCTGAGAGTATTGATGCTAATGCTGTTCATGGAAGTGACAGCTTGGAAAATGCAAAAATAGAAATTGATTTTTTCTTTAAACCAAATGAAATTTGCTAAATGAAAATCCCTTTTTCTAAGATTAATACAAAGGAATATCCTTTTAAACTTAATCTTGAAAATATGATTTTTGAGGGAAATTTAGTAAAAATAAATCCTAAGCTTGTTAAAATAAATGCTATTATGCAAGGTTTTATCTATAGACCTTGTGATAGTTGTGGAGCTGAGTTAAAACTTGAAATTAAAGAAAATTTAGAACTTTTTGCAAGTGATGGTATTTTTAAAGATGAAGCAAACGAATTGAGCAATACTATAGAATTTTTCGATGGACATATTGATTTAATAGAAGTTGCTATCAGCGAGCTTGAAGCTTATTTAAGTGATTATTTTTATTGCATAAATTGCAATAATTAATTAAATTTTATAAAGGAGAAAAAATGGCAGTACCAAAGAGAAGAGTGAGCAAAACTCGTGCAGCTAAACGCAGAACTCACTATAAAGTTAGTCTTCCTATGCCTATAAAAGACAAAGATGGAAGCTACAAAATGCCTCACCGTGCGAATCCAACAACTAAGGAATATTAAAATCAATGATTAACATTGCCATTGATGCAATGGGTGGTGATTTTGGAGAAAAACCCATTATAGAAGGCGTTTTAAAGGCGCTAGAAGCAAAACCTTTTAACGCTATCTTAGTGGGAAATTCTAAAATTCTAAAACCTTTAATACCAAAAAAATTAGAACAATATATACAATACGAAGAAGCTAGTGAAATTTTTTCGATGAATGAAAATGCCACAGATGCTTTAAAAAATAAAGAAACAACCATATATAAAGCTATTAATTTATTAAAAGAAAAAAAAGTAGATGCTGTAGTTTCAGCGGGTCATAGTGGAGCAAGTATGTCTTTGGCTACCTTAAGGCTTGGAAGACTTAAAGGCATTTCAAGACCTGCTATTGCCACTTTAATGCCAAATATCATTAACAAAACTTTACTTTTGGATGTTGGAGCTAATACAGATTGTAAAGCTGAAAATTTATTTCAATTTGCCATAATGGGTGAAGTTTATGCTAGAGCAATCATGCAAATTCAAAAACCACGCCTTGCTTTACTTTCTAATGGTGAAGAAGAATGCAAAGGTAATGAACTTACCAAAGAAAGTCATCAGCTTATGAAAAAAATTCCAAATTTTATAGGTAATGCTGAAGGTAGAGATATTTTCAATGGTGAAATAGATGTTTTAGTCTGTGATGGTTTTGATGGAAATGTTATCTTAAAGGCTTGTGAAGGTGTGGCAACAGCTATTTTTCAACTTCTAAAAAACGAAGTAAAGCAATCTTTTATTTCTAAAATAGGTGCTTTACTCATGAAGCCATCTTTTAAAAAATTAAAAAAACACACAGATTGGCAAGAATATGGCGGAGCACCCCTTCTTGGAGTTAATGGCTGCGTGATCATAAGTCATGGAAAAAGCGATTCTAGAGCTATTAAAAATGCAATTTTTCAAGCTATAAATTTTAGCCAATCTCATATCAATGAACTTATAGAAAATGAACTTGGGAAATACAATGCTTAAAGCCGGTCTTAAAAGTATAGCTTCTTATATTCCAGAAAAAATTTTAAGCAATGCTGATCTTGAAAAAATGGTAGATACCACCGATGAATGGATCACTAGACGCACAGGTATTAAAGAAAGGCGCATTGCTAGTGAAAATGAAAATACTAGCGATTTGGGCACAAAAGCTGCATTAAAAGCCATAGAAAGAGCAAATTTAAAACCTGAAGATATTGATGCTATTCTTGTAGCCACTTTAAGTCCTGATTATTTTACTATGCCTTCAACCGCTTGTAAAATTGCTTCAAATTTAGGACTTGTAAATATTAGCGCTTTTGATATTTCAGCAGCTTGTTCTGGTTTTATCTATTTGCTTGAACAAGCTAAAGCCTTAGTAGAAAGTGGTTTGAAAAAAAATGTTTTAATCATAGGAGCTGAAAAAACAAGTTCAATTATGGATTACAATGACAGAAGTATTTGCATACTCTTTGGAGACGGTGCAGGTGCTGGAGTTGTAAGTTTGGATAATGAAAATCATATCCTTGATGTACATACTGCAAGCAATGGTAATTATGGAGATCTTTTAATGACTCAAAGATCGCAAAAATCAAGCCTATGTCAAACACTTTCTATGCAAATGAAAGGCAATGAAGTTTTTAAAATAGCAGTAAACACGCTTAGTAATGATGTTGTAGAAATTTTAACCAAAAATAACATTTTAGCACAAGAAATTGATCTTTTTATTCCTCATCAAGCTAATCTACGCATCATTAAAGCCGTCCAAGAAAAACTCAATCTAAGCGATGAAAAATGTGTGATCACTGTACAAAAATATGGCAATACTTCAGCTGCTTCTATACCTATGGCAATGAATGATGCCTATGAAGAAGGTCGGCTTAAAAAAGGGGATCTGATCTTGCTAGATGCTTTTGGCGGTGGTTTTACTTGGGGATCTGCACTTTTAAAATTTGGAGGAGAGAATTTTTAATTCTCTCTTAGCTTTCCAAAAGCTTGAATTTCTACCAAATAACCCTCTGCTAAAGCACTTCCTACACAAGCTCTAACAGGTTTAGGATAATTTTTAATCCAAGCATCATAAATTTCATTCATTGCATCAAAATCTTGCATATTATCTAACCAGATTTGAATTTGAATCAAATCTCCTTTGTTTGCGCCTATTTTTTCAAACAAAGCATCAAGTTCTGCAAGCACTTCTTTAGTTTGTTTTTTAATATCTCCGCTAGGTTCAAAAGCCACTTGTCCTGCAGTCTTAAAATATTTATCAAAAACAATAATTTGCGACATTCTATCGCACTCATCAAAACGCTTTATCATGCATATTTTCCTTGAAATTCTTTCATAAATTCACACAAGGTTTTTACCTGATCCAAATTAAGCGCATTATAAATACTTGCACGAATTCCTCCTAAAATTCTATGTCCTTTAAGTCCTATCATTCCAGCTTCTTCGGCTTCCTTTACAAAAAGAGACTCTAAATCTTTATTTTTAGCAATATTAAAACTCACATTCATTAAAGATCTATCCTTTTTATCTGCATGTCCTTTATAAAATCCATTACTTAAATCAATACACTCATAAAGCATAGCAGCTTTTTGAGAATTTTTCTCATGTACTTTATCAAGTCCGCCTTGATTTAAAAGCCAATCCATTTCAAGATTAAACATATAAATAGCAAAGGTTGGAGGCGTGTTAAACAAGGACTGATTCTCAGCATGAGTCAAATAATTTAACATGCTAGGAATTTGTTTATTTTTAGATCTTTCTAACATATCTTTACGGATAAAAATACAACTTAAACCCGAAATTCCAGCATTTTTTTGCACTCCGCCATAAAAAAGAGCAATATTTGAAAAATCTACTTTTCTAGAAAAAAAATCACTCGATGCATCCACAATCAAAGGAGTTTTAGTTTTAGGATAATTTTGATATTGAGTGCCGTAAATAGTATTGTTAGAACAAATATAAGCATAATCAGCATTATCGCTAAATTCCACTCTAGGAATATGATTAAAATTACTTTCCTCGCTACTTGCTACGGTTTTAACATTGACACCTAAAATTTGTGCTTCTTTAATCGCTTTTTTTGTCCAAACTCCTGTATTTGCATATTCACAAACCCCATTTAAAGCTAAATTCATAGGAATCATAGCAAATTGCAAACTTGCTCCACCTTGTAAAAATAATACTTCATAATCATCATTTAACCCGTAAAGTTTTTTAGCTTTCTCTTGTGCTCCAAAATGCACTTCTTCAAATACTTTTGTGCGGTGAGAAATTTCCATTATAGAATAACCCCTACCCTGATAATCACAGAGTTCTTTTTGAGCTTGCTCTAAAATTTCTAAAGGTAAAGTCGATGGCCCTGCACTGAAATTAATTTTTCTCATAATTTATCCTTATAAAATTTTTGCTTCTTTTTGAGAAGTTTGAGAACTTAAAATAACGATATCATCACTCTTAAGATCTTCTAAATTTGCTATTTTACCATTTTTTCTGATACAAATAAACTTTTTGCTTTTATTAAAAAAATTCTCATGTTGCAAATAGGCATTTTGCAATTTATCTAATTTTAATTCATTATAACGCATTTGATTTGCCAGTAGATGATTTAATTGCTTTTCTATATTATGGCTTTGTTTTATTTTTTCATCTATTATTTTTGGCAAAGAATTAAATTTGAAAAATTTGCTTAAATTTAAAAGCAAATTTTCATAATTTTGTATTTTATGATTCCAAAGTTGCATTAATTTTTCTTCCATTAAATCCAAACTTTGCTCTATATCCAGCTTAGAATAAAACAAAGTATCTATAGCAGCTGAGGGCGTTGGAGCTCTAAAATCTGCAACAAAATCACTAATAACATAATCAATCTCATGTCCTATGGCTGAAATAATAGGAGTTTTTGCTTTAAAAATCTCTCTTGCTAAATTTTCATCATTAAAACAAAAAAGATCTTCCCTGCTTCCTCCACCACGTGCTATAATAAGAACATCTAAATCCATATCATCGGCTTTTTTTAAAGCTTGTATAAGAGAAAAAGGAGCATTATTTCCTTGAGTTAAAGCATCAAAAATATAAATTTTTGCCAAAAAATATTCTTTGTGATGAATAAGTTTTAGCATATCTTGCAAAGCAGCAGAAGTTTTTGAAGTGATAATGCCTACTTTTTTAGGAAATTTTGGCAAAGATTTTTTAAAGCGTGGATCAAAAAGTCCTTCTTTTTGCAAACGCTCTTTTAAAGCCAAAAACTGTGCTTCCAAATCCCCAAAACCTGCTTTTTTCATACTAGTAGCGATAAATTGATAACGACCGCTTTCAGGATATAAACTCACACTTCCACAAAGCTCTAAAAAATCCCCCACCGCTGGTTTAAACGCGACTTTTAAATTAGCTGCTTTAAACATAGCACAAGCAATGCTTGATCTTTCATCTTTTAAATCAAAATACCAATGCCCTGAACCATGTAAAGTAATTTTTGAAATTTCTCCACTTAAAACTATATCATCAAAATGTGTTTCTAATAAAGCCTTTGCCTTAAGATTTAATTCTGTTGGTGTCATAGTTTTTTTGCTATAAACATTGAACTCACGCCAAAGCTAAAACTTTTATAATCAAGCATTTCAAAACCAGCATTTTTAAGTTCCAAGATGAACTCTTCCTTACTTAAAAATCCCTCAATAGAGTTTGGTAAATACTCATAAGCACTTTTATTTTTACTGATTATCCCACCTATACTTGGTAAAATATTTTTAAGATAAAAATCTCTACAAGCTGCTATAAATCCACCCTTTTCTCTTTTTGTAAATTCCAAAACTACCAAAATACCATCTTTTTGAAGTACTCTAGCAAATTCACTTAAGGCTTTTTGTCTTTCTACAACATTGCGAATGCCATAACTAATGCTTAAAATATCTAAACTTTGACTTTCTAAAGGTAAATTTTGCGCCCCTGCTTCTATAAATTCGACATTTGGAAATTTTTCTTTTGCAACATTTAGCATGCCACTACTTGGATCAATACCTTTAATATTTAAAATATTTTTTTCCATTTTTAAAGCACTCTCTTGCCAAATCTCTATCATATCCCCTGTGCCACAGGCAATATCAGCGATTTTTAAATCTTTTTTTAAATACAAACTCATCACTCTTTGACAAGCTTTTTTGCGCCACGCTACATCAGCTCCAAAGCTTAAAATTCTATTTGCCTTATCATAAGTAGGTGCAATTTGATTAAACATTTCTATAATTTTTTCTTGTTTTTGCATTTTTATCCTTTGTAAATTTTCAAATTTTTACTTGATTTTTTAAGCAATTTGCAAAATTTATTTTTATTATTGATTATTTTCGAAAAAATATTTTTATCCCTATCTTTGCAATATTTTTCATAAAGTTTGTTTAAATTTTTTATCTCTAAAAAACGATAAAAATATTCTAAAAATATTGCCAATTCAAAAAAACTATTTTCAAAAAGCTCTAAATCAAAATTTTTTAGTATATTTTTTCTAAATAAAATAATTTTTTTTCTAAGTTCTAACGCAACAAGTTGTTTAAAAAACCTATCTTTGCAATCGCCTTCATAAAAAGAATTTTCCTTTATGAAAAAATCAAAATCATTAAACAAATCTTGGATTTTTTCATCGCTTAAAAATAGCAATAAATCTTGATTTGAATTTTCACTTGCTAAAATATCTTGAGTTTTTTTCGTTATATCTTTAAACTTTAAAGCCAAAATATTACTCAAATTTTTATCTAAAATAGTATTCATGCTTGATAAAACTATATACAAGCTTCTTGAATAAAATAAAAATTCGCATAAACTTTGCTTATCTTTTCTCTCTAAAGATAAAGTCCAATAAAATTTTAATTTTTTAAATAAATAAAATAAAAAAATTCTAAATCCATCATAAGCATTAATATAATTTGGAAAATCCAAGCTAAAATTCTGATTTTTTTCTATAATTTTAAAACATTTCTCTATATCAAAATTTTGATATTCAAAACCATATAAAACAATATGTTTAGAATTTAAATCATGATGTAATTCTTTTTGAATTTTAAAATCTTTAGGAATTTTAAATTCATTGGAACTATCCAAAGTTGGAAAAAATATTTTTAAAATACAAATTTTAGGCTCTTCATAAATATCAATATAACTTTTTAAAGAGCAAAATTTAAATTCGAAGCGTTCTTTTTTAATACTCTTTCCTATAATCTTTTTTCGAGCTTTTTCAAATTTTTTTTTAGAAATTTTCTCTTCTTGATTCTGTTCTAAAATTGAATTATTAAATTTTGTAATTTTATAAAATTCATTGCAAAAACTTTGAAATTTAACACTATGATTTGAAGTTATTTGAGTATAAAAAGTTTCAAATTTAGAATTTCGAAAAGGTATATTATCTTTTTTTAAATTCTCTAAAAGAGTGCAATCAGATAGTAAAAAGTTTTTTTGAATTTCATAAACCATTAAAATAACCCTTAAAATATATGGGTTATTTTAACCTTATTTTGCTTAATGACACTTTTTGCAACTATCAACATAAGCACAAACAGACAGATGATTGACGAGATTGCCTATCTTTTTTTCTAAATGCTCTTGATATTCATAAAGCTTAGCATCTTTAAAACTTAAATCCTCTATACCACCACATTTGGTGCAAACAACATGAATATGTTCTTCTTCATAAATATCGTAACAAGTTTTTTGATTTAAAACATTGATTTCAACAACTAAACCTTGTTCTTGTAAAGTATTAAGATTTTTATAAACCGTCGCTAAAGAGATTGAAGGGTATTCTTTTTTAATTTCTGTATATAATTCATCAATATTAGGATGCTCATGTCTTTTTAAAATTTTTAAAACACATAGTCTTTGCGGAGTAGCTTTTAACTCATGTTTTTTAAGCATTTGTAGTAATTCCATTTTATTTATTCCTTGCTTTTTTAAGTAAAAATAATAATAAAATTTTTATTAAAAGAAGTTTATATTAAATAATATTTTTTATTATTTAATGATAAAATTTTAAAACTTTTGTCAACAAACTATTGACATCTTTTTCTAGATTTTTTTCCACCTCACTTGTTTTTCCATGTTCAATAAATTTGTCTTCATATTCAAAGCTAACAACTTTTACATGCAAATCATATTTTTGTAAAAAATTATTAATTAAACTTTCTATACCGCCAATTTTAACATTTTCACTAAAAATAAACCAAATTTTACTTTTTTTAGCAAGCTCACACAAAAGCTCTTCATCTAAAGGTTTAGCAAAAATTAAATCAATCAAATTAGCATTATTATTCATTTCTTGCAAGGCTCTTAAGACTTGCCACGCTTTTGCCACACCTTGTCCATAACCTAAAAAAGCAATTTCACTATTATTTTTTACAAGCCATTGTGCCTTACCAAGTTTTATCTCACAAGGATTAAATTCTTTATCCAAAATAAAACTCCCTCTAGGATAACGAAAAGCAATAGGTCCTTGATGTAAATAAGCATACTCCATTATATTTTGCATCATTTGTTCATCTCTTGGGGCTAAAAGAGTGAAATTTGGCAAAGGAGCTAAAAAACTAAGATCAAAAACACCTTGATGCGTCTCCCCATCTTCGCCTACTATCCCTGCTCTATCCATAGCAAAAACCACATTTAAATTCATAATCGCACAATCATGGATCACTTGATCATAAGCACGCTGCAAAAAGGTGCTATATATTGTAATAAAAGGTTTAAATCCTTCTTTTGCCATAGCGGCCATAGAAGTTACTGCATGCTGTTCTGCAATAGCCACATCCCAAAAACGATTTGGATATTTTTCTATAAGCTTATCAAGACCTGTTCCACTTGGCATAGCCGCCGTAACCCCAACAATATTTTCATATTTTGAGGCTAAATCAAGCAAATTCTTAGAAAAAATTTCAGTAGCAGATTTTTTAGTATCACTTTTTTTAACACTCTCTCCACTATCTATATCAAAGGCTCCCACCCCGTGCCATTTAGCATGTTTTCCTTCAGCTAAAGCATAGCCTTTACCCTTTATGGTTTGAGCATGTATCACACAAGGCTTTTGCATAGCTTTTGCTTGTTTTAATGCAGAAATAATTTCACCTAAATTATGTCCATCAATAGGCCCTATATATTCAAGCCCTAATTCTTCAAACAAAAGCCCAGGAGTAATAAGTTTAAAACTCTCTTCAAAACGCTTAGCCATATAAGTAGCACTATCAGGCAATATATCCAACATTTTAGCAATACGCTTTTTAAAACTTTGATAAAACTGCGTTGCCATAGCCTGAGAAAGATACTTTGAAATTGCTCCAATTGGTTTTGAGATACTCATTTCATTATCATTTAAAAGTATTACGCAAGGAAATTTAGAATCACCCAATTCATTTAAAGCCTCATAGGCCATACCCGCACTTAAAGCACCATCTCCAATCAAAGCAACAGGAATACGCTTTTCACCCTTTAAAGCAATGGCCTTACAAGCACCTACTGCCAAAGAAATAGAGGTGCTAGAATGCCCTGCTACAAAATAATCTCCCTCGCTAGGTTTTGTATAACCACTTAGACCATTGATTTGTCTTAAAGTATCAAATATTTCTTCTTTTCCGCTTAAAAGCTTGTGTGTATAAGACTGATGCGACACATCAAAAATAAAAGGATCTTTTTTTGCATCAAAAACCAAATGCATTGCTATACTAAGTTCTACAGCACCCAAATTTGAACTTAAATGCCCACCATTTTTACTCACAACTTGTATGATTTTTTCACGCATAGATACTGCTAAATTTTCTAATTCTTTTAAACTTAGCTTTTCTAACTCTTCTTGAGTATGGGCAAATTTTTTACTCATTATTCACCATTTTTTTAATTTTAGTTAGACGAGAGTTAAGATTGGATTCTATATTGCCTGCGTCACTTATAATAACAACACTTCCTTTGCTAATTGCATCATCAAGACTTATTTTAATATGAGCATTCTGATCAAATTGCTCTTTTAAATACTCATAATCCTCTGCATTAACCTTAAGCTCAATTGCACTAGCACCCTTAAGCTCGCCGATTAAATCTTTGGCCAAAGCATAAGCTATCTTACTTGAATTTAGTTCAAGCTCTTTTAAGATTACTTCTTTAGCGATATCTATAGCAGTATCTGCTAATTCTTTCTCATTTTTTTCTATGAAATTTTCAAGATTTTCGCAAGCATTATCGAGTTTGGCTATACTTTTTAAATACTTATCTTTAAAATCACTCAATTCCTTTTGAAATTCTTCTTTTGCTTTCTCATAACCTTCTTTGGCAAATTTTTCTTTAGCATTTTCAAGTTCTGAATTTAAGCGGTTATTAAATTCATTCTCTTGGCTTTCTATTTGCATTTGAAGTTTAATAATATTGCTTGACATTTCATCTGTTTTTTTAAGCAAATCTTCAACAAAGCTTGGTTGAAATGTTGGAATTTGAGTTTCCATAACAGCTTGCGTAGGGGCAATGGCTTGATTTTCTTCGACTGGTTTTTCATCATTTAAAGATATATTAGCATTTTCTTCATCTGGAGTTTGAGTATGTTTTTTTTCACCTGTATGATTATCAAATTCTGAAATAACTTTAAAACGATATCCTTCAACAACATGCTGATCAGAAGCCCCACCAGAAATTACATTGCTACGATTAACCATCTCTCACCTACTCTATCATTTCATCCGCATCGCCTGTTTGAACAAGACCTTGTTCTGCAAGTTTTTGCACCACTTCAACAACCTTTCTTTGCGCATCTTCAACATCTTTAACACGCACAGCACCCAAAAAACCCATTTCTTCAAGAAAAGCTTCGCTTGCACGCGTAGACATATTGGCTAAGAATTTTTGCTTTAACTCTTCACTTGCACCTTTTAAACCTATCATTAAATCACGCTTATCGGCTACTTTTAAAATTTCTCTTATAGCTTGAGTGCTAAGTTTTTGTATATCATCGAAAGTAAACATAAGCTCTTTAATAGTCTCTGCTAAGCGTTCATCACTTTGTTCAATATAAGTAATGGTTGATTTGCTTGCTTTTTGACCCAAACGATTAAGCACTTCTGCTACCGCTCTTGGGCCGCCCACTTCAACCTTATAAGAGGTAAGACTTTCAAGCTTGCTTTCTAACACTGCAGAAACTCTTTTAATAATACTTGGAGAAATATCGCCAAGATTTGCCATTCTTATAACCACCTCAGCCCTTAATTCATCACTAAAATACTCTAAAGTTTCTGCCGCATGAATAGAATCCATGTGTGCCAAAATAAGAGCGATGGTTTGTGGGTGCTCTTTGGTAATAAAGTCTGCAAGTTGCTGTGGTTTAATTTGTGCCAAATAAGCAAAATTTTGATTATTCTCCATACTTTTAGTAAGTTTTTCAAGAATTTTATTTGCAATCTCTGGCCCAAAAGTACGAAAAAGTATTTCTTTAGCATATTCCAAACCACCACTTTTAATATATTGATTTGATTGAAGCAGAGTGTAAAATTCTTCTAAAACCGCAGTAGCTACAGATCTATCAACATTTTTAGCCATAGCAATATAACGTGAAATTTCTGTAATTACATCAATTTCCATATGTGAAAACACAGAAGTTGTTGCATCTTCGCCAAGTTGTATAAGAAATATCGCTACCTTCTCAGGCATCGATAAATCATCATAGACCATTTTTTGTTCTTCACTTAGCTTTATCATCACATATCCTTTTCGCCAAATTCGCTATCATTTTGAATTAAGTTTTGCAAAAGTGCAGCAATTTCCTCACTTTTATCACTTACCAAACCACGCAATTTTTCAAGTAAAACCTCATACTGGATAGAATCTTCATTGAAGTTATCCCCAAAACCAAGTTGTTCTTCAACTTTCTTCCTTGCTGCATTCATTTTTTCCAAAGTATCTTCAACATCATCTAAAACAGCATTTGGACCTTGCTGCATTTCTTCTTGCGCTGCGACATCTTCAAGCATTTTTTGAGTAAATGGAGCAATGACTTTTTTGTAAAAAATAAAAAGTAAAATCGCTGCAATAAAATACTTAACCGGCGGAATAAATGGCTCAACAAAACGATTGTAAAAAGTTTTAACTTTACTCTCAACTCTAATCGACTCACGATGAAATGGCAAATTTTGCACTACAACACTATCACCTCTAGTAGCGCTAAAATTAATAGTATTTTTAACTATACTCTCAACACTTGCAAGCTCTTCTTTAGTCAATGGGACATATTCACTTTTCACATCCCCATTTTCATCAACCACATCTTGATATTTTCCATCTATAGTAACAGCTGCTGAAGTGCGTAAAACTGTTGCAAATTGTTTTTTGGTATTTGTGATAGTTTTAGAAAGTTCATTATTTGTAGTAACTTGATTTTTTTTATAAGTGTCAATTTGACCTTTATTGTCAAGTCCTTCAACAGGACCTATATTAGAAACAGCACCTGGAACACCCTGAATTTCTGGATCTTTTCTACCTGTTCTTTCTTCGTTTAAAGTCTGCTCACTACGCACTATAGGATTTGGATCATAAATTTCACTTTGAGATTCTTGCTTGGAAAAATCAAAATCTATATTTACACTCACTTTTACTTTATCCATACCACCTGCAAAAGGAGCTAAATTTTCTATAATCTTATCTTCTAAAGCTTTTTCTTGATCACTTTTAAATTTAATTTGCGCACGAACTAAGTCATCTTCATATGCTTCTTGCTCATCTAAAGGCACACCACTTTGATCACTAATCTTAACATTTTCTTTAGTAAGTTTTGGAACTGCCGCTGAAACAATATTTTTTATACCATCAATTTGTTTTCTAGTAAGCTTTAAGCCTTCGCGAACATTAACAACAACTGAAGCTGTAGGCGGAATTTGCCTTTCAGTAAAAACACTATCTTTAGGAAATGCTATGTGTACAACAGCGCTACGAATAGGTTCTAAAGTCTCAATAGTTCTTGCAAGTTCGCCTTCTATGGCTCTTTGGTATTTTACCTTTTGCTCTTCATTTGTAGCTCCAAAAGCTTGAGTATCAAAAGCTTCAAAACCCACGCGACTATCTTTTATAAGACCTTCGCTTGCAATAAACATTCTTTGACGATAAACCTGATCTTGTGGAACTAAAATTTTATTTTCACTTTCTAATTTATAGGGAATATTATTTTGTTCAAGTTTAGCTACAATTGCAGCAGAAGAACTTGGGCTTACATTTTCAACTAAAACTGCATATCCATTATTTGCATTACTACCACTTCCACGAAATAAAGCTAAAAAAACCAAAAACCCAACCACTACTACAATAGATGCAGCAATCACTATACGCTGCTTGCGAGTTAAATTTTGATAAAGTTGCCCAATTTGATGAAGCATATTTTTAAAATCCATTAATTCTCATCCCTTAGTTTAGCGAATTTTGCATATTTTTATTTGATTTATCTATCTTAAAATCTTATCAAATTCTGTAAAAAATTTTTCATTTTCATAAGATGTTCCTATAGTAATGCGTATAGCATTTAAACCATAGCTTTTTAAATTTCTTATTATTATACCCTTTTTAAGCAATTTTTCAGACAAATCTGTACTATTTTTTTCATCAAAAAAATAAGTGATGAAATTTGTATAACTATCAATGATTTTAATATCATATTTTTTAGCAAATTCTTTATAAAGCTCCATTTGAGAAAAATTATTCTCTAAAGTTTTTTTAGTAAATTCATCATCATCTATTGCTGCAACTGCTGCTTTTAAAGCAAGATTACTCACATTAAAAGGTGCACGAAGCTTGTAAAATGCACTAATAATATTAGCATTAGCTATACCATAACCAATGCGTAAGCCTCCTAATCCATAAAGTTTAGAAAAAGTTCCTAAATAAAGTACATTGTCAAATTCTTTAATCAATTCACAAGGTTTTAAATGTTTTTTGCTATCTTTAAAACTTGCAAATTCATTATAAGCTGCATCAATCACAACTAAACAATCCTCATCTACACCTTTAATAAACTTGGTCACTTCACTTGCATCCAAACACTCGCCTAAAGGATTGTTTGGTAAGCATAAGAAAATGAGTTTAATTTCATCTTTGTGTGCTTCATAAAGCTTTTTAAACTCATTTAAATCATGAGTAATGCTTTGAGTTTTATAGCACTTTGCACCGCATTGTTTGGCATAAATTTCATACATAGCAAAGGTAACTCCAGCTTGCAAAAAAGCATTTTTAGAATTTAACTTAGCATGTATAGCAAATTCAATCACTTGATCACTACCTGCACCAATGATAATATTTTCATTTTGAACTTTATATTTTTGAGCCAATGTGCTTTTAAGTTCTATCATACTATCATCAGGGTAAAGATGAGCTTTGTTTGCATTTTGTCTTAAACATTCTATGGCTTTTGGTGGTGTACCAAAAGGATTTTCATTACTTGCTAATTTCATCACTTCTTTAACGCCATATTCTTTAGCAATAACTTCTATATCTTTGCCAGGTTCATAATTGCTTAAATGATTTAAAAATTCATTAAATTTCATCTTTTTCTCCTGATAAATAAGATCCAAGCCAAACAATCTCTTGTATATCTTTTAAGGCTTTTTTTACATTTTCATCATCAATATGCCCTTCAAAATCTATATAAAAACTGTGTAAAAATTCTTTTGATTTTACAGGACGAGATTCAAGCTTAGTAAGATTAATATTTTCTTTTTTAAACTGCTCTAATAAAAAGCTAAGCCCCCCAGGTTTATGTGCTGTGTGTGCTAAAATAGAAGTTTTACAATTTGGCATTTTAGGATTTTTAATATCGCTTAAAATTAAAAATCTTGTTTTATTGGCTGCATTATCTTCTATTTTATCAAAAAGTACGGGCACATTATAAAGTTTAGCCGCTATTTTAGAACAAATTGCTGCTGCATATTTATCTTGCGAAGCTAGGTAAGCTGCATTAGCTGTAGATTTTGAAGGAACAAATTCTATAGCACTAAGTTCATGACTTTCTAAAAATTTACGACATTGATTATAACCTTGCGGATGCGAATAAATGCGTTTGATTTCTTTTAAATTTTCATTAATTCCTACAAAAGAATGATGAATATCCATATAAATTTCGCCAAAAATTTTAAGCTCATTATACTTACCTAGACAATCTAAAGTAATGCCCACTGCACCTTCGGTATTATTTTCTATAGGTACAACACCGTATTTTGCTTCTTTGTTGCTTAACTCTTTAAAAACATCTTCGATATTGGCCAAGGCTATATAACGACTCATCGCACCAAAACGACTTCTTGCTGCTTGATGCGTATAAGTTCCTTCAGGCCCTAAATAAGCTACAATTTGAGGCATTTCTAAATTTCTTGAAACTGCAAAAATTTCTTGATAAATTGCCTCTATGGCATTTTGATCTAAAAGTCCTAAATTTGCATTTTTTAAACGATTGATAATGGCTCTTTCACGCTCAGGACGATAAATACTTCCCCCACTACTTTGTTTAAGCTCACCTATACTTTTAACATAAGTCATTCTTTCATTTAAAAGATCTAAAATTTTATCATCAACCGCATCGATTTTATTTCTAAATTCTTCTAAATTTGGCATTTTAGATCCTTTAAAAACTCAAAAACACTAGGGTAAACTCCATCAAGCAAATCCGTATCAAGCCCTTTTGTGTCGCTTATCTTGCCGCTTAAAACTAGCAAGGTTTTCATGCCAAGTTCTTTTGCCTTAAGCAAGTCACCCCTAAAATCATCACTAATGATTTTAATATCTTCAAAATCGATTTTTGAATTTTGTCTTCTTATCAAATTTAAAGCTTCTTTATAAAAAACAATGCTAGGCTTACCCACAACCTCGTATTCAAAATCAATAGCATTTTTAAGCATAGCCATAATGCTACCTACACCAGGATAAGGCCTACCATCTTTTTTATAAATACTAGTTTCGTGCATAGCTATAAATCTAACTTCTCTTTTAGCCAATTCTATCATAGTGGCAAAATCTTTAAATTTAAAATCATCATAACTAGCCACAAGCACAGCACTAGGATTTACAAAATCGAGCTCAAAACCAAGATTTTCAAGACTTTTTACAAACTCATCTGCACCAAAAGCCGCAACTTTACAAGGTCTTAAAAGGTGTTTTAAAACGCTGAAAGGATCAATATAAGCATTTTCTTTTATAGCCAATCCTTTTTGCTGTAATTTTTCTAAAAAATCAAGTTTTTTTGTATTGTTAGTAATGATAAGATAAGGAAGATTTTTTGCATTTAAAAAATCAATCAATTCTTTAGCACCATGGATTAAAGATTTATCATGATCAGAAATTAAAGTCCCTTGAACATCTAAAAAAAACATTTTAAGCCTTTAAAAATTTCTCTTCTAAAGCGATTTGATCTTCAAAATTTTCTCTTTGACGGATCAATCTTACCTGTCCTTCTTCAAGGGCTAATTCGCAAGCTTTATTACGAGTATTGTAATTACTACTCATACTAAAACCATAAGCTCCAGTATTTTTAATAACCATTATATCGCCGCTTTGAGTGCTAGGTAAAGACCTTGCTTTAGCAAAAAAGTCTCCACTCTCACAAATTCCACCTACAACATCACATAAACTCTCTTGAGCTTGATTATAAGGTAAGATTATTTCATGATAAGCCTCGTATAAACTTGGGCGTATAAGATCATTCATCGCTCCATCTACTACAACAAAACGCTTGGTTTTATTTTGTTTTTCATAAAGCACTGAACAAACAAATTCTCCACTTTTAGCAACTAAATACCTTCCAGGCTCCATTCCTATGGTTAAATCAAGCCCATGAAGTTGTGCTAATATACCTTGTGCATAATTATAAAGATCAGGTTCACACTCATCTTTTTCATAAGCTACACCCAAACCACCGCCTATATCAAAAAATTTAAGGTCGATTTGCAAGGCTTTTAACTCTCTTACAAGTTTTGCAACAATGCCTGCTGCTTCATGAATGGGAGAAATATCTAAAAGTTGCGAACCTATATGAAAATGCACTCCAACGGGCTCTAAAAAAGATGAATTTTTTGCATAAAGATACATTTTTCTTGCTATATCAATTTCAACACCAAATTTATTTTCATTTAATCCTGTAGAAATATAAGGGTGAGTTTTTGCATCAACATTTGGATTAACACGGATACTGATTCTTGCCTTTAGATTAAGTTCTTTAGCCACACTTTCTAAAAGCATCATTTCAGCTTCGCTTTCAAGGTTAATATATAAAATATCATATTCTAAAGCTTGTCTTAACTCTTCTTTGGTTTTTCCTACTCCACTAAAAATAATCTTATAAGCTTTTGCTCCTGCTTTTAAGGCACGCTTTACCTCGCCTATACTTACACAATCAAATCCACTATCTAAATTTGCGAGCATTTGCAACAAACTTAAATTTGAATTGGCTTTTACAGCGTAAAAAATTTGAGATTTTCTAGCCTTAAAAGCCTCTTTGAGATTTAAAAAACGCTCTTTTATGAAATCAAAATTGTAAATATAAAAAGGAGTATTAAATTCTTGCTTTAATTGTTTATAATCCATATTTAACCTTTAATTTTTATAATTTTACTACACAAAGTTTAATTTATCGATGCTTATAATACATATAAGCACTTAAACAACCCAAAATTATAATAGGCACTACAATGCCAATTTCACTTGCAATCACACTATTTTCGCTTAATCTAGTAAGCAAAAACAAGACTCCCCAAATCATCAAAGTCACTACAAAAGCTATAAAAGTTACAAAAGCAAGATTAAAAAATCTTGCTATTACAGGAAAAAAATAATACATAATAAGCATTAAAAATGGTGCAAAAAAAGGAGTAAAAACAAATTTATAAAGATTGATTTTAAGAGCATCTGTATTGACATTTTGCGCCTTAAAAAGCTCAAAACTTTCAAGTGCGTCAGATATTGAATAATCACTATTACTAGCAACCCCTTCTATAATCTTTGGTTTAAAACCCTCAAGTGATTTAAGCTCGAAGAAATCTTGTATCTTTAAACCATCATTAGCAAGTTCATAATTTTTAGGTAATAATGTAATATTACCATCTCGCAAAATCCAACTTTCACCCTCAAAATGGGCATTTTTAGCACTTACAAAAGAGCTTAAATTTAAATCATTGATATTAAAAATTTTTATATTTTGAGCACTATTTTGTCCATTGTTTATCTTTGAAATATAAACAAAATTATTGTTAAATTTCAAAAACACTTCTCCACTTTGATTCATAATAGTGCCATTTTTTAAAATATTTCTCTTATAATCATTTGCATAAGCAAAAGAAGTAAAATTCAATCCTATATAAATACAACAAAAAAATAAAGCCCATAAAAAAGGAAATAAAATAACATAATTTCTGCTCAGTCCTAACGCATAAAGACTTACAAATTCATTTGCTCTGATCATAGAAATCAAAGAAACTACCAAAGCAAAAATCAAAGAAATGGGTAATACATAAGGCACTGCCGAGAAAGATAAAAACATAACATAAAGCAAATCAAGATTTGCGGCTTTTGGTAGATCTTTAAAATTTAAGAGCAAATCAATACCGCAATAAAAACCAAGCAAAGAAAAAAATATAATAAAAAAAATTTTTAAATAAATCCCTGAAATAAAACGAAAAAATATCCACATCTTAAGCCTTTAGGCTGTATTTGGATGATATAGCAGACAAATCATCATTTTCAATAAGCTCAAGCAAAGCTTTTTTTGTATGCTCTAAAACTTTGCTTAAAGTTATTTCTTCTTCGGATTTAAATTTACCTAAAACATGGGAAATCACATTTTCACCCTTTCCCACTCCTATACGCACTCTTTCATAATCATTTCCACATAAAGTATCTATGCTTTTAAGCCCATTATGTCCACCACTTGAACCGCCTTTTTTAAAGCGCAAGGCTCCTAAATTTATATCTATATCATCATGGATAACTATCATTCTTTCGCATTTATAAAAATCATTCACTGCTTTTACACTAAGTCCTGAATTATTCATATAAGTGCTAGGTTTAAGAAGAATTAAAGAAGAACCTATTTTAAAAAGTTCTCCTTTAAATTTAGAGTTTGTAAGATTTGTAAAATTGCTTTCTTTTAAAAGCAAGTCAATTAGCATAAAACCGACATTATGACGGGTATTTTCATACTCTACGCCTATATTGCCAAGCCCTACGACTAAAATCATCTAGCTTTTTCTACACCTACAACCGCTACTCTATCAGCATCAATCATAGTTACTCCCGCAGGAACTACAATATCACGAACTAGTAAAGCATCACCCACATCAAGTTTACTTACATCAAGTTCGAAGAAATTTGGTAAATTTTCAGCTGCACATTTTACTTTTAATCTTCTTTTTGATTGGATTAAAACACCTTTATTTTTAAGACCTATAGCTGTTCCTGTGATTTTAACTGGAACCATGTATTTAGAAATCACACCTTTTTGCGCAACTTTTAAATCCACATGTTTAAGTTCTGCAGTTACAGGATCTTTTTGATAATCCACAACTACAACACTTAAAGTTTGAGAACCTACTTTTACATCAAAAATTAAAGTAGTTTTTTTACGAACTTCCTTAATAAACTCATTTACTTTAAAAGCGGCATTGATGTTTTCTAATCCTTTTCCATAGATGTTTGCGATTAGATAACCATCTCTTTTTAAAGCTTTAGCAGCTTTTCTACCGATACTCTCTCTAACGATACCTTCTAACATCTTTTGTCCTTTCTTAAAAATGAGCTTTGATTATATCTAATTTTGGCTTATGGAAAAGTAAATTTATAGCTTCTTTTAATTTCTTTAAGATATAATTTGTTTTATAAATTATGTTAATTTAAGGCTTCATGTGAATGAAAAATTCAATATCAATATAGCTTGGTTTTTAATAATCTTAGGCGGGATTATAGAATGTTTTTGGGTAAGTGGACTTAAGTATTCTACAGAAATTTGGCACTATATTTTAACAGCCATTGGGGTTTGTATTTCTTTTACTTGTTTTTTAAAAGCTTGTGAAAGACTTGAAGTAAGCATTGCTTATAGTGTTTTTGTAGGCATTGGCACTATAGGAGTGGTTTTAAATGAAATGTTTATTTTTAATGAGGCTGTTTCTATAGTTAAACTTGTGCTTATAGCGATTTTACTTTTAAGCATTATAGCCCTTAAATGGGTAAGCAAGGAAGCTTAAACATGGAATGGTTTTATTTGTTTTTAGCTACTACTTGTGAAATTTTTGGCGTGGCGATCATGAAAGAACTTGTAAATACTAAAAATAAGCTTTATCTTTTGGCTTTGATAGTGTGCTTTGGGTTTTCTTTTACTTTTTTAAGCTTAAGTATGCAAAATATCGCTATGAGTGTTGCTTATGCTATATGGACAGGAGCTGGAACCGCTGGTGGGGCAATGATAGGAGTGCTTTTTTATAAAGAAAGTAAAAGTTTTTTAAAACTTTTTTTAATCGCTGTGATTATTGCTTGTACAGTGGGTTTAAAATTTCTTTCTTGAGGATTTTTTGTGCAAATTTATGTAAGTGGAATACATACTGATGTAGGAAAAACACATTTTAGCGCAGTTTTTTGTGCGAATTTTAACTATGATTATTTTAAACTCATTCAAGCAGGAACTCCAACAGATAGCGAGTTTATTGCAAAATTTAGCCCAAAAACAAAGATTTTTAAAGAAGGTATTTTTTTGCAAACTCCAGCTTCCCCTCATCTTGGAAAAATCAAAGAAAAGCTTGATTATAAAGCCTTAGATATCATTTTACCAAAAAGTGAGAACCTACTTATTGAGCTTGCGGGTGGGCTTTTTTCTCCTATGGATGAAAATTACACTATGATTGATTTTATGAATATTTTTAAACACCCTACGATTTTAGTAGCAAAATACTATCTTGGAAGCATTAATCATATTTTACTTAGCATTGAAGCTTTAAAGCAAAGAAATATCAATATTTTAGCCCTTGTGATGATGGGCAAAAAAGATACCTTTCAAGATGATTTTATAAAAAATTATGCAAAAATTCCCATAATTAATCTTGATTTTTTTGATGAAAATAGCATTTTAAATAAAGATTTTAAAGAGCAAATGCAAGAAATTTTGCAACTTAAAATTTCTTAAAAATTTGTTCTAAACTCTCTACTACATAAACGATTTGTTCTTTTGTGATGATGTAAGGAGGCATAAAATAAATCGTATTTGCTAAAGGTCTTAAAAGCAAACCTTTTTCTAAGGCTTTTTGAAATACAAAAAGTCCCACACGTTCGTATTTAGAGCTTAAAATATCAAAAGCACTGATCATTCCACAAGTTCTAAAATTTCCTAAAAAATCAAATTTTTTAAGTTTTAAAAATTCTTGCTGGATAAAGGCACTTAAAATTTGATTTTTTACTAAAATATTTTCATCCTCAAAGATATCTAAAACCGCATTTGCTGCGGCGCAAGCTAAGGTATTTCCCGTATAGCTATGAGAATGTAAAAAAGCCTTTTGGCTTTCATAAGTATCATAAAAAGCATTATAAATTTCATCTCTTGTAAGCACTACAGAAAGTGGCATAAATCCACCCGTGATCCCTTTTGAAAGGCAGATAAAATCGGGGCTTTGTTTGCATTGATGTAAGGCAAACAAAGTGCCTGTGCGTCCAAAACCTACCGCAATTTCATCAAAAATCACTTGCACTCCAAATTTATGGCAAAGCTTTATGGCCTCATCAATAAACCCTGCTTCATACATATGCATATTTCCTGCACATTGCACCAAGGGTTCAAGTATAAAAGCACAAATTTCACTTGCATTTTTTTCTAAAATATCTTTTAAAATTTCAAGCTCTTTAGTATAGTCTTTACCTTGTGGCACAGGCGTGCTTAAACACTCTAAAAGCAAAGCTTTGTAAGTATCTTTATAAAGCGCTACATCTCCTACACTTAAGGCTCCTAAGGTTTCGCCATGATAAGAATTGCTTAAAGATAAAAATTTACTTTTTTTCACTCCCTTATTTAAATGATAATGAAAACTCATCTTAAGTGCTACTTCAATAGCACTTGAGCCATTATCTGCATAAAAACATTTGTTAAAATTCCTGCCTACTTTTTCGCAAAGTCTTGCAGAAAGCTTGATGATGGGCTCATGTGTAAAGCCTGCTAAGATCACATGCTCTAGCTCATCAACTTGTTTTTTAATGGCATTTGTGATTTTTTCATTACAATGACCAAAAAGATTGACCCACCAAGAACTCACACAATCCATATAAGCCTTATCATCAAAATCATAAAGCCATACGCCTTTTGCTTTTTTTATAGGGATTAAAGGTAGGGTTTCGTGATCTTTCATTTGTGTACAAGGGTGCCAAATGTGTTTTAAATCGAGATTTTTTAAGATTTGATTTTGCATTATAACTTCTTTTTTAAAAATATTTTGGCAAAATAATACTTTAAATTTTTAAATTTACAGGAAAAAAATGAAGCTTGAAAAAATTTTGCAAGATCTAGAGCAAAATCACAATCTAAGAACTCTAACGCCTTTAAAACATGAAAATAAATTTGTTTATAAGCAAGATCAAAAACTTTTAAATTTAGCAGGAAATGATTATCTTTATTTGGCGTCTTCTAAAGAGTTAAAAGCTGAGTTTTTAAACACCCTAAAAGAACAAGATTTGTTTTTTTCAAGTTCGAGTTCAAGAAGTTTGAGTGGAAATTTTGAAATTTATGAAGAATTAGAAAGTTTTTTAAAGACTAAATTTAAAGATAAGGAAATTTTACATTTTAATAGTGGCTATCATTTAAATATCTCTTGCATAGCAGCACTTTCTAGCGTTTCTAAGACGCTTTTTTTAGCTGATAAATTTATTCATGCAAGTATGATTGATGGCTTAAGACTTGGTAGAGCTGATTTTTTTCGTTTTCACCATAAAGATATAAATCATTTAGAGAGTTTAATCCAAAAACATTATGAAAATTATGAAAATATCATCGTTTTAAGCGAAGCTTTATTTAGTATGGATGGAGATTTTAGCGATTTTAAAACTTTGTGTGAGCTTAAAAAACGTTATGATAAAATTAAGCTTTATATAGATGAAGCACACAGCGTGGGTTGTTTTGATAAAGAGGGTTTGGGGCTTATTAAAAAACTAGCCTTAGAAAATGAAGTGGATTTTTTGGTTTTTACCTTTGGAAAAGCCCTTGCTTCCATAGGTGCTTGTATGATATGTGATGAAAAATATAAAAAATTTTTCATCAACAAAGCTAGAGCTTTTATTTATTCTACAGCCTTGCCGCCTATTAATGTAGCTTGGACACAATTTATTTTTAAAAAAATACCTTGTTTTAAGAAAGAAAGAGAAAAATTAGAACTTTTAAGCACTTTTTTTAAAAGTAAATTGCAAGAAAAAAATCACACTGTTTTAGGCGATGCTTATATCATTTGCTTGCTTTTAGGTGAAAATAAAAAAGCCTTAGAAATTTCACAAAAACTCCAAAAAGCTGGATTTTTTGCTCCTGCGATCAAAGAACCTACTGTGCCAAAAAATACAGCTAGAATTCGTTTTTCTTTGCACGCAGGACTTAACACAGAAGAACTTGAAAGGATAATAGAGCTTTTATGAAATATGAATTTTTATGTAAAAATCCTGATTCAAAAAAACTTATAGTGGTATTTGGAGGGTTTGCTTCACATCCTAGTCATTTTTCGCATTTAAAAAGCAATAAAAATGTGATTTTATTTTATGATTATGAAAATTTTGATTTAAATTTTGATTTCAAAGCTTTTGATGAACTTTTTTTAATCGCTTTTTCTATGGGAGTTTGCGTAGCAAATAGACTTTTAAAAGAGCTTCATTTTAAACAAAAAATAGCCATAAATGGCACAAATTTAGGCATAGATAAATTAAAAGGAATTCATTCTACAATTTTTAAAAAAACCCTGCAAAATTTTAAATTAAAATATTTTAAAGAAGTTTTATTTGAAGAACGCAAAAGCTTAGCCAAAGATTTTATTTTTAAAGATGAAAAATCTTTGAAAATAGAGCTTGAAAAACTTTTTGACTTTGCTTTAACAAAACAAGAAGAAAATTTGCTTTGGGATAAGGTTTATTCAAGTAAAGAAGATGAAATTTTTCCACCAAATGCCTTGAAAAATAGTTTTAAAAATTTGATTTTTTTAGATGAACCGCATTTTGCTTTTTTTCATTTTAAAACTTGGGATGAGCTTTGAATTTTTTAAAAGCAAAAGATTATGAAAAACATGCAAAAGTGCAAGATTTTATGGGTTTAAAACTTTGTGAAATTTTAAAAGATTTAAAAATTTCACATTTTGAAAAAGTATTTGAATTTGGTTGTGGTAGGGGTGAATTTAGCAAAAAACTTCAAAATTTCATTACTTTTAATGAGTATTTAAAAAACGATATTTTAAACTTTAAAGAAAATTCTAATATTTTAATTTTTGATATGAATGAAATTGCAAAACAAGATTTAAGTAAAGAGAAATTTGATCTTATTGTTTCAAATGCAACTTTGCAATGGCTTGATTTAAAACGCATTATACCAAGTCTTAGAAATATGCTAAATCAAAATGGAATTTTACTTCTTTCTACTTTTGCAAAACAAAATTTAAAAGAAATCAAACAAAGTACGGGTTTTGGTTTAAATTATTTTAGCTTAAATGAATTAGAGCAAATTTTTAAAGTCTATTTTGATGAAGTAAAAATCACTCAAGAACTCATAGAATTAAGCTTTAATAATACTTTAGATGTTTTCAGGCATTTAAAATTAAGCGGGGTAAATTCTTTAGGATTTTATCCTTTAAATAAAAGTTTTTTAAAAGAATTTGAAGAAAAATTTCAAAACAAACTCACTTATCATCCTGTATTTATTTTATGCAAAAATGATATAAAATGAATTTTTTGTGTTATAATCCAAAAATTAAATTTTTACACAAGGAAAACTAAATGAAAAAGTTTATAGTATTTTTTGGGATTTTGTTTTTTGTTTCGTGTTTAAATGCACAAAATTTAAGTATTTTCGTGGCTTCTTCAGCTTCAAAGGCGATGAGTGAAGTTAAAGATGAGTTTTTAAAAACACATCCAAAAGATAAAATAGAATTGGTTTTTGGTGCTTCTGGAAAATATTATGAGCTTTTAAAACAAGGGAGAGAATTTGATCTCTTTTTTTCAGCAGATACTAAATATGCTAAGGCTATTTATGATGATAAAAATGCCTTAATAAAACCAAAAGTTTATGTTTTAGGAGTTTTGGCTTTGTATAGTTTGGATGAAAATTTACTCCAAGGAGGTGTTGAAAATTTAAAAGAAAAGGCAGGTAAAATCACGCATCTAAGCATAGCCAATCCTAAAGTAGCTCCTTATGGAGTAGCGGCTAAAGAAGTGCTTGAAAATTTGGATTTAAATGAGCTTTTTAAAGACAAAATCGTTTTAGGCGAAAATATCTCAGTACCTGTTTTACATGTAGATAGTAAAAATGTAGATATAGCTATAGTGGCTTATTCTTTAGTTTCTCCTATCAATCATCCTAAAGGTAAAACAAGTATTATTAATCCAAAGTATTTTAGCCCTTTAGAGCAAAGTTATGTCATTACAAAATATGCTAAGGATAAAAAATTAGCCTTTGAATTTAGTGAATTTATTAGTTCTTCAAAAGCAAAAGAGATTTTTAAAAAATACGGATTTAGCACACCATGAACCTTATAAAAGGACAAATTTATGAACTTTTGAATCAAGAGGATATAGTTATTGTTAAAATACTTTCTAAAGAAGTGATTTTTAGTGTTTTAATGCTTGAATTAAAATCTTTAGAAAATTTAAAAATTGGTGCGAGTGTAGAACTTCTTTTTAAAGAGCATGAACTTTGTTTTAGCACAAGTAAAACTCTTTTAAGTGTTGAAAATTCTTTTTTAGCTAAAATTACAAAAATTAAAAAAGGCGAACTTTTGTATCAGGTATTTTTTGATTTTAAAGGTAATGAGCTTTCTAGTATTATCACTAAAGAAAAAGCTTTAGAACTTGAACTTTGTGAAAATCAAGAATGGTTTTGTTTTGTAAAAGCAAATGATATTGTATTAAGGAGTCATAGTGCTTGATCCAGCTTTTTTACAAACCCTTTATCTTACTTTTAAACTTGCTTTTATCACGACTTTTATTCTTTTTTTTATTGGTGTTTTTTTAGCTTATTTGTTAAGTTTTGTGCGTTTTCCTTTTAAAACAATTCTTCAAAGCTTTATTTCTCTGCCTTTAATCTTACCTCCTAGTGTTTTGGGATTTTATTTGCTTGTAACTTTTTCGGCTAATAGTTTTTTAGGGCAAGTTTTAAAAGAATATTTTAATCTTTCTTTAGTTTTTAGTTTTGAAGGTCTTGTTTTTGCTTCTTTGATTTTTTCTTTGCCTTTTATGGTAAATCCTTTACAAAGTGCCTTTTCATCGATTAATCCAAATTTGCTCGATGCTTCTTATAGTTTAGGTAAAAGTAAAATTTATACTCTTTTTAGAGTGATTTTACCTAATTCTAAAGCAGGAATTTTTAGTGCTTGTGCGATGAGTTTTGCTCATACTGTGGGTGAATTTGGAGTCGTGATGATGATAGGAGGACATAAACAAGGCGAAACTTTAGTGGCTAGTATAGCTATTTATGATGAACTTGAAATCTTAAACTATAGCTTAGCCCATCAATATGCTTTTATATTGTTTATTTTTTCTTTTTTAGTGCTTTTTAGTCTTTATTTTGTCAATAAAAAAATGAGTTTTCAATGATAAAAATTGATATCAATCATCCTATGAATACCGCTAAAGGAAGGGTGGATTTAAATTTTAAAAAAGATATAGAATCAGGAAAAATTACTGCACTTTTTGGCGAAAGTGGAGCAGGAAAAACTACTCTTTTAAAAATCATAGCAGGGCTTATAAGACCTGAATTTGGGCGTATAGAAGCAGATAATGAACTTTGGTTTGATTCTTCAAAAAATTTTAGCTTAGCTTTACAAAAAAGAAAAATTGGTTTTGTTTTTCAAGATTATGCGCTTTTTCCAAATATGAATGTAAAAGAAAACATCGCCTATGCCGCTAGTTCTAAAGCAAAGGTTAGTGAGCTTTTAGCCTTAATGGGTCTTGAAAATTTGGCTAAAATTTATCCTAAACATTTAAGCGGAGGACAAGCACAAAGAGTAGCTTTAGCAAGAGCTTTAGCAAGAGAACCAAAAATTTTGCTTTTAGATGAGCCTTTGAGTGCTTTGGATTTTAAAATGCGCGCCAATTTACAAGATGAATTGGCTAAAATTTTAGAGTATTTTAAGATAAGTACTTTATTGGTAAGTCATGATTTGGCTGAAATTTATAAGTTAAGTCATAGAATTTTAGAGCTTAAAAATGGAAATATCATTAAGGATTTTCCTAAAAATGAATTTTTTACTCATTCAAGTATTAGTGCAAAATTGCGTTTGAGTGCGACTTTACTTGAAATTAAAAAAAGTGATATTTTGGTGGTTTTAACCTTGCTTTTAAATCAAGATATTATTAAAATCACTCTTAGTGAAGAGGAATTTTTAAAAGCTTATCAAGATATAAAAATAGGCGATACTCTCATACTTTCAGTAAAAGCTTTTAATCCTATTATTGTTGAAAAAATTAGCTAAATACTTATTTAATAATTCTTCCCTTATTTTAATATTTTTAATGTCCTTTATATCAACATTTAAAGCAAAAGATAAAATTTTGTTTTTAATCTTTACAAATCCAACAATCCAAGCTAAATTGATATTATCATTAAAACCTGTTTTAGCATAAATTTTTTGGATTTTATCTTCCTTAAAAAGAATAATTTCTTTAACTTCTTCTTGATTTTTTTTAGAAAAAGGTAAAGAATTTTGCGAAAGTTTAAAAAGTAAATCAGCTTGATTTTTTGCAGAAATTTGTAAAGAATTATCTAGCCAAAAGGTATCGATTTTTGAAATTTTTGTATTTCCATAAGAAAGTTTATTTAAGCTTTCTTGCATAGTTTTAAGTCCTATGTTTCTTGCCAATTCTTTAAAAGCAGGCACTTGAGAGCATTTTATGGCTGAGCTTAAACTAGCATCTTGTTTCCAAGAGGGCAAAAATACTTTTTCACCCTTATAATGATAAAAAATTTCCTTTGTGTCTCTAACTACACCATTATCAAGTGCAATTAAAGCATTAAAAATTTTAAAAGTTGAAGCAGGAGAAAAAGCTTTTTTAGCTCTTTTAAAATCATTACTTGCATAATTTTTTCCATTAAAGACTATAAAAGTCCCACTTGTATTATAATCTTTAAAAAAATTACCAAGTATTTTATCCTCTCCAATGGCTATATTCAAAAACAATATAAATACAATAAAATTTCTCACTGCTCTTTATATCTTGATAAGACTTTTCTCATTGCTAAACTTGCTAAAACTAAGCCAAAAGAAGCTGTCACGCCCATAAAAGAACCTAAATCTTTGCAATGTGCTTCTTCATCAGAAAATACCACATCAAAATTTCCCTTAAAGCCTGATTTTCTAAGTTCATAGCGAAATTTTTTCGCTAAAGCATCACCGTAAGTTTTAAAAATACTTGTGGTTTTAATACGTGTTGGATCAAGCTTTCTAGCTCCACCTGTTGAAGAAATAAAAATTTGTTTTTTAAAATCTATAAGATGAGCTAAAGCTACTTTTGCAGGGATATCATCAATGGCATCTATGATAAGATCAAACTCGCTTAAATCAAATTTTTTTAAAAAATCTTCATCGATTTTACTGACTATACCTTTAGCCTTATAAATTCTTTCAAATACTTTAGCCTTTTCTTCGCCTATATTTTCGCTATGAATTTGGCGATTTTGATTAGTGATTTCAAATTTATCCGCATCAATTAAAGTAAGGTTTTTAAAACCGCTACGATAAAGTGTATCAACGCAAATTCCACCCACTCCACCAAGTCCGCAAACCAAAACTTTTGTTTGTGAAATTTTTTGAAATTTTTCTTCTCCAACTAGCCATTTTATACGTGTAAATCTATCATTCATCATTTGCCTTTAACCATTTTTTAACTTTTTTCATTCTTTCATAAGCTGTAAGATCCAGCATTATAGGGGTTATTGTAGCGTAGCCTTTTTTAAGTAAGGCAATATCGCTATTTTTCTCATCTTCAAAGTCTAAATTCGCCGCTGCAAGCCAATAATACTCAACTCCTCTCGGATTGACATTTGAGTGAGCTTCAAAATTATAAACCCTTTTGCCCGCTTTACAAATTTTAATGCCTTTGATTTTTGATTTTGCAGGAAAATTGATATTTAAAAATTCTTTTTTTTCCAAAGGAAAACCTTTATCAAAAATATTTTGAATGATTTTTTTGGTAATTTTTAAAGCATTTTTATAGTCTAGTTCTTTTTCACTTTTTTTATAAAATTGAGAAAGAGCGATAGCAGGAATTCCTTGTAAAACCGCCTCCATAGCTCCTGCACAAGTTCCTGAGTAAGTAATATCTTCCCCTACATTTGCTCCTTTGTTAATCCCACTGATTACAAGATCAGGCAAGCGTGTTTTATAAAGTGCGTGAAGTGCAAGATAAACACAATCTGCAGGAGTACCATCATCAAGTTTGTAAAATCTTTTTCCTACTTTAACAAAGCGTAAGGGTTTTGTTAAAGTTATAGAGTGCGAACAGGCTGATTTTTCAGTAGCAGGAGCTACTATGGTAATTTTAACTTTAAATTCTTTTTTTAACATTTTGACAAGCTTTTTAAGTCCTTCGCTCTCATAACCATCATCATTGGTAATTAAAATTCTTTTCATTCTTACCCTTTTTTTAAGTATTTTAACATAAAAAGCCTTAAGTACAAGTATAGATTAAATTTCTACTACTAATTTTACTAATACTTTTATATTCCTTATCTCTAATTCAATTTAATAAAGCTAATCCATAAAATCAGCATAGGAATTAGACTTTGATTTTTGCTATTTAGTTTAAAATTTTCACCTATAAATGTAAATAATTTCTCTAACATTCAACCATATAATAAAAAATATAATAATTATCTATACTTTTTAATTTTAATACAATATCTTGTTAAAATCCAGGAACACTTAATTTCAATCTTCCTAGTTTTAGAGATTATAAACACTAATATCAACTCTCTATAAATAGTACTTTCAAAATTCAAATTATCTCAATCACAAAGCCTTTAGTCTATTATCAATTTTCTTTATTTTGCTTCAAAACTTTACTTAATTTCATTTATTACCAAACTGTCTGCATTACTTATAAATATTGATATCACTTACTATTTTTATTCTTTACATATATTTAAAAAATTAAATAAATTATAAATTTTATATCTTTTTAAAAAATATATTAATATACTTACAATATTTTTGCTTCAAGGAGAAAAAATGCAAAAAATTAATCTTGTAATAATATTAAGCTTGTTGTTATTATTTTTTATTGGATGTTCCTCTAAAGAACTCAATCCTTTAGGGCGTTCTTATGGTAAATTATATGATAGCGATCCTCTTAAAATAGGAAAAAAACCTACAATACCAGCTAAACAAGAAATTCCTGCATTAATTGATGACACAAACCTAATTCCAGCAGATATCCCGTTAGAACCACCTTTAATAAAATTAAATACTTTTAAAGATAATAGTAGTAGTATTAAAGGACCTTTGCCAAGATTAAAATCAAATGGCGAATTTAATGATGCATCTGTATATGAAAATAGAGGATATCCAAGCGATTTCGTGACTATTATGGGTCCTTCAGGAGCTGCTTTAACTGTTTGGGCATTAAGACCGGGAAATTGGATATGGGGTTATAATCTATACTCAAGCATACCTTTTGGAGATGCAAATATATGGCAACTTATAGAATTTCCTAATAATAAGGTTATGATTAAAAATGCCAAAACACTAACTTGTTTAAATGCTTATGGGGAAGGAATTGTTCATTATCCTTGCGATCAAAGTAATTATGCACAATTTTGGAAACTTTATCCTATGAGCAATGGAGCTTACCAAATTCAAAATTTTGCAACTCAAAAATGTATTCAAACTCCCATACAAGATGTGATGCATGAATTCAATTTCTCTTTTTATGATATATATACAACAGACTGTTTAAAATCAGGTGAAAAAAATCTAGATAGACAATGGTATATAACAGCACCTACTTTTGCTTCTCATAGACCGTATAGATAAAATGGAGTTTAATATGAAAAAAATATTTTTATTGGTTTTTAGTATAAATTTACTTTTTGGAGCCTTGGAAGATTATAATGTTGGAACATGGAATTTACAAGGCTCTTCAGCAGCAACAGAGAGCAAATGGAATATTAGCATTAGACAACTTGTCACAGGAGATAATCCTATGGATATTCTTGCTATTCAAGAAGCAGGGGTTCTCCCTACTACTGCAGTAATGACACAAAGACAAGTTCAACCTGTTGGAATAGGTATTCCTATTCACGAATATGAATGGAATTTAGGCACCTCATCTCGTCCAAATTCTGTTTTTATATATTACTCAAGAATAGACGTAGGCGCAAATAGAGTTAATATGGCTATAGTCAGCAGAAGACAAGCTGATGAAGTTATAGTTTTACCTCCTCCAACTGTAAGCTCACGACCTATTATAGGAATTCGTATAGGAAATGATGCTTTTTTTAGTATCCATGCTTTAGCAAGAGGTGGTAATGATGCAGGAGCTATAGTAACAGCTATAGATGCTCATTTTAGAAATATGCCTCAAATAAACTGGATGATTATGGGCGATTTTAATAGAAATCCAGGATTATTAGCACCCTTGCTAGATGCTGATTTAAGATCAAGAATCTCTTTTGTTACCCCTTCTTCTTTTACACAAGCAAGCGGCGATGTTCTTGATTATGCCATTACTGGAAATTCTGATATAAGTAGAAGATATAGTCCGCCATCAATACTTGCTATACTAGCTTTTGCAGGTCTTAGAACCTTTTTAGCATCAGACCACTTTCCAGTAAATTTTAGAAAATTTTAAAGGTAATACCATGAAAAAAATTTTTGTTTTAATTTTTATTTTTTTAAGTTTATCTAGATCAATTGAACAACCAGGCGACTTGTCTGATTTTACCCCTATGTTTGCCATAAGATCTTTAGAAACAGGAATTAGTTTAAGTCCATTCAGAGAAACTTCTCAGAAACTTGAAGATCAAAATTGGATTCTAAGAGAAATTATACTTAATGACAAATTAAAACAAAGGGATGAATTAGCAAAAGAGTTACCTTTTGGTTATGTGCAATTTGTTAATCCAAGCGATAGTGATTTATGTTTAGCAATACTAGAAAGTGGGTTTTTTGGAGGAAAATCTTGTACAAAAGATTTAGAAGATGAAAAATTAGAAACTGTATTCTCTATTATGCCGACAACAGGACCAGCAGTTCAAATTAGATCTTTAGTTGAAGGAGGAAGAGAGTGTATGGTAACATTTTATAATCCAAATGTCGCTATAGAAAATCGCTTTGGTATACAACCTTGCACTTTGGATCCAGCTTTATTTTTAGATTTAAATGAATTAATGTTTTTTACTCCAGCTATTATAGAAGCAACCCCTATTTATTAATTATACATTTGTAAACCAAAAATTTCGGTTTACAATATTATTAAAATAATACCAAATCTATTCTAATTTATATCTATGATTTTAATAATAAACAATACTTCATTTACAATTTTATTTTATAAAAAATTAATATTTATTATACATTGGTAATATTTTTATTACATTATAACTATTTATTAACATATAATTTCTAAAATCTCACCTTCAATCAATAAAAATTTATCATAAAAGGAAATACTATGAAAAAAATTATTACTTTATTTGGTGCATGTGCCTTAGCTTTTAGTATGGCAAATGCAGATGTAAATCTTTACGGACCAGGTGGCCCACACACGGCCTTAAAAGATATAGCAAGTAAATATAGCGAAAAAACAGGCGTTAAAGTAAATGTAAATTTTGGCCCTCAAGCGACTTGGTTTGAAAAGGCTAAAAAAGATGCAGATATTTTATTTGGTGCTTCAGATCAATCGGCTTTAGCTATAGCGAGTGATTTTGGGAAAGATTTTAATGTGAGTAAAATCAAGCCTTTGTATTTTAGAGAAGCCATCATACTTACTCAAAAAGGCAATCCTTTAAAAATCAAAGGTTTAAAAGATTTGGCCAATAAAAAAGTAAGAATTGTTGTGCCTGAAGGTGCTGGAAAGAGTAATACTTCTGGAACGGGAGTTTGGGAAGATATGATAGGTAGAACTCAAGATATAAAAACCATACAAAATTTTAGAAACAATATCGTAGCTTTTGTTCCAAATAGTGGAAGTGCAAGAAAGCTTTTCGCACAAGATCAAGCCGATGCTTGGATCACTTGGATTGACTGGTCAAAAAGCAATCCTGACATAGGAACTGCCGTAGCTATAGAAAAAGATTTGGTTGTTTATAGAACTTTTAATGTGGTAGCTAAAGAAGGTGCGAGCAAAGAAACACAAGATTTTATTGCTTATTTAAGTTCTAAGGAAGCTAAAGAAATTTTTAAAAAATACGGCTGGAGAGAATAATCTTCATACACGCTTTTTAGCGTGTATTCTTCCATAACTTCTTTTAATTAAGCCAAAATAAGATAAAATGTTTAAAATATTTTATCGGAAAATGTGAATGATTTTTGAAAAACAAGAGTATCAAGTTAAGTGCATAGATAATATTATCACACTTTTAAAGAATTTTGATTTTAAAAGACAGGATAATTTAAAAGAATGTTTGAAAGAATTTTATAAAAACACCTTTTTACCAGTGCAAAATATAAGTGATAAATTAAATTTAGATATTTTAATGGAAACGGGCACAGGTAAGACTTTTACTTATTTAAATTTGATATTTGAACTTCATAGGCAATTTAAGCAAAATAAATTCATTATTTTTGTTCCAAGAAAAGCAATTTTAGAAAGCGTAAAACAAAATATAGAACTCACAAAAATTTATTTTTATTCAGAATATCAAAAATATTTAAAAGCCTATTACTACTCAGATGGTAAGAGTCAGAGTGCTATTATTAATCACTACATTAACAATAAAGATGAGCTTTCGGTATTGGTTTTAACCAATAGTGCTATTGATAAAAAAACCAATTTGCTTAATCAACAAAATGAAAGTTTATTTAAAAGTTTATCTGAATTCAAAAGCGTTTTTGAAAATATCATAGATTTAAAACCTATTAGTATTATTGATGAGCCTCATTTACTTAAAGGAAAGGCTTTTAATGAATATTTTTCAAAAATAAATTCACTTTATTTTCGCTTTGGGGCGACTTTTCCAAAAGAAAAAGATTATGAACTTAGCAATATGATCTATTGTCTTGATTCTATATCTGCTTTTAAAGAATATCTTGTAAAACAAGTCAAAGTACATACTTTAGGAGTAAATACAAACAATATTTTTCTTAAAGAGTATAAAAATAAAAAAGCAATTTTTACCTATACTTTAAATGGCATAGAAAGAGAAGAAACAATAAAGTTACAAGATAGTTTTTCTCTTTTAAATAATGCCATTTTAACGCAAGTAAAGGATAATAAAGCTTATTTTAATGATGAAACTATTATCGAGAAAAAAGAAAGTTATGTTTTAAACAATGATGAAATTAAAGAACTTTTAAAAAAAGCGATTGACTTGCATTTTGAAAAGGAAGAAAAACTTTTTAAAAAAGGTATCAAAGCTTTAAGTTTGTTTTTTATCCCGAACATCACAGATTTTAGGGGCGAAAGTCCTTTTATTAAAAATACTTTTGAAGAACTTTACAAAGAAAAACGCAATGAAATTTTAAAGCTAAATTTAGATGTTCGATATAAAGAATATTTAGAAAAAGACTTTGATGAAGCAGGAAATTTAAGAGTTCATCAAGGCTATTTTAGTGGTGATAAAGGAAGTCCTGATGAAAAAGAAGCTAATGGAGTAAAGCTTATTTTAGAAGAAAAAGAAAAATTACTTTCTTTTGATACTTCTTTGCGTTTTATTTTCAGCGTTTGGGCTTTGCAAGAAGGCTGGGATAATCCAAATATTTTTACTTTAACCAAACTTTCAAATTCTTCTTCTCAAATTAGCATTCATCAACAAGTGGGGCGTGGTTTAAGACTTTGTGTTAATAATAAAGGCAAGAGAATTACGCATAATTATTTAGATTTTGATGACAATCAATTTTATGATATTAATTATCTTGATATTTTAGTGAGTGCAAGAGAAGTTGATTATATAGAAAATTTGCAAAAAGAAGTTTTAGATTCTAGTTTTAGATTTGATAGTCAAACACTAGAAAAAAACTTTCTTGAGAATTTATTAAATGTAGATTTAGCTAGTGATTTAATTTATCTTTTAAAAAAATCAAAATTAATTTCTTACAATGAAGAACAAAGTAATTATAAAATCTTATCTCCTATATATGAAAGTATAAAGGATAATGAAGAGTTTAAAGAACTTTTAGGCGATAAATTTGATAAATTCTTAAATATATTTAAAGAAAATTCAAACAACACTCATGAGCAAATCATCAATGCTAAAAATCAAGATAATAAGGTCAAAATAAGAACGCATTTAGCCAAAGATTTTAAAGAGCTTTGGGAAAAAATTAATAAAAAAGCACAAATAATTTATCAAAACATAAACGAACAAAGTATTATAGATGAAGTTATACTAGCTTTTAATGCTTTAAATATAGAAAAAGAACGCGTGTATTATGAAAGAAAACTTTTTGACGCTAAGCAAAATTCTATCATCACTGAAGAAATTAAAACCTTGGAAGAAATTGATTATAAAAAAAGCCTTTACCAAGAAATACAAAATTTGCTTTTAAATTTCAGTAAAGATGAAAAATTTCCTTTAGTATTTTTGCTAAAAATTTATGAAAAACTTGATAAAACTAAATTTGAAAACTCTCCAAAAAAAGCTTTTAATAGCCTAAAAAACATCATCAAAGATAAAATTCATCATAGTTTATTACACTCTATAAATTATGAATTTTCTCTTCATGCTTTTTCAAATTCTTATGAAAATTTGATAGAAAATGGTGAATTTAAAGAAAGTATCGCTATGCAAAAATTAGGGCGTTACAAAGATGATGAAGAACCGGCTAAAAATTATCTTTATGAAAGTGTGATTTATGATTCTAATATAGAAAAAGAAATCATCAAAGAAAATCATGAAATTATCGAAACTAAAACGATAAAAGTTTTTGCCAAATTACCAAAACTTAGCATCCCTACACCTTATAAAAACTATGAACCTGATTTTGCTTATTTTTTAGAAGATCAAAAGGGTAAAAAAATCTTTTTTGTATGCGAAAGTAAAGGCTATGATAAAGAAAGTGATATCGCATTAAATGAAAGAAAAAAGATAGATTATGCTAGAGTGTTTTTTCAAAAATTAGATGAGAATTTAAAAAATGAAAATATAAAAATTATTTTTAACACAAGGATAAATAAACAAAAATTAATTCATTGTATCAATGAAGTTTTAAAGGAAAATAATGCTTGATATAAATAAAATCAAAAAAGAAAATTTAATCAATACAAAAGAAAATAAAAATGAACTTTTAGAGTATTTAAAGCTAAATTTCCCACAAACCATAAAAGATGGACAAGTCGATTTAAAGGCTATTGCTATGCTTTTAGGCTTAAATAATAAAGAAATTAGAGGTTATGAGTTAAGTTTCACAGGCAAAGCTTTAGCAAATGCTCTTTACGATACTCCAAATACTAAAGAATTAAAATTTCATAAGAGTTTAAGCAAAAACTTTGAAACTACTAAAAATGCTATCATAAAAGGGGATAATCTTCATGCCTTAAAACTTTTAAAATCCGCTTACTATGAAAAAATAAAAATGATTTATATCGATCCGCCTTACAATACTAAAAATGATAAATTTATTTATAATGATGATTTTGTAAAAGAGCATAAAAAACTTTTAATAGAAGTTGGACTTTTAGAAATCACAGAAGAAGGTGAAGAAATCAGAAGTGAAATTTTAAATTTTTTCATCAATACTAGGGGCGATAGAAGTCATAGTGCATGGCTTGGCTTTATGCTACCACGCCTTAAACTTGCTAGAGATTTGCTAAGAGAAGATGGAGTGATATTTATAAGCATTGATGATAACGAACAAGCAAATTTAAAGATTCTTTGTGATGAGATTTTTGGGGAAGAGAATTTTATTTCATGTTTTATTTGGCAAAAAAAATCAGGTGGAGGACAGGCAAAATATTTTTACGAAGGACATGAGTATATGCTTATATATACAAAAGATAAAACAAATTTAAATGGACTTTTTAAATTTAAAGAAAAACCAGAAATTAACAATGATTTGATAAGAAAAGTCCACGGTAAATATACCAATAATGAATCCATTAAAAAAATTTTAAATTTATATCCAAAAGACACTATCGATCACAGAAATTTAATGTTTGAAGAATTAGATATTTTTTTAAAAGAAAATATGATTAGTGAGAAAAAATATAATGATATAAAATCAAAAATTGACAGCGGCGAGTATTTTTTACAACAATATAAAGATACAAAATTTCATCTCATTTGCTCTTATCAAGATGATAATTTATCAAAAATGTATTCCATATTTAGTGGACATTGGACTTCAGATGGAAATGAAGAAATAGAAAGCATATTTAATGGCAAATTGGTTTTTGAAAATCCAAAACCAACCACATTAATAAAGGAAATATTTTTTGCAAATACAAATCAAAATGATATTATCCTAGACTTCTTTGCAGGTAGTGGCACGACAGCACAAGCGGTAATGGAACTCAACGCAGAAGATAATGGAAATCGTAAATTTATTCTAGTGCAACTTGATGAAAAAATCGATGAGAATAAAAGCAAAGTGGCTTATAATTTTTGTAAAAATAAACTAGGAAGCGAAAACCCAGTTATTAGCGATATAACCATTGAAAGAGTTAAAAGAGCGGGTGAGAAAATTTTAAAAGAAAATAGGGATAAAAATTTAGATTTAGGCTTTAAAGTATTTTCTCTTGTAGAAAAACCTGAACTAACAAAAGATGATTTAAATGCTTTAAATTTAAAATATCACGAACATTTAACCCCTTATGAAAAAGCTTTGAATTTAGCCTTACTAGATGGTAAGACTTTAGACAAAGACTTAAAAATGATTTTAAAAGATAAACTTTATGAGTGCGAAGATTGTTTTTATATAGTAAATTGCGATGATGAAGTTTTAGAATTTTTAAGAAAAACACAAAATGAAAATGTGTATATTAATGGATATGATGATATAAATTTAGAAGATTATTTAAACCTAGAAAGCTTTTTAAAAGAACGTTTAAAAGTGGTGTATTAAGGAAAGATTATGAAAGTAAAGTTAAAAAATGTTGGAATGCTCGATGAGGCAGAATTTGAAGTAGGAAATATTACTTTAATTTGCGGTGAAAACAATACCGGAAAAACTTATGCTACTTATAGTTTGTATGGTTATTTGGATTTTATGAGAATTGTTAGAGAAAGTTTTTTTATAAGAAAAAGAAGGCTTTTTGATGATGAAAATTTAAATAATGATATAAAAGATACACAAGAGATAAAATTAACTTATGTAGATATTAAAAACAAATTAGAACATCATATAAAAATTAAAACAAAATTATATTCTCATCGCATACTTGTTAAAGTTTTAGCAGGTAAAAATGAAGATTTTGTAAATGCAGAATTTAATGTAGATATACAAATTTCTTTAGAAAGTGTTAAACAAGCTATAAAGCAGTATTTAGAAAATTTAAACTTAAACAATAAAGCAAAAGCTAAACATATAATTTATGATGATGGTATAGGTTTTTCTAATTTAAATAAACTTGAATTTAGAGAGTATTTAGAAATATTTTTTGATAATTTATTAAATTATATTTTAATAAAAAATTTTATTTTAAGTGTTGAAAGAACTGGTGCTTCTATTTTTCAAGGAGATTTGGATTTTATTAAATTAGCAAAATTAGAAGCTATGCAAAAAATGTTAAAAGAAGAAGATATAGATTTGTTTGAATTTCATAAAAAAATAGAAGAGAAAAAGAAACTTTATCCAAAACCTGTAAGAGATAATATAGATTTTATAAGAGATATACCGCAAAAATCAAAATTCGAAAGTATGTTTAAAAAAAATAAAGATAAATATAAAAATATTTTAGATTTATTGGGAAAGATAGTAGGTGGAAAATATAAAGCTACAGAGTACGGCATTTTATATCAACCAAAAGGTAGTAAGAAATATTTTAATATAGAAGTAGCTTCAAGTTCTGCTAGATCTTTATTGATGTTATATTTTTATATTTTACATGAAGCTCAAAAAGGTGATATTTTGATGATAGATGAACCAGAGCTTAATCTTCATCCTAAAAATCAAATTTTATTAGCAAGGCTTCTTGTTCTTTTGGCAAATGCAGGTATTAAAATTTTTATTACTACTCATAGCGATTATATAGTTAGAGAGTTAAATAATTGTATTATTTTAAACAATTTTGCAAATGAAAAGATAAAAGAAAATTTTAAAGAATATGATGATAGTTATAAATTATCAAAAAAAGATGTAAATGCTTATATTGCGTTTTATGACAAAAAAAGCAAAAAAAATACATTAAAAAAAGTAGATATAAGCAGTGAAAATGGCATAGATATGGAAACATTTAATGATATTATCGAACAAACTATAAATATAGATGAAAAAATGGCTAGTATGTTTATGGAAGATTAAAATGGATAATAGTCTTAAAACATTTAAAGAAAGCATAAATCAAAATTTACTTTGTGAAAATATTAAAGAAAGAAATGATGGAAGAACTAAAATTCTAGGTGTAAATTTTACTAAAAACAATGAAGATTTTATAGTAATTAGACAAGAAAATCACTATAAAAGCCAACATACTTTGCTTAATTATTCCAATGAAGAAGATTGGTTGCACAAAACTAATTTATCTTGTGATTTTATAATAGTTTATTCTAAAAATAATAAGGTAAAAATTAGTTTTTGTGAAATAAAAAGTAGCAATACTGACTTAGAAAAAGCAAGATGTCAAATATTATATTCTAAATTATGGCTTGAATATCTTTTTAAATGCTATAGCTTTGCACATAAAGTAGATATAGATTGCTTTACTAAAGCTCTAATTGAAAGTAAATATTTTATGTTATATCCTAGAATAAATAACGTTAATTTAAAAAAAACTATCGGAAAAGATAATAAAAGAAAATATAAAGAAATAGTAATACAAGATTGTTGTTTATCTGAAAAACATTTTAATGTAAATCCTTATAATTTTATTTAGGAATTTAAATGAAAACCTTTTTAGTTTGCGCCTTAGAGCCTTCAGCAAATTTACATTTAAAAGAAGTTTTAAAAGCTTATAAAAAAGATTTTGGTGAATTTGAACTTCATGGGATTTATGATGAAAGTTTGTGCAAAGAATTTGATTTAAATTCTAAGCCACTTTATAGCTCACATGAGTTTAGTGCTATGGGTTTTATAGAAGTTTTGCCTTTGATTTTTAAAGCAAAAAAAGCTATAAAAAAACTTGTAAATTTAAGTTTTACTCAAAAAATAGATGGGATTTTATGCATAGATTCGCCCGCTTTTAACATACCTTTTGCCAAGGCTTTAAAAAAAGCAGGTAGTAAAATTCCACGCATTTATTATATTTTACCTCAAGTTTGGGCGTGGAAAAAAGGTCGCATACCTATCATAGAAAGTCATTTTGATATTTTAGCTTCTATTTTACCCTTTGATAATCAGTTTTTTAACAAAAGCACTTATGTAGGCCATCCACTCTTAGATGAGATAAAAGAATTTAAAAATCAAGAAGATATTAATCATACACTTTCAAAAAAAGATGATGAAAAAACTATAGCCTTTTTACCAGGTTCAAGGCGTAGTGAAATTAGGCGTTTGATGCCTATTTTTAAAGAACTTTCTCAAAAATTTAAGGGTGAAAAAATTCTTTGTGTTCCCCCATTTAATCTTGAAAAATTAGAAATTTATGGTGATATTAGTGAATTTAAAATAGAAAGTAACACTCCAAAAGTGCTTAAAAAAGCTGATTTTGCCTTTATTTGTAGTGGAACGGCTACTTTAGAAGCAGCTTTAGTGGGAACTCCTTTTGTTCTTACTTACAAAGCAAAGGCTATTGATATTTTTATCGCAAAACTTTTTGTAAAATTAAAACACATAGGACTTGCAAATATTTTTTGTGATTTTGCTAAAAAAGAAGCTTTAAATCCTGAATTTTTACAAGATAAAGTCAATGTTTTAAATTTATATGAAGCTTATAATAAATATGATTATAAGGCATTTTTTGCTAAAGTTGATTTTTTAAAAGAATATTTACAATTTGGAAGTGCTAAAAATTTAGCAAAAATCCTAAGCGAAATATAAAAGGATAAATCATGCAAAAAGAACCAATGAGTCAATTTGGCTATGATAAGTTAGCCGCAGAATTAAAAGATTTAAAAGACAATCAACGCCCTGCCGTTGTAATAGAAATCGATACAGCAAGGAGTCATGGGGATTTGAAAGAAAATGCGGAATACCATGCTGCAAGAGAAAAACAAGCTTTGATAGAAAGTCGTATTGCAGAGCTTAGTGACTTGCTAGCAAGAGCTCAAGTGATCGATCCTTCAAGCTATGAACATGATAGTGTGAAATTTGGTTCAAGTGTTGTGATCATGGATTTGGATACAGAAAAAGAAAGTAAATATACTTTAGTAGGAATTTGCGAAGGAGATTTAGATAAGGGTTATATTTCCATCGCATCTCCAATAGCGAAAGCTATGCTTGGGAAAAAAGAAGGAGATGATTTTAAAGTGCGTTTGCCAAAAGGTGAGAGTGAATTTGAAATCCTTTCTATAAATTATGAGCCTTTGAAATTTTAAGGATAAAAAATTTTACTACAAAATGGAGCGATTTTAATCGCGGATGCTCATGAAAATGAACAAAGAAAGGGATTTTGGGAATTTTTACAAGCCTTAAAGAAAGGTAAAATTTCCACCCCTCAACTCATACTTATGGGCGATATTTTCGATTTGCTTATAGGCGAAATCTCTGCTACACATGAATTTGCTAAACCTTACATAGAACTTTTAGAAGAATTGGCCTTAAAAATTGAAATTATCTACTTAGAAGGCAATCATGATTTTAATCTTTCTTGTTTTTTTAAAAGGGTAAAAATTTTTAACTTACAAGAGCAGCCCATAAAGCTTAATTTGCATACAAGTAAAGGTAATAATCTTGTTTTAAATAATGCTTTTATAAAATTAGCTCACGGAGATATTTTTTTACCACCTCTTTTACAATTTACTCTTAAAACATTAAGAAATCATTATTTGCTTATATTTTTGAATTTTTTAAATATTATTACTTGTAATTTTATTTCAAATAAAATTCTTCAAAATCAAAACAAAAAAAACCTTTTTTATCAAATAAAAGATTTTGAAAATTTAGCGAAAAAAAGATATGAAAGATATGAAAATTTAGGATTTTGGGTATGTGAAGGACACTATCATCAAAATCATCAAATCAACAAAGAAAACATTAAATATCTTAACTTAGCTAGTTTTGCATATGAGAGAAGTTTTTTTGTAGTAGAATATCAGCAAGAAATCAAATTTCGAGAACAGAAATTGAGGGGTCAAAATGTTTGATGAAAATATCGTGAAAACGGGTTCAAATGAAATGGAGCTTGTCGATTTCCGTATCTTTAAGCAAGGACACGATAAAGTCTATGAAGGAATTTATGGTGTAAATGTTTCTAAGGTAAGGGAGATTATAAAAATCCCAAGCCTTACAGAACTTCCAGGTGTACCTGATTACATCGAAGGTATCTTTGATCTTCGTGGCGTGGTTATACCTGTAGTCAATCTTGCCAAATGGATGCAAATCACTGAGCCAGAAAGCACTATGCTAAAACCTAGAGTTATTATTACTGAATTTAGCAATATTCTTATTGGTTTTATAGTTCACGAAGCAAAAAGAATTCGTAGAATAAACTGGAAAGATATAGAACCAGCAACTTTTTCTACAGGATCAGGTGCTTTAGATAAAGGTAAAATCACAGGTGTAACACGCATTGAAAATGATGAAGTGTTGCTAATTTTAGATCTTGAAAGTGTTGTTGAAGATTTAGGAATTTACGCTCCAAAAACAGATATAGATTTTGGAAAAATAGAAAAATTTACTGGAACAGCACTTATACTTGATGACAGCATGACCGCTAGAAAACGCATCAAAGAAATGATGCAACAGATGGGCTTTCAAGTTGTTGAAGCTAAGGACGGCGTAGAGGGCATAAACAAATTAGAAGAATTAAGCCAAGTTTATGGTGAAAGTTTAAATGATACTTTAAAAATTATAGTAAGTGATGTCGAAATGCCGCAAATGGATGGTTTCCACTTTGCTGCACGCATTAAAGAAGATCCAAGATTTAAAGATATTCCTATAGTCTTTAACTCGTCTTTATCAAATGAATTTATGAATGAGAAAGGTGTTCAAGAAGCTGGTGGAGAAGGCTATCTTGTCAAATTTAACGCTAGCGATTTCTTCAATGAAATTGCAAAGGTTATTAAAAAACATCAATCTCAAGAACAGGGGTAAAATATGGAAGATATGCAAGAAATACTTGAAGACTTTTTGGTTGAAGCTTTTGAGCTTGTTGAGCAAATCGACCATGATTTAGTAGAGCTTGAATCAAATCCAGAAGATTTAGAATTATTAAATAGAATTTTCCGTGTTGCACATACGGTTAAAGGATCATCAAGTTTCTTAAATTTTGATGTTTTAACAAAGTTAACTCACCACATGGAAGATGTTTTAAACAAAGCAAGACATGGCGAGTTAAAAATAACTCCAGATATCATGGATGTAGTTTTAGAGTCTATTGATAGAATGAAAACTTTGCTTAATTCCATTCGTGATAATGGCAACGATACTGCTATTGGTATGGATATAGAACCAATTTGCGCAAGATTAACAGCTATTTCAGAAGGAGAGTCTCCTGTTGCGGCAACAGATTCAAATGAAAAATCTACTCCACAAGCAGAACCAGAAGCACCAAAACAAGAAACAACTACTCCTGAACCTGAAGTAGATGTTAATCAATTAAGTGATTCTGAAGTTGAAGCTGAAATAGAAAGACTTTTAAAAGTTAGAAAAGCTGAAGATCAAGCTCGTCGCGCACAAAAGAAACAAACAACAAATGCGGCACCTAAACCGACTAACAATACAGCAAATAAACCTGCGGAAAGTGGAGAGAAAAAAGTTCCTGCTTCAGGTAGTAATGCTAGCAGTATGGATCAAACCATACGCGTGGAGGTAAAAAGATTAGATCACTTAATGAATCTAATTGGGGAGCTTGTTTTAGGTAAAAACCGTTTGCTTAAAATTTACGATGATGTTGAAGAGCGTTATGAAGGAGAAAAATTCCTTGAAGAACTTAATCAGGTTGTAAGTCAATTAAGTATTATTACAACTGATGTTCAGCTTGCTGTAATGAAAACAAGAATGCAACCTATAGCAAAAGTTTTCAATAAATTCCCAAGAGTTGTTCGTGATTTGAGTCGTGAATTAGGAAAGCAAATAGAACTTGAAATTACAGGTGAAGAAACTGAACTTGATAAATCTATTGTAGAGGAAATTGGCGATCCTATCATGCATATGATTAGAAATTCATGTGACCATGGTGTTGAGGATCCAGCAACTCGTGCAGCGAATGGAAAACCTGAAAAAGGTATAGTCCAACTTAAAGCTTATAATGAGGGCAATCACATCGTTGTAGAAATTACAGATGATGGTAAAGGACTTGATCCAAATGGCTTAAAAGCAAAAGCTATAGAGAAAAATTTGATTACCGAAAGAGAAGCAGATCAAATGACAGACAAAGAAGCTTTTGCTTTGATTTTCAAACCTGGTTTTTCAACTGCGGCTAAAGTAACAAATGTTTCAGGTCGTGGCGTAGGAATGGATGTTGTTAAAACCAACATCGAAAAACTAAATGGGGTAATTGAAATTGATAGTGAGTTAGGTAAAGGAAGTTCATTTAAACTTAAAATTCCTCTTACCTTGGCAATCATTCAATCTTTACTTGTAGGAACTCAAGAGGAATTCTATGCAATTCCACTTGCAAGCGTTCTTGAAACAGTTAGAGTGCCAATTGATGATATCTATACTATCGAAGGTAAAAATGTATTACGCTTAAGAGATGAAGTGCTTTCCCTTGTGAGACTTTCAGATGTATTTGGAGTTAAACAAGTCCTTGAAAGCGGTGATCAAACTTATGTCGTTGTTATAGGGGTAGCAGAAAGCAAGCTTGGTATTATAGTAGATACTCTTGTAGGACAAGAAGAAATAGTTATTAAATCTATGGGTGATTATTTACAAAATATCCAAGGTATAGCAGGAGCTACAATCCGTGGTGATGGTAGAGTGACATTAATCATCGATGTAGGTGCTATGATGGATATGGCCAAAGAAATTAAAGTTGATATTAAAGCGCAATTAGAATCAAGTGCGAAAAAACCTAAAGAACAACCAAGTGACTATAAAGTCTTAATTGTAGATGATTCTAAAATGGATAGAACTTTAATGCAAAAAGCTTTAGAACCGCTAGGAGTTAGTTTAATTGAAGCAACAAATGGTGTTGAAGCATTGAATATTATAAAATCTGGCGAACATGATATTGATGCAATGCTTATAGATATCGAAATGCCAAGAATGGATGGATACACCTTAGCTGGTGAAATTAGAAAGTATTCTAAATATCGTAACTTACCACTCATTGCAGTTACTTCAAGAACAAGTAAAACTGATCGCTTAAGAGGTGTTGAAGTGGGTATGACTGAATATATCACTAAACCTTATTCTCCAGAATACTTGGAAAATGTGGTTAGAAAAAATTTGAAACTAGGATAAGAATATGAGTAATGAAAAATTAGAGCAAATTTTGCAAAAACAGCAAACTCAGATGGCTGGTCCTGATGTCGATCAAAGAGAAGATGATATCATCCAACTTGTCGGCTTTGTAGTTGGAGATGAGGAATATGCGATTCCAATTCTTAATATACAAGAAATCATTAAACCTATAGAATATACTAGAGTTCCTAGTGTACCTGATTATGTTCTAGGGGTTTTTAATATGCGTGGTAATGTTATGCCACTCATTGATCTAGCTCAACGCTTTCATTTAGGAAGTTCTAAAATGACACCTCAAACAAGATATATTGTTTTAAGAGGTGAGACAAATGGAACTGGAGTTGGAGGAAATGCTGGTTTTGTTATAGATAGATTAACTGAAGCAATTAAAATTCACAGAAACAGAATCGATCCACCACCTGAAACTTTAGTTAAAGACAAAGGTATGATTTATGGTATAGGAAAAAGAGATGAAAATATCTTAACTATACTCAAAGTAGAAGCTTTACTTAAGCGCGAATTTTAATGATTAAACTTTGTGTTTTTGACTTTGACGCTACTTTAATGGATGGTGAAACCATCGATATTTTAGCTACAGTGCATGGCAAGGGTAATCAAACAAGCGAAATTACCCGCCATGCCATGACTGGAGAGCTTGATTTTTTCGAAAGTCTTCAAAAACGAGTAAGCCTTTTAAAAGGTATGTCTTATAAAAAAGTTTTAGAATTAGGTAGCACACTTCCACTAATGCATGGAGCACATGAACTTATCCAATATTTAAAATCTAAAAATATACAAATTGTTATTTTTAGCGGTGGTTTTCATGAAGGCATAGATCCTGCTATGCAAAAACTTGGAATTAACCTTGGTTTTGCAAATTATCTGCATCATAAAAATGACATTTTAACAGGGCTAGTTGGTGGGGAAATGATGTTTTCAAATTCAAAAGGCTTAATGCTACAACGATTAAAAAGCTTTTTAAATTTGAAAACAGATGAAGTGATGTGTGTTGGCGATGGGGCAAATGATTTGGCAATGTTTAACGAAAGTGGATTAAAGATTGCATTTTGTGCTAAAGAAATTTTACGTTCCAAAGCTGATATTTGCATAGATATAAAAGACTTAAAAGAAATAATAAAGGTAATATAATGAAAAATTTTTCTCTTTGGTGTGATTTTATAGAAAATAGTTTTTTAGATAATGAATTTTTAAATTTATTATCACATGGAATTAATGGTGCTACTTCAAATCCTGCTATTTTTAAAAATGCTATTTTAAATTCTCCAATTTATAAAGATAAAATTCTTAAATTAAAAGGAAAAAAAACAAAAGATATTTATGAAGAATTAGCAATTTCTGATATTCAAAAAGCAGCTGATAAATTAGCTCCTCTTTTTTATCAAAAAAACGATGGATTTATAAGTATTGAAATAGATCCAAGACTTCATGATAACACGACTCTTAGTTTAGGCGAAGCTAAAAGACTTTATAGTGCTATTAGCAAAGAAAATGTAATGATTAAAATTCCAGCTACAAAAGCTTCTTATGAAGTAATGTATGAACTTATGAAAAATGGTATTAGCGTCAATGCTACCTTAATTTTTTCTCTTGAACAAAGTCAAAAATGTTTTGAAGCTTTAAATGCAGGTTTAGTCGAATTTAGAAAAAACAATATAGCCTTAAAAGAACAAAATACTAGAACACCACAAGCTGTTATAAGTATTTTTGTAAGTCGTTTTGATAGACTTTTAAATCCTAAAGCCAAAGAGCAAAATCGTATTGGAATTTTAAATGCAAATTTAGCTTATAACAATATCTACTCAAAAAATGAACCTAATATTCGCGCCTTGTTTGCAAGCACTGGAGTTAAAGGAGATGATCTGCCAAAAGACTATTATATCAAAGAACTTCTTTTTGAGAATTCTGTTAATACTGCTCCTCTTGATGCAATAGAGGCATTTAAAGGAAAAATGGATTTTAAAAAACCTTTAATGAATTTTGAAATTTATACAGAACTTAATCAAATCATTTCTCAAAGTGAACGAGAAAAAGCTTGCAATGATTTGTTAAGCGATGGCATAGAGCAATTTTGTATTGCTTTTGAAGATATTTTAAAAGCTCTTTAATTAACGTATTTTTATCATTTTATTCTTTGAAAGTTTTAATATTTTTGATGGGATATTTTCGAAAAATTTCTCATCAAGTATTATATCAGCAACACTTCTAGCCCATTCTTCATCAAATTCTTTTCCATGCTTGTTTGCCGAAGATGAATAAAAATAGCCATTTTTACTTAAAAAATTCGCATGTTTACACTCTTTCACAATACGAATGGCCTGATTATTTGGATAAATAAAAGTTGTTTTTTTAGAACGACGTACTAAATTTTTAAAAGATTTTGGAATTCTTGCTAAACTTTTTAACTCGCAAAATTTCGCAGAAGTGATTAAGCAAGGTTGATTTTTATCTCTACCTTTTAAAGCATTAATCTCTTCTAAATTTTTACTTAAAAATCCTACCGTAGTATCTGTTTGAGCTAAATAAATCAATATTTAAGCCACTCTTGCAAACTCTTTACATCTAGGCAAGATTTACTCTGTATAGCTTTAATCGATTTTGCACCTGCTAAAGCTGATCGTAAATTTGTAAAATAAGGTATTTTAAAACGAATAATATTTTCACGAATTTTTTTCGTATCACCTTTAAAACTGTGATTATCACTTGTATTGATAACTAAGTGAATTTCTCCATTTTTCAATTTATCTTCAACATTGGGGCGTCCTTCTGAAATTTTATGCACAAGCTCACACTCAAAACCACTTTCTAAAATTTCCTTGCAAGTCCCCCCAGTTGCCATAAGCTTAAAGCCAAGCTTTACATATTCTGCGGCGATTTTTTTGGTATATTTTTTATCCTTATCTTTTAAGGAGATAAATACCACGCCTTGCTCTGGAAGATGATTAAACGATGCGATTTGACTTTTTGCGTAAGAATTTGCAAAATCCTTGCTTATACCCATAACTTCACCCGTTGAACGCATTTCAGGGCCTAATTCTAAATCACTTCCGCTAAGTTTTGCAAATGGAAATACTGCTTCTTTTACGCTCATATATTTTGGAGTTTTAGGGCGTAAAATTTTAGTATCAAAATTAACCACTTTGAAAGTATCATAAAATTTTAAAGCTTCTTTTAAATTTCCTTGCCACATCACACGCGTTGCCACTTTTGCTAAAGGAATACCCGTAGCTTTACTAACAAAAGGCACAGTACGACTAGCTCTAGGATTTACTTCTATCATATAAAGCTCATTATTATGTAAAGCAAATTGTATATTTAAAAGCCCTACAACTCCTAAATTTAAAGCAATATCTGCTGTTTTTTGTGCAATAAATTCTTGCATTTTTTCATCGATATTACAAGGTGGTAAAGAACAAGCACTATCACCTGAATGAATTCCTGCTTCTTCTATATGCTCCATAATTCCTGCCATATAAACATCTTTGCCATCACAAATCGCATCAACATCAATTTCTGTAGCATTGTCTAAAAACTGATCGATCAAAACAGGACTTTTATCGCTTACATCCACAGCTTCTTGCATATAGAGTCTAAGTTCAGCCTCATCATTTACCACACGCATCGCACGCCCACCTAAAACATAACTTGGTCTTACAAGCACAGGATATCCTATATCACTAGCCTTAAGCACTGCTTCTTCCACGCTTATTGCAGTGGAATTTTTTGGCTGATTGATGCCTAATTTTGTAATAAATTCGGCAAATTTCTTTCTATCTTCTGCCATATCAATTACTCTTGCACTAGTACCTATAATTTTAGCTCCAAAAGCACTCAAACGCTTAGCAAATTTCAAAGGAGTTTGTCCACCAAAATGCACAATCACTCCATCAGGTTTTTCACGCTCAATCACCGCTCTTAAATGTTCAAAATCAATAGGCTCGAAATACAAAATATCGCTTGTATCGTAGTCAGTCGAAACGGTTTCAGGATTGCAATTATACATAATAGTTTTAATACCCATATCTTTAAGCGCAAAAGAAGCATGTACGCAAGCATAGTCAAATTCTATACCTTGTCCTATGCGGTTTGGCCCCCCGCCTATAATCATCACTTTTTTTTCTTTTTTATCCTTAGCATCGTTTTTACTTTGAGTGAGTTCGCTTACATTAATACTTGAATAAAGATAAGGAGTTAAGGCTTCAAATTCACCCGCACAAGTATCCACTTCACTAAATTCTGCGATGATTTTTTGCTTCATTCTCGCATAATAAATATCATTTTGGCTTAATTCTAAATTATCTTTCAAATTTACAAGCAAGGCTATCATTTTATCTGAAAAGCCCATAATTTTTGCTTTTCTCAAAAGAGCTTTATTGTTTAAAATATCCATATCAATTTGCTCTTCAAAATCTACAATTTCTTTAATCTGTGTTAAAAACCAAGGATCTATTTTACAAAGCTCATAAAGTTCTTCTACGCTAAAACCTTCCCTAAAAGCTTGAGCAACATAAAGCAAACGCTTTTCATTGGCATTGCGAATTTTAAAAACAAGATCATTTCTATCTTCAAATTTTACTCTATCAAAACCACTCAAAGAACGCTCAAGAGAACAAAGTGCTTTTTGTATACTTTCTTTAAAAGTGCGTCCTATAGCCATTACCTCACCCACACTTTTCATAGCTGTACCTAAAGTTGTGTTTGCTCCTGGAAATTTTTCAAAAGTAAAGCGAGGAATTTTTGTTACGATATAATCAATCACAGGCTCGAAAGATGCAGGAGTTCCTGTAATATCGTTTTTAATCTCATCTAAACTAAAGCCTACTGCCAAAAGTGTCGCAACCTTTGCTATAGGATAGCCCGTTGCCTTAGAAGCTAAAGCACTTGATCTTGAAACTCTTGGATTCATTTCTATAACTATCATTCTTCCATTTTTTGGGTTGATAGCAAACTGCACATTACTTCCGCCTGTATCTACGCCAATTTCACGCAAAATAGCAAAAGAAGCATTACGCATAACTTGATATTCTTTATCCGTCAAAGTTAATGCTGGAGCTATTGTAATACTATCTCCTGTATGAACTCCCATAGGATCGATATTTTCTATACTACAAACTATGATACAATTATCCGCTCTATCGCGTATAACTTCCATTTCATATTCTTTCCAACCCAACAAACTTTCTTCAATCAAAATTTCATGGATAGGCGATAAAGCTAAAGCAGTATTGGCAAGTTCTTTAAATTCGTCCATATTATAAACCACACCACTTCCAGCACCTCCTAAAGTATAAGAAGCACGGATCATCAAAGGAAAGCCAATTTCATCTACAGCTTTTAAAGCTTCATCATAATTATACGCATACATCGATTTTGGTAAATCCATGCCGATTTTTTTCATACATTCTTTAAAGACCTGACGATCTTCACCTTTTTTAATCGCCTCAGGGTTTGCACCTAAAAATTTCACATCTCCTAAAAGTCCACTTTCATAAACTTCCATAGCAACATTTAACGCTACTTGTCCACCCATGGTTGGTAAAATTGCATCAATTTTTTCTTTTTTAATAATACTTAAAATACTTTCTTTTGTTATGGGTTCTATATAAGTCGCATCTGCAAATTCGGGATCTGTCATGATGGTTGCAGGATTTGAGTTAATTAATACTACACGATATCCTAATTCTTTTAAAGTCTTTGCGGCTTGAGTTCCAGAATAATCAAATTCACAAGCTTGTCCTATCACAATAGGACCACTTCCTATAAGTAAAATACTTTTAATATCTGTTCGTTTTGGCATAAATTTTCCTAAGAGCATAAATTTGGGCTGATTATAACAAAAATTAGTTTTATAAACTTTGAAATTATCGATATAATTTTAAAAAATAAACACTCTGCTTTTAATCTAGGAAATAATACATAAAGAAATTTAAGATTTTTTATAAAATTCTCATTCGATTATAAAAATTTATTTGATAATTTAACAAAATTTTTAGCATTAAACAAAGTTATAATAATTAGCAAAAATATAGAAATTTTTTTAAAAAGTCTAATCCTTGACTTATAAATTATCTACTACATATAAATAAGCAGGAATACTAATCTTAACATAAGGCTTTACTTCTACACTTTGATACATATCTTCATCATCAATTCTATTCACAATCCCAACAGGTATATCTGAAAAGAAAATATTATCAAGTCCACTTGTTAAAATTTCATCTCCGATATTAATTTTTGCCCATTTTGGAATAAATTTAACCACAATCCTGCCATCTTCACCTTGGATTAAACCTGGAGCTTTGGATTTTCCTATATAAACAGAAAAAACACACTGATCATCACCTTGTAAAAGAGCCATTGCTCTACCATTTTTATTAATAGCTATACCTGCGGTATATCCTTGATATATCAAACCACGATTTTTACCAACGGGAATTTTGCTCCAATCTAACCATAATTTTTTATAATCATTCAATTGAACATAAGAAATAACTCTAGTTAAAGAAACTTGAGGTAAATATTTTGTAGAATTTTGATCCTCTAAAATACGATTTAATTGATTTGCAAAACTAGTTACCTTTACAGCAATATCTTCTAATTCTTTATTTCTAGCTTTTAGTTGCTGAATTTGATTTGCTTGATTAAAGTGTTCTGAAATTTTTTCTCCTAAATAATCTTTAATATTATAAAAATTACCTATAACAAAATCATTAACACGGAGAACATTTTGCTTAATAAGTCCTCCATAATAAAAAGATATAAAAACCAAAAAGGCTAAGACAAGAACATAAAAAATCTTATTCTTCATTGGTTAATTGTTGTAATAATGAAATTTCCTCTAAAGCTTTACCTGTTCCTTTTGCTACAGCTAAAAGCGGTTCATCTGCGATATAAACTGGCAAACGTACAATTTCACTTAAGTATTTATCAAGACCACGAATCAATGCTCCGCCACCTGTTAAAACTACACCATTTTCTACTATATCACTTGCTAAATCAGGCGGCATCATTTCAAGAACCATTTTTAAAGCATCAGCAATTTCTTTTAAATACTCACGCATCGCTTCTCTTACATCTTCGCTTGTAAGTTCAATACGACTTAAAAGTCCACTTACTTGATCGCGTCCTTTTACCACCATAGAAAGCTCTTTTGGAAGTTGTATTGCTGAACCTATAGTGATTTTGATCTCTTCGCCTGTTCTTTCACCTATGATAAGATTGTATTTTTCTTTTACATAATTAACTATACTCATATCAAGCTTATCTCCAGCCGTACGAATAGACTTTGAAATCACAAGTCCACCCAAAGAAATCACTCCAATCTCAGTAGTTCCACCCCCTATATCTACTACCAAATTTCCTTTAGGCTCTTGTATAGGTAAACTTGCACCAATAGCTGCTGCCATAGGCTCTTCAATCAAAAATACCTCTCTTGCACCTGCGCTTAAAGCACTTTCTCTTACCGCTTTTCTTTCTACTTGAGTTAAACCATAAGGAACAGAAATGATAATTCTAGGGCGTAAAAAACTTTTTCTACGGTGTGTTTTTTCTATAAAATAGCGGATCATTTTTTCAGTCATATCAAAATCTGCAATCACGCCATCTTTCATAGGACGAATAGCTTCGATATTGCCTGGAGTTTTTCCCACCATATCTTTAGCTTCTTTACCTACGGCTAAAATTTTTGCTTTGGAACCATACCTTTCTCTTTCAACTGCCACAACAGAAGGCTCATTTATCACTATACCCTTATCTTTTACCAAAACTAGCGTATTAGCTGTTCCTAAATCAATCCCCATATCACTAGAAAAAAATCCTATAAGCTGATCTAATATCATTTCTATCCTTTTTAACTTATTTTTCTTTTTATTAATAATGCCTTTGCATTGTCTTTAACAACTTCTTTGGTTATTACAATATCATAGTCTTTATACTCTGGTAACTCAAACATTAAATCTACCATCATTTCTTCTATAATACTTCTAAGCCCCCTAGCCCCTGTTTTTCTCTCCAATGCAAGTTGTGCGATAGCTCTTAGAGCATCTTCCTCAAATTTTAAATTCACTCCATCAATAGCAAAAAGCTTTTGATATTGCTTAATAATGGCATTTTTAGGCTCAGTTAAAATTCTTACCATATCTTCTTCATTAAGCTCATTTAAAGATGCAATCACATGCAAACGACCTATAAGCTCAGGAATCAAACCAAAATGTACCAAATCATCGGGTTCAATTTTCTCAAGTAAAGCTTTATTTTCTTCTTTTGCATCATCAAAAAAGCCCACAACTTTATCGCCAAGTTTTCTTTTTAAGATAGTTTCCAAACCATCAAAAGCTCCACCACAAACAAATAAAATATTTGAAGTGTCAATTTGTATAAACTCTTGATTTGGATGTTTTCTTCCCCCTTTTGGTGGAATATTTACCAAACTTCCTTCGATAATCTTAAGTAAAGCTTGCTGCACACCCTCTCCACTTACATCACGAGTAATAGAACGATTTTCACTCATTCTAGCAATTTTATCAATCTCATCAATAAAAACTATACCTTTTTGAGCTCTTTGCACATCTCCATCTGCAGCTTGTAAAAGACGTGTTAAAATATTTTCCACATCCTCACCTACATATCCTGCTTCAGTTAAAGAAGTTGCATCACAAATTGCTATAGGTACATCTAAAAATTTAGCTAAAGTTTGCGCCAATAAAGTTTTTCCACTTCCTGTTGGCCCAACAAGTAAAATATTTGACTTAAAAAGCTCTGTATCATCATCTTGAAGTTCGGCTTTAAAAAGTCTTTTATAATGATTGTATACTCCAACACTAAAAACTTTTTTAGCTCTATCTTGTCCTATAACATAACGATCTAGATAAGCTTTTAATTCTTTTGGAGTGATATCTTTAAATTCTGTATTATGGCTTTGTTTAGGTTCTTTAAATTCTTTTTCTTCTCCATAAATAATACTATAAGCACCTTCAACGCAATATTCACAAATAAAAGCATCATCATTTTCATTTGCTAAAATTCTTCTTTGTGGATTCTCCACTTCATTGCAAAAACTACATTTTCTAGGCATTATTTTTACCCCTATAGATAGGAATTCCGCGCTTTGTTTCTAATATAAAATGGCACATTTTTTTAACATTTTCACTTTCTTGATTTTCAAGCAAATTTTTAGCATTTTCTTTTAAATCTCCTTGTCTAAATAAAGTTTTAAAAGCTCTGCTAAGTCTATCTACTTCATCTTTATCAAAACGACGACGAATACCTACTAAATTTAAACTTCTAATACTTGCACGATTTCCTTCTGCTAAACAAAACGGTACTATATCCTGAGAAAGTGCACTTGCTCCTGCTATCATACAACCCTCACCTACTTTGACAAATTGATGAATAGGTGTAAGCCCGCCTACAACCGTAAAATCTCCAAGCTCTACATGTCCTGCTAAAGTTGCATTATTAGCTAAAATAATATTATTACCTAAAAGACAATCATGAGCAATATGACAATAAGCCATAATAAAAGCATTATCGCCTATACGAGTAAAACCATCTCCTTTAGCTGTACCTGAATTTATCGTTGCAAATTCTCTAATAGTTGCATTTTTTCCTATAACAACACCGCTTTTTTGCTCTTCTTTATAAGATATATCCTGAGGAATATCGCCTACTATAGCATAAGAAAATACACGAGAATGATCACCTATAGTTGTATCTGAAAGAATTCGAGCACCTTGTTTGATGACAACATCATTACCTATTTTAGCATCTTTGCTTACATAGGCATAAGCTTCTATTACAACATCGTCACCAAGTTGTGCACCCTCTTCAATCACCGCACTTGGATGAATTTTTTTCATTATTTATCCACTATCATAGCTTTAAGCTCGGCCTCTGCAACTAAATTTCCATCTACAAAAGCTTGCCCTTTAAAAATCCACATATTACCACGATTTTTAACCACGCTCATTTCATAATCAAGCCTATCTCCAGGACGCACAGGATTTCTAAATTTTGCTCCATCTATGCCTGTGAAATAAACCACTTTACTTTTTGGATCCACTTTATCTTCCATACTTTCAAAAGCTAAAACTCCACCTGTTTGAGCCATACCTTCTAAAATCAAAACTCCAGGATAAATAGGATGCCCTGGAAAATGTCCCATAAAAACATGGTCACTTATACTGATGTTTTTATATCCTCGCACCACTTCTTTAACTTTTAATTCTGTAATTTTATCTACTAGTAAAAAAGGATAACGGTGTGGTAAGATTTCTTGAATTTGCATTACATCTATCATTATTAAATTAACCTTGAAAACAATTAAAAATTTTATTATATAAAAAAATCATTAAAAATTACATTAACAAAAAAGTTTTTCTTAATAAATTTCTTAAATTTCTACAAGCACCTCTTGATTATCATGATAAATTTCACTTTTTGCTATCACTTCATATCTTGAAGGTAAAATATTTTCAAGGATGATAATAGGGCTAAGATTATAAGTTCCAAACAATTTATTGCGCCATTTAATTTCTGCTTGCACACTCAAAGGTCTTTTTAAAAAATCTTCAAAATTTTTCCATTTATTTTTAAAAAATGTATTAAAACGCCAAAATTCTACAAAAACCATTTCATCTTTGGTGCTTCTATAAAAACCTTCTTTTAAATTCTGTTTTAAGCTTTCTTCATTTAAAGAAAATCTTGTATAAGCGTTTTTAAAATGCGAATAAAATAAAATATGAGATTTAACAGGCTTTTTATCTAATTTTATCAAAGCGCTTAAAAGACGATAATTTAAAAATTTCTCTCTTAAAATTTCAAATTTTATACCCTTTTTTTCCCATAAAACTACTTTTTTATAAAGAGCTATTCTTGCTTCTATACTTGCAGGTAAAATTTGCTTATTTACAGAAGACATTAATTCATCAATGAAATTCTTATCTTGTTTTTGTTTTTTAAGTCCATAAATACAACCACAATAATTTTGATGATAGAGCATTTCTTTTTTTGCTAAAGCAAACTGCCTTTGAGTGCCGCCATTTTTACGAAAATCAGGAGCTAAAAACTCTACCCCATAAGGCTCACATTCTTTTTGTAAAGCATTTTTTAACTGTTCTAAATCTTTTTTAGGGCTAGTTAAAAGCGTAGTAGTAAGCTTTTTTTCTCCTATTTTAGCAGCAAATTTAACACTAGATCCCATTCTTACATCAAAGCAAATTTCACACCTTGCACCCTTTTCAGGCTCATCTTCATAACCACGCACAGCATTAAGCCATTTTTCATACTCATACTCACCTTTATAAAGCTTGATACCAAGTTTATCACAAGATCTTTTTACATCTAAAAATCTTAGTTCGTATTCGCTTAAAGGATGGATATTTGGATCATAAAAATATCCTATGATTTTTTCATTAGGATAAGTTTTTCTAAGTTCTTCAATAAAATAATGACTATCTACGCTACAACAAATATGTACTAGCATTAAAGACTTTCAAGCACTTTTAAAGCATGATCTTTTACACGAACATTACTATAAATTTGGGCAATCTTACCTGTTTCATCGATAACAAAAGTAGAACGAATAAGACCTTCGTATTCTTTTCCGTAATTTTTCTTAAGCCCCCAAGCTCCATAAACTTTAGCAACTTCTTTTTCACTATCGCTAAGTAAAGTATGTTTTAAATCAAATTTAGAGATAAATTTTTCATGACTTGCCACGCTATCAGGACTGATACCAATAATCACTGCATTTTTACCACCAAATTTATCATAATTTGCACTAAAATCACAAGCTTCTGTAGTGCAACCTGGGGTATTATCTTTTGGATAAAAATACAAAATCACCTTTTTGCCAATAAAATCTTTTAATGCTATTTTTACCCCATCTTGATTTAAAAGCTCAAACTGAGGCGCTTTATCTCCTATGTTTAAACTCATTTACTTGCCTTTGCTTTAATAGCTTCAACGCTTTCTCCGCCAAAGCCTATGTCATAATTTTCCACATCTTCTAAAACCACCACAACTCTTTCTCTACTTTTATTATATTTCGTGCTTAAAAGTTCGGTAATATCAGCTATAAGTTCCGCTTTTTGTTCCTTGCTTAAAGACGGCTTTGCTAATTTAATATTTACCAATGGCATAATTTCTCCTTTTTAACGATAATTTTTCATAATTATTTCAAAAAATACCTAATATTTTTTTTAACAAAAAACCTTAATTTAATAAAAGCTTATTGTTAGTATATTTTTGATAAAATCCCGATTTATTCTTAAAATAATATTTTTTAAGAAATAAACAACTATAAAAGGTAAAAAATGATCTCAGCAGATAAAATTTGGATGGATGGAAAATTAGTTGATTTTAAAGATGCAACTTTGCACTTTTTAACCCATTCTTTGCATTATGGCAATGCTGTTTTTGAAGGAACTAGAGCCTATAAAACAGATAAAGGCTTAGCAATTTTCAGACTTGAAGATCACACCAAAAGACTTTTAGAGTCTGCAAAAATTACTCTTTTAAATTGTCCTTTTTCTCAAAAAGATCTTGAAAATGCACAAATTGAACTCTTAAAAGCAAACAATTTTCAAAGCAATGTCTATATCCGTCCTTTGATTTTCTTAGGTGATGGAGTTATGGGACTTTATCATATAAAAGCTCCTGTAAGAGTTGGGATTGCAGCTTGGGAATGGGGTGCTTACCTTGGAGAAGAAGGTTTAGAAAAAGGCATAAAAGTAAAAATTTCGTCTTTTGCAAGAAATAGTGTTAAATCATGCATGGGAAAAGCTAAAGCAAGTGCGAATTATCTTAACTCTCAAATTGCAAAATTTGAAGCTATTGAAGCAGGCTATGAAGAAGCTTTGATGCTTGATGAAGAAGGTTTTATCGCAGAAGGAACAGGAGAATGTTTCTTTATTGTAAAAGATGGGGTTTTAATCACGCCTCCAAATGATTTTTCTTTAAAAAGCATTACTCAAGATACAGTGCTTAAAATCGCTCATGATCTTGGTATCACCGTGCTTCGCCAAAGAATTTCAAGAGATGAAGTTTATACTGCTGATGAAGCATTTTTTACCGGAACAGCCGCTGAAATCACACCTATTAACAATATCGATGCAAGAATAATAGGAAATGGTTTAAGAGGATCTGTAACTAAAAAACTTCAAGATGCTTATTTTGATGTAGTTTATGGACGCAATGAAAAATACGCATCTATGCTAACTTATATTTAAAAAAGGAAATAAATGCCAGCTGATTTGAATGATTATTTCAATAAAAAAAATGGAAATTCTAACAATAACGGAAACAACAACCGTCAAAATTTCAATTTCAAAGCACCAGAATTTAATTTTAAAGGTTTTGGAAAATTCTCTCCATTTGTTTATGGAGTGATTATTATTATCTTATTTTTAATCGTTGCAAAACCTTTTATGGTGATAAATTCTGGGGAAATGGGGATTAAATCAACAACAGGTAAATATGACCCAAATCCATTAGAACCAGGACTTCACTTTTTCTTACCTTTTGTACAAAAAATAACCATAATCGATACTAGAGTAAGACAAATCAACTATGCTTCTATAGAGGGAAGTAATGAAAATTTATCTTCAGGTTCAGGTGTTATTAATAAAAATAGTATTTCTGTACTTGATTCTCGTGGATTGCCTGTATCTATTGATGTTACGGTGCAATACCGTTTAAATCCTTTGCAAGTTCCTCAAACCATAGCTACTTGGAGCTTAAATTGGGAAAATAAAATTATCGATCCAGTTGTTCGTGATGTAGTGCGAAGTGTTGTAGGAAAATATACAGCCGAAGAACTTCCTACTAATCGTAATACAATAGCCGCTCAAATAGAAGAAGGTATAAGAAAAACCATAGAAGCCCAACCAAACGAACCTGTAGAACTTCGCGCTGTACAACTTAGAGAAATTATTTTACCTTCAAAAGTAAAAGAACAAATCGAACGCGTGCAAATTGCAAAACAAGAGGCTGAAAGAACTAAATATGAAGTAGAAAGAGCTAATCAAGAAGCCTTAAAAAAAGCTGCTTTAGCTGAAGGGGAAGCAAATGCAACCATAATCAGTGCCAAAGGTAAAGCTATGGCTGTTAAAATAGAAGCAGATGCACAAGCTTATTCTAACAAAGAAATCGCAAACAGCTTAAACACTCCTTTGCTAAATTTAAAGCAAATTGAAACTCAAAAAGAATTTAATGAAGCTTTAAAAGTCAATCAAGATGCTAAAATTTTCTTAACTCCAGGTGGAGCAGTGCCAAACATTTGGGTTGATACCAAAGATGCTAAAAAGCAAAGTTCTGCCAACATGAACTAAAAGGATACGCAAGTGGAAAAACTAAGAGAAATCGTGCTTTTTTACACTACTCATTTATATTTAGTAGATTATATGCTGATTTTATTAGTTTTTTTTCTCTTCACTTGTGTTTTACTTCTTTGTGTATTTTTACGCCATAGACCTATAGCAGCACTTTTTATTATTGCATTTGATATTATTATTTGTTTTTTAGTTTATATCTATGGGTATAAACTAATAGACAATGAAATAAGAACTCGAAAAACCGCTATTACAGATCAAAAAATAATACAAAGCTCAAATGATTTAATTGTTGATTTTAACATTACAAATAATTCAAAAAATAATTTTAAAGAATGCAAAATTACAGCTAAAATTTTTGCAGATAAAATACCTAATGATAATATCATAGAAGAATATAAAAAGAAATTTATCCCTTTTAGACAAAAAAGTAGAGAAATTAAAGATCTAAAGAAAAATGCAACCCAATTTCAAAGAATTGCTTTTGAAAATTTTAACTATGAAAATAACTATACCATACGCTTAGTTTCGGAGTGTTTTTAATGCATTTTACAATTTTTCATATTATAGCTTTTATTATTTTACTTATTTGCTTTGCCTTGATTTGTATTTTAATCTTTCTAAAAGTCGAACAGAAAGAAATGGCTTTGATTTCTTATACCATAGCTACTATTTTTATCGCACTTTTGATATATTCTATTTTTCTAACAATCAATCAATTCACCACTCAAGCCGATCTTAGCAAACTAACCTACACAAGAGATCTGAGACATGAAAGTGTTATCGTAAGCGGAAAGGTCCAAAATCTTACTAAATTTGAAATCAGAAAATGCTATTTGATGCTTAGCATATTAAACCAAAAAAAAGCAGGGGGAGAAATTTTCAATGATAAAAATATCCGCAATGCCAAAATGCAAAATACAAGTGTTTCTTACACTATAGAAATTATAGACAAACTTCCAGGTAATGCTTATAAAGAATTTAGAGCGAGTGTTCCTTTTCCTCCAAGTTTTGATAACCCTGAATTTTATCACACTCTAAAATGTATTTGATTTAAAAAATATACTTAATATTAACAATTAGAATTTGTCTATATCACAATTTCATTAAATCTTAAAGAATTAAACATATATTATTTTATAGAGATAACTAGCTTTTTAGCTAGTTATCTAAGGTTAAAACCTCTTCTTCTTAACATCTTCTAAGATATTATTAGC
>NZ_RYYF01000005.1:0-147794 GCF_004378955.1 Campylobacter sp. US55
AAGGTTGTTAAACTCTTTTTGGATTGCAATCATTCTTTTAAAGTATTTTAAAAACTCAACAAAAATTATAACAATACAATTATTTTAAATTATTTTAATACGAATAAAAAGAAGTGAAGAGGATTAAAGATTAATACATTTGGTTGCGAAGGGGAGATTTGAACTCCCGACCTTCGGGTTATGAGCCCGACGAGCTAACCACTGCTCTACTTCGCGGCATATAAGATATTTGAAATATAAAATAAGAAGTGGATGGGGTAAAGGGATTCGAACCCCTGAATGACAGGACCAAAACCTGTTGCCTTACCGCTTGGCGATACCCCAATAAATATTTTTTTAAAAGTGTGATTATAATGAATTTTAATTTATTTGTCAAGCAATTTAAGTTATAATTTTAAAAATTTTAAGGAAATAAAGATGAAATTTGTTAGTGTAGAACAAGCAATTAAGGATTTACAAGCAGGAAAAATGCTTGTTATGGTAGATGCAGAAGATAGAGAAAATGAAGGCGATTTAATCTTTCCTGCACAATTTAGCACCCAAGAAAAAGTAAATTTCATGATAAAAGAAGCTCGTGGTGTGGTTTGTGTAGCCTTAGATGAAGCTTTAGCAAAAAAATTTGAACTTCCTTTAATGGTGCCTAAAAATACTTCAAACCACGAAACTGCTTTTACTATAACCGTAGATGCAAAAGATACTACAACGGGAGTTAGCGCCTATGAAAGAAATATGACTATACAAATTTTTGCCGATGATAATGCTAAAGCGAGTGATTTTGTAAGACCAGGGCATATCAATCCTTTAATCGCAAAAAAAGGTGGGGTTTTAGAACGCACAGGTCATACAGAAGGCACGGTTGATCTTTGTAAATTAGCAGGATTAAAAGGTGCTTGTGTGATTTGTGAAATTGTAAAAGATAATGGAGATATGGCAAGAAGAGAAGATCTAGAAATTTTTTGCCAAAAACATGATTTAAATATGATAGCCGTAAGCGATCTTATAGAATATCGCCTAAAACATGAAAGTCTTATTAAGCTTGAAGAAAAAAGTCAAAGTGTTTTAGCAGGCTTTAAAGCAGAAAAATTTATCTTTAGTGATCATAATCAAACCCAACACATAGCTTTTTGCTTTAAAGATATCAAAAAATGCGAAAATGTTAAATTTCATATCAGTGGTAGTGATTTTGAGCTTTTAACTTCAGATAAATTTTCAAAACTTTTAGAGCAAATCAAATTTCTTAGTGAAAATGGTGGCGTTATAGTTTTCATGCAAGGAGAAAAATCCAGTACCACTCAATACAAAAACTATGGTATAGGAGCACAGATTTTAAGATATTTTGGTATAGAAGAAATTAAACTTTTATCTCAAAGTTGTGATAAAGACTATATAGGCTTAGAAGGTTTTGGTTTAAACCTTAAAGCTTGTAATTTTAACTAAAAAGGAAAAAAATGACTTTAAAAGAACAAATTTTAAACGATATCAAAGAGGCAATGAAACAAAAAGATGATTTTAAAAGAGATAGTTTAAGAACTCTAAATGCAGCTTTTAAGCAAATAGAAGTGGATGAAAGAATAGAATTAGATAATGAAAGAATTTATAAAATCATTGCAAGTGAAATCAAAAAACGCAAAGACGCAATCGAACTTTATCTTAAGGCAAATCGTGAAGATTTAGCACAAAAAGAACAAAATGAAATAAGTCTTTTTGAAATTTATCTGCCTAAACAACTAAGTGATGAGGAGTTAACTTTAGTCTTAAAACAACTTATAGAAGAATTGGGTGTAAGTTCACTAAAAGAACAAGGTTTGGTAATGAAAGAAGCTAAAATAAAATTAGGTGCGAGTGTTGATGGCAAAAGACTTAATTTAGCACTTAAAGAGCTTTTACAATAATTTTTTGGAGTGTTATTATGAAAGAGTTAAGCGGTTCAGCAATGATTTGCGAGGCTTTAAAAGAAGAAAATGTTAAAATTGTTTTTGGTTATCCTGGAGGCGCTGCACTTAATATTTATGATGAAATTTACAATCAAAAATATTTTAAACATATTTTAGTGCGTCATGAACAAGCGGCCTTGCATGCTGCTGATGCTTACGCAAGAATGAGCGGAGAAGTGGGTGTAGCTATAGTTACAAGCGGACCAGGTTTTACAAATACTATTACAGGTCTAGCTACGGCTTATAGTGATTCTATCCCTTTGGTGTTGATTTCAGGGCAGGTAGCAAATTCTCTTATTGGTACAGATGCTTTTCAAGAAATTGATGCAGTAGGTATTTCAAGACCTTGCGTGAAGCATAATTATTTAGTTACTTGCATAGAAGAGTTTCCACGCATTTTAAAAGAGGCTTTTTATATAGCAAGAAGTGGTAGGCCTGGGCCTGTGCATATAGATGTGCCAAAAGATGTAAGTGCAACTTTGGGACTTTGGGAATATCCTAAAGAAATTTCTATGAAAACTTATAAACCCGTTTATAAGGGTAACTCAAAGCAAATTAAAAAATTTGCAGAGCTTTTAAAAGAAGCAAAAAGACCTTTATTTTACTTGGGTGGAGGTTGTATCAGTTCTAATGCAAGTGAGCAAATCAGAGAGCTTATAAAATTTACAAAAATTCCAGCAGTTGAAACCTTAATGGCGCTTGGAACTTTAAGAAGTGATGATGTTTTTAATCTTAAAATGGCAGGTATGCATGGAAGCTATGCTGCTAATATGGCTTTAAGTGAGTGTGATTTGCTTGTGAGTGTAGGAGCAAGATTTGATGATAGGATTACAGGAAAAACAAGTGAATTTGCTAAACATGCGACTATAGTTCATGTTGATATTGATCCTAGTTCTATTTCAAAGATTATCAATGCACATTATCCTATAGTAGGAGATATTAAAGAAGTTCTTAAAGAGCTTTTAGAAGAGCTTAAAAAGGAAAATTTTAATACAATTTTTAAAGAATGGCGCGAAACTTTAAAGCGTTATAATGAACTTTATCCGCTTTCTTATGAAGATAGCAATGAGATTTTAAAACCGCAATGGGTGATTGAAGAATGTGCGAAAATGGCTCCAGATGCAAGGATTATTACTGATGTGGGTCAGCATCAAATGTGGGTAGCACAGTTTTATCCTTTTAATTATCCAAGACAACTTGCAACAAGTGGAGGGCAAGGAACTATGGGATATTCTTTACCTGCTGCCTTGGGTGCAAAGCTTGCTGTGGGTGAAGAAGTGGTGATTAATTTCGTAGGCGATGGATCGGTTTTGATGAATATCCAAGAGCTTATGACTGCTCATGAGTATGGTATAAAAACTATAAATATTATTTTAAACAATGCCTTTTTAGGTATGGTAAGACAATGGCAAAGTATGTTTTATAAAGAGCATTTTTCACAAACAGATTTAAATACTCAGCCTGATTTTATCAAAATTGCTCAAGGTTTTGGTTGCGAAGGTTATGAAATTTCAAACAAAGAAGAATTCATTCAAGCTTTTAGCCAAGCTTTAAAAAGCGATAAAACCTCTATTTTAAATGTAAAAATTGATCGTTTTGAAGATGTTTTACCTATGGTACCTGCAGGAGGTGCGATTTATAATATGATTTTACCAAAGGCAAAGGATAGACAATGAGAAGGGTTTTATCGGTAATTGTTTTAAATGAGCATGGGGTTTTATCTCGTATAGTAGGACTTTTTTCAGGAAGAGGCTATAATATTGACTCGCTTACAGTAGCACCTTTGGAAAATAAAGAATTTTCGCGTATTAATATAGTCACTTCAGGAAATGAAAGAACTTTTGAGCAGATAGTCAAACAACTTCATAAGCTTATTCCTACTTATAAAGTGATAGAAAGTGAGGAATTTATTGACAAAGAAATGGCTTTGGTGAAAATTCCTTTAAATGAAAATTTAGGTGGACTTGATGCCGTTTTGAAAGCTTATAATGGTACTATTGCAAATAGCAATGAGAATTTTTTGTTTTTAATGGTTGCTGATGATGCAAATCGCATTGATAATTTTTTAAAAACAATTAAAAAATACAATCCTAGTGATATAGTTCGCAGTGGATCTGTTTTGATGGAGATTAAATGAAATTAAGTGAAATAGCAGAATTTTTAAGCTTGGAATATAAAGGCGAGGATATAGAAATCAGTGCTTTAAATTCTTTATTGAAAGCAAATTTTACAGAGCTTACTTATTGTGATGGTGAGAAAAATACCAAAGATATACCTCACACAGGAGCTGCTGCTATTTTAGTATCTAAAGAATATGAAAATTTAGTACCTAAAGATACTAAAGCTTTGATTACTCAAAGTCCACATTTGAGTTTTGCTTTTTTAAGCAAGCTTTTTGCTAAACCTTTGATAAGCACAGCTAAAGAAAAAGTACAAAATATTGCAAAAAGCGCAAGAATCATGCCTAATGTTTATATAGGTGATAATGTAAATATCGGTGAAAATGTAATCATTATGGCAGGAGCTTATATAGGCGATAATGTCAGCATTGGTGATGAGAGTATTATCCATCCTAATGCAGTTATTTATAATGACACTAAAATCGGTAAAAAATGTCATTTGCTTGCCAATTGTGTAATAGGAAGCGATGGCTTTGGTTATGCGCACAATAAAAACGGCGAACATTATAAAATTTATCATAATGGCAATGTGATTTTAGAAGATTTTGTAGAAGTAGGGGCTTGTACAACTATAGATAGAGCAGTTTTTGATAGCACTATTATCAAAGCAGGTACTAAGGTAGACAATCTAGTTCAAATCGGACATAATTGCAATATAGGTCAAAATTGTATCATTGTGGCGCAAACTGGAATTTCAGGTTCAAGTGAGTTAGGACGCAATGTTATTATGGGTGGTCAAAGTGCAACGAGTGGACATTTAAAAATAGGCGATTTTAGCACCATAGCTGCAAGAGGCGGTGTGAGTAAAAATTTAGAAGGCGGGCGTGTTTATGGTGGTTTTCCTATCATGCTTCAAAAAGATTGGCTAAAACTTCAAGCTAAAATAGCAATAAATTTTAAAGAAAAATCACAAGATTAACATCGCATCGCCATAAGAGTAAAAGCGATATTTTTCTTTTATGGCGAGTTCATAAAGTTTTAAACACTGTTCTCTACCGATAAAAGCTGAAACTAGCATGATAAGAGTAGATTTTGGTAAATGAAAATTGGTTAAAAGATGATTTTGTCTTATAGGTGGATTTTGCGGGTGTAAAAAAAGATCACAAAAACCGCTTTTTGTTTTAGTTCTTGCATAATATTCTATGGTTCTTGTTACCGTTGTTCCTACGCCTAAAATAGCTTGTTTAGAATCTATAATTTCACATGCTTGCTGCGGAATATTAAAAAATTCACTATGCATTTTATGCTCTTGTATATTTTCACATTCCACGCTTTTAAAGGTTCCAGCTCCTACATGTAAGGTTAAATGATAAATTTCGTGTTTTTTTCTTAAATTTTCAAGCATAGTCTCACTAAAATGTAAACTTGCAGTCGGAGCAGCCACTGCACCTAAATTTTTTGCAAAGATACTTTGATAATCTTTCAAATCGCTTTTTTCATCTTCCCTTTTAATATAAGGAGGCAAGGGTATATGTCCTATCTTGTCAAGCAGGTTGTAAAGATTTGAGGTGTCTAAGGTTTTATCATTTTGAAAAAATTGAACCTTTCGAAGACCATCATCTAAAAGTTCTACAACGCGCGCTTTTAAATCCTCTTTAAAATATAAGATTTCATCTTTTTTAACCCGCCCTTTAATTTGAGCTAGAAAAAGCGGATTGTGAGAATTTAAAAAAGGTTGATGTAAGAAAAGCTCTATTTTTCCTCCGCTTGCTTTATTGCCATAAATTCTTGCTTTAATAACTTTGGTATCATTGAAAAAAATCGCGCAGTCGGGTAAAAAGTCTTTTAAATTTTTAAAAGTAGTGTGAAAAATTTCTTTGTTTTTGCGATCAAAAACCAAAAGCTTAGCATCTTCTTTTGGATTTGCAGGATAGTTGGCTATGAGTTTATTAGCTAGAGTGTAATCATAGCTTGAAAGAAGTAAGTCTTTATTCATCGCTTTCTTTATCTTTTGGGGCAGGATTTACCTTTTGAACAATTAAAATAGAAAGTCCATAAAGTCCGCAAAGTGGTCCTGCCATTAAAAATTGAGATAAAACATCAGGTGGAGTCATAAAGGCTGAAAAAACAAAAATAACTAAAACAGCTATGCGAAAATGGCGTTTTAAAAAACTATCATCTATAAGTCCGATTTTAGCAAAGAAAAAGGCAATTACAGGCATTTCAAAAGCTAAGCCAAAAGCCACAACAACTTTCGTAAAAAAATCTACATAAGTTCCTATGGTAATCACAGGATTAAAATCTTCATTTAAACCAAAATTAATCAAAAATTTAAAAGCCAAAGGCACTACAACAAAATAGCAAAAACAAGCCCCCAAGGCAAACATAATGCTTGCAAAGCTAACAAAAGGCACCACAAGGCGTTTTTCATTATCATAAAGTCCTGGAGCTACAAATTTCCAAAATTGCCAAAAAATCACAGGTAGAGAAAAGATAAAGGCTGCAAAAAAACTAACCTTCATTGCGGTAAATAAGGCTTCTTGTACTTCAATTACATTCACATGTTTGGCTACTTCGGGTAAAACAGCTATAAGTGGAGCTTTTAAAATATCTAAGATATAGCTTCGTAGAGCAAAACATACAATAAACATAACTACAATGCAAGCAACGCTTATAAAAAGGCGTTTTCTAAGTTCTATTAAATGAGGTCTTAATTCTTCAAACATTTATTTTTCCGTTTTATCTTGTGTTTCTAATTTGCTAAGATTTGGTTTTTCTTCTGTATTTAAATTTTGTCCGCTAAGGTTATTTTTTACGTTATTATCTCTGCTATCAAAGGTTAAATCTACCTTTGTTTTATCTAAAATATCTCTTTTAAGGTCATCAAATTCTTCAAAACTGAGTTTTTTGCGTATATTTTCATTAGTGCTTGAAAATTCATCTTTGTATTTCTTAGCCTCTTCTTTTAAGTCATTGATGCGTATTTCTTTTTCTATGCTTGATTTTGCATCATCTATGTTGCGTTTTACAGCCTTTAGAATTTTTGCTATTTGTACTATAGCTTCTGGAAGTTTATCAGGCCCTAAGACTAAAATCGCTACAACTAAAATAACTATAATTTCACCAAAACTCATTAATCGTTACTCTTTGATTTGATATTTTAAATAAATATTTTACTTAAAAAACTTAAATTTAAGATGAGAGATATAAAGCAAGTTCGTCGCTAATGAGAAAATTAGGATTAAAATATCTTTTATTTTTGTAAAAAAGTTTTTTTTCTTTTAATAATATATTTATTTTGTCTTTTTGCCATTGATTGAGTTTTGTTTCATCAATCCCTACTATACTTCTAAGTCCTAAAAATAGATGTTCTAAATTCAAGTCTTTGGAGCTTAGTTGCTCTATAGATCTAAAAGTAGGATTTTCTATGTAATTTTTTAAATTTTTTGCTGTATAAAAACGCTTATTTTCATAAAATCCTACCGCACTTAATCCACAAGCTAGGTAGTTTTTTCCTTGCCAATAAGCAAGATTATGTTTGCAAATTTGGGCTTTGGTTTTTGAAAAATTACTGATTTCATATTGAAAAAAGTCAAGCTCTAGAAGTTGTTTGATGAAAAATTTCATTAAATTAGGAGCATTTTTTTTGAAATGTTCTTTTTTGGCAAAGGCTGTGTTTGATTCTATGGTTAAATTATAAGCACTAAGGTGTGTGATTAAAGCCTTGATTTGTTTTAAGTGTAAGAGTTCAAATTCAAGCATTTTTTTATTGTCTAATTTTGTATCATAAATAAGATCTAAATTGATATTTTTAAAACCTACTTTATTTGCATTTTCTAATGCTTTGATAATCATTTCTTGATTATGAATTCTTCCAAGAAAGTGAAGTTTTTTAGGATGAAAACTTTGAGCTCCAAAAGAAATGCGATTAACTCCTAAATTTTTCATATTTTTAAGCCAATTTAATGTTGCTGAGTTGGGATTAGCTTCGCATGAAATTTCTACATTTTTATCTAGTAAGGGATATAAAATTTTAAAAATATCTTCATAATTATACGCATCGACACAACTTGGTGTTCCTCCGCCTATGAATAAGGTTTTAATTTGATTTGATTGAATGTTAAATTGTTTTAATTGAAAAACAATATCTTCTTTTAAAGCCTGAAAATAAGCTTTTTCATAATCATTTTTTTTCAAACTTGTAAAAGCGCAATAATTACATTTGCTTTCACAAAATGGAATATGGATATAAAAATACATAAAAACCCTAAAATATTTTATTAAATTTTTAATGTATTTTAATAAAAATTTGATTTGATTTAGGTTAAAATTATATTCTTGAGATTTAAGGAAAAATATTGTGGAAAACGAGAAAAATTATAGACCAAATGTTGCAGCTATTGTTTTATCAAGTTCTTATCCTTTTGAGTGTAAGATTTTTATAGCTAAAAGAAGTGATATGGATAATATTTGGCAATTTCCACAAGGAGGTATTGATAAAGGTGAAAGTGTCAAAAACGCTTTATTTAGAGAACTAAAAGAAGAAATAGGCACTGATGAGGTTGAAATCATTGCTGAGTATCCAGAATGGTTGAGTTATGATTTTCCGAGTAAAATTGTTAAAAAAATGTATCCTTATGATGGACAGATTCAAAAATATTTTTTAGTGCGTTTAAAGCACGGTGCTACAATCAATATCAATACCAAGCATCCTGAATTTGATGATTATCAATTTGTGAGTGTTAAACAAATTTTTGAAATGATTAATCATTTCAAAAAAAATATTTATGTTAGAGTGATCAAATATTTTGAAGAGAAAGGTTATATCTAAAATGCTTATAGTTCAAAAATATGGTGGAACAAGCGTTGGAACACTTGAGCGTATCGAAGCAGTAGCCAATAGGGTTATCCAAAGTGTACAACAAGGTAATCAACTTGTTGTTGTAGTATCTGCAATGAGTGGGGTGACAAATACTCTTATCGAGCAAGCTGAATATTTTAGTAAAACTCCTAATGGTAAAGATATGGATATGCTTTTAAGCAGTGGAGAGCGTGTAACAAGCGCTTTACTTTCCATCGCTTTAAATGAAAAGGGTTATCCTGCTATATCATTTTCTGGGAGAAAAGCGGGAATTATTACAGATAGTGTTTTTACAAAGGCAAGAATTCATCATATTGATACAAAAGCGATAAAATCAGAACTTCAAAATGGTAAAATAGTTGTTATAGCAGGTTTTCAAGGTGTAGATGAGGAAGGTAATGTAACTACCTTAGGGCGTGGTGGAAGCGACTTAAGTGCTGTGGCGGTAGCAGGTGCCTTAAATGCGGATTTGTGTGAAATTTATACCGATGTTGATGGGGTTTATACAACAGATCCAAGAATTGAACCAAAGGCAAAGAAATTGGATAAAATTTCTTATGAAGAAATGCTTGAACTTGCAAGTTTGGGTGCAAAAGTTTTGCAAAATCGCTCTGTAGAGCTTGCAAAAAAATTAAATGTTAACTTAGTAACTAGAAGTAGTTTTAACAATAACGAAGGAACAATGATAACAAAGGAAGATGGAATGGAACAAGCTTTAGTAAGTGGTATTGCTTTGGATAAAAATCAAGCAAGAGTGACTTTAAGAAATGTAGAAGATAAGCCTGGAATCGCAGCTGAAATTTTTTCTGTTTTAGCAAATGAAAATATTAATGTAGATATGATTATACAAAATGTTGGAGTTGATGGCGCTACAAATTTGGGTTTTACGGTTCCTCAAAATGAACTTGAATTAGCTAAAAATGCTATGCAAAAAATTTTAAGCTCAAAAACAACTATAGAAAGTGATAGTGCCGTAGTAAAAGTTTCTATAGTCGGTGTAGGCATGAAATCACATTCAGGAGTGGCAAGTAAAGCTTTTAAAGCTTTAGCTGATGAGGGGATTAATATCGGTATGATTTCTACTAGTGAAATAAAAATTTCAATGATAGTTCATGAAAAATACGGAGAACTTGCAGTTAGAGCACTACATGAGTGCTACGGACTTGATAAATAAATGAGTGATTTTTTAAGTTTTACTCTTGAAAATATTCGCAATGGCGGAGCTTTTATGGCATGGTTGGAGTCGCGTCGTTTAGAATGGGCTCCTTTGATGGCTGCAAGACTTAAATATCTTTTAGAGGGACGCACTTTTGTCTTAATGTGCGATGAACAAAGATCTTGGTATGAAGAGTATTTTTTAAAAAATATAAATTCAAAAGCCGCTCGTCCCATGCTTCCTTTTGTGTCGTTAAATTCTTTATGCAAGAAGAAAGTACAAAGTTCAGAAGATATAGCTTTACTTAATGACTTGCTTGACATTTCTTTTCCTAATGGTTATGTGTATTTTTACATAGGAAGTGCTTCTGATAATAAATCTTTAATCGCTAAATCAAGAGATGATAGTTTATTGTGGCTTTTTGATGAGCAGTTACAAGATAGTTTTTATTTAAATTCTAAAGATAAAGACTTGGATATCAAGCTTATTAGTTTATATCAACTTTTTGATGTAAGTTTGGATGCAATATTATTTTCCAAGGTGCAATTAGGATAAATATTTTGTTTATTAGTAAGATTATTATCAGTGAAGATTTTTTAGGTATTAAAGAAGAAATGATTAATAATTTTGGTATTAAAAAATTAAGATTTTTTATGCCACAAAATGAATTTTTACTTGATGATGCAAGAGCAGTTGAAAAAGAAAGCTATATCGCAGAAACCGAAGAAAAAATTATTGTTTTAATGGCGGATTCTTATAGGATAGAAGCACAAAATTTTTTACTTAAACTTCTCGAAGAACCTCCAAAAAATATTAAATTTCTTATTGTGGTACCTTCTAAAAATTTACTTTTACCTACTATAAAATCACGTCTTATTTGTGAAAAAAGAAAAGTTGAAAAGGAAGTTAAAAAACTTGATTTAGATCTTAAAAGAATGGATTTAAGAATGCTTTTTGATTTTTTGCAAAAAAATGAAAATTTGGATAAAAATGAACTTATGGATCAAATCGCATTACTTGCTAAAGAATGTGTGAAATATAAAGATTTTAATGCTGAAGAATTAGAGTTTTTTTATGAAGGCTATGAGCTTGCAAAATTAAATTCTAAAAGCGGGGTGCTTTTAGCTACTCTTTTACTAAATTATTATACAAAGAAATAAAATGAAATTTTTTAAAATCAATCCAAATACCGATTTTAATTTGCTTTGTTCTTTCATAAATCCCCATAAAATGGGACAAAAGATTATGAGTGAAAAAACAAAAATTCATTTTATTTTTATCAAAGATATTTCCACTCCTGCAGCAAATATTTTAAAACAAGATGCTTTAAGAGTAGGAGCTGAACTTATTACTCATAAAGAAGTAATTACTGCAAAAATCACTCATTCAAATGCACTTTTAATGGCAAGTAAAGAACAAATTCAAAAGCTTATTGCTAAAGAAAAGCTTCAAGATTTTGGACTTAAAAATTTGGCTCTTTTTTTGCAAAAAGATTTTTTAAAACCAAAAAAAGCTGAGCTTATGGTAGTGATTAATGTCAATGAAGACAGTTTTAATGCAAAAAGTCGTGTGAGCGAAGAAGACTTTGAAAAAAGGCTTAATGACTTTCTTGCTTTAAAGCCTGAATATATCGATATAGGTGCGGTAAGTTCAAGACCTGGGAGTGAGTATTGTGGTAAGGAAGAGGAATTTAAAAGACTGAAAAAAATACTTGACTTAATTTATGAGAAAAATTATCATGAAAAAGCGATTTTTAGTTTAGATAGTTTTGATGAATATTGTCTAGAATATGCTTTAAATAAGGGTTTTAAACTCATTAATGATATTACAAGTTTAAGAAATCTTAATCTAGCCAAACTTGCAAGTAAATATGAGGCAAAATATTGCTTAATGCACATGCAAAACAATCCAAATAACATGCAAGATAATCCTTTTTATGAAGATTTACTTGATGAGATGACTTTATTTTTTAAAGAAAAACTTGAACTTTTAGAAAGTTTTGGAGTAAAAGAAAGTATTTTAGATGTAGGTATTGGTTTTGGAAAGAGTGCGGGGCATAATATGATTTTAATCAAACACTTAGAGCATTTTTTGCAATTTAACAAGCCTTTGCTTATAGGTGCGAGTCGCAAAAGTGTGATTAATGCGTATTTTCAAAGCGAGATTAAAGATCGTTTAGCAGGAACTTTGTATTTGCATTTAAAGGCTTTTGAAAATGGTGCTAGTATTATAAGAGTGCATGATTTATATGAGCACAAACAACTTTTTGCTTTAGCGCAGGCAATGGATAATATAGGAGTTTAGATGAAAAAAGAAGAGTATTTAGAAAAAGTTGCTTTAGCCAATTTGTGGATGAGGGCATATTATGAAAAAGATGAACCCTTGGCTAGCGATGAAGAATACGATGCTTTAATCAGAGAATTAAGAGCTTTTGAAGAACAAAATAAAGATGAAATTTCAAAAGACTCTCCAACGCAAAAAATAGCTCCTACTATACAAAGCGAGTTTAAAAAAATAGCTCATTTAAAGCGTATGTGGTCGATGGAAGATGTGTTTGATGAGAGTGAGCTTAGGGCTTGGGCAAAACGCGCAAAATGTGAAAAAAACTTTTTTATAGAGCCTAAATTTGATGGAGCGAGTTTAAATTTGCTTTATGAAAATGGTAAATTAGTAAGCGGTGCCACTAGGGGCGATGGCGAAGTGGGTGAGGATATAACGCTTAATGTTTTTGAGATAGAAAATATACCTAAAAATATAGCCTATAAAGAAAGGATAGAAATTCGTGGAGAAGTGGTGATTTTAAAAGATGATTTTGAGAAAATCAACGAAAAAAGAGCCCTTTTAAATCAAAGTTTATTTGCCAATCCACGCAATGCTGCAAGTGGGAGTTTAAGGCAGCTTGATACAAGCATCACCAAAGAAAGGAATTTGAAATTTTATCCTTGGGGAGTAGGGGAAAATACCTTAAATTTTACCAAACATAGCGAGGTGATGCAATTTATCAGAGAGCTCGGTTTTTTAAAAGATGATTTTGTAAGACTTTGTGTTAATTTAGACGAGGTTTTAAAAGCTTATGATGAGCTTTTAGCTTTAAGAGAAAAAAAGCCTATGATGATGGATGGTATGGTGGTAAGGGTTGATGATCTTGCACTTTGTGAAGAATTAGGCTATACAGTAAAATTTCCAAAATTTATGGCAGCTTTTAAATTTCCTGCACTTGAAAAAACCACGCGTTTAATAGGTGTAAATTTACAAGTGGGAAGAAGTGGAGTGATCACTCCTGTGGCGGTTTTAGAACCTGTAAATTTAGATGGGGTTGTAGTAAAATCAGCCACACTCCATAATTTTGATGAGATTGCAAGACTTGATGTTAAAATCAATGATTTTGTAAGCGTGATAAGAAGTGGCGATGTTATCCCTAAAATCACTAAGGTTTTTAAAGATCGTAGAGAAGGTTTAGAGATGGAAATTTCACGCCCTAAGCTTTGTCCTACTTGCCAAAGTGAGCTTTTAGATGAAGGAACTTTAATAAAATGTCAAAATATAGACTGTGAAGATAGACTTGTAAATTCTATCATTCATTTTGTTTCTAAAAAATGTCTTAATATCGACGGACTGGGAGAAAATATAGTAGAGCTTTTATACAAGCACAAAAAAATCACTACACTTGAGAGTATTTTTCATTTAAAATTTAGTGATTTTGAAGGTTTGGAAGGCTTTAAGGAAAAGAAAATTAACAATCTTTTAAATGCCATAGAACAAGCAAGAGAATGTGAGCTTTTTCGTTTTATCACAGCTTTAGGAATAGAGCATATTGGCGAGGTTGCGGCTAAAAAATTAAGTTTAAGTTTTGGTAAAGAGTGGCACAAGCAAAGCTTTGAAGCTTATGCCAATTTAGAAGGTTTTGGAGAGCAAATGGCTTTAAGTCTTTGCGAATTTACGCGTGTTAATCGTACAAGAATTGATGAGTTTTACAAGCTTTTAAATTTGAAAATAGAAAAACTTGAAATCAAAAGCGATGGTGTGATTTTTGGTAAAACTTTTGTAATTACAGGCACTCTTTCACGCCCAAGAGATGAGTTTAAGGCTTTGATAGAAAAGCTTGGGGGTAAGGTAAGCGGCTCAGTTTCTAAAAAGACTGACTATGTGCTTTTTGGAGAAGAGGCAGGTTCTAAGCTTAGTAAGGCTAAAGAGCTTGAAGTAAAATGTATAGATGAAAGTGCTTTTAATGAGCTTGTTAAAGAATAGTTCTTATATTTTAACGCTTTTAAGCCTTTTTGGCTTTTTGCTAACTTGGCAAAGGAGTGCTTTTTCTTTATTTTTTTTAATTCCTATTTTTTTAACACTTTTTTGGGAATTCTTTTTATTTTTAAAGCTTAGAAAAAATATTATAAAAGAAGCTACTTTGATTAAGGGAAGTTTGTTTTATCGTATTAGTATGGGGGATTTTTATCTTTATATTTTTAGTTTTTTCTTGGCGATTTTTGGACTTATTTCTTTATTTTTAAATTTTTTAAATCTTGAAAAAATTGATTTTGTTTTTATATTTATAATTTTGCCTTTATTGATGATATTTTTAAAAAAAGAATTACATTTGCAATTTGTAGATAATGCTTATAATGATTTTAGAATAGTTGTTATCGCTAGTTTTTTTACTGCTTTATTTTATGCATTTTATGGGCTTTTTTTTACTTACAATGAACTTTTAAATTTAGAACTTTTTTCTAGGAAAATCATCGCTTATAAAAGTTCTTCTTTTGTTTATTTTGATTTTTTATCTGAATTATTGTATTTTGTTTCAAATTTAAAATTTTTTATTTTTTCTTATTTTGGATATTTGGGATTTAGGGTTTTAAATTTTATTTTTGATTTTTTTAATTTTTTTATGTTTTGTTCTCTTTTAGCTTTTGTTTTTAATTTTGTTTTGAAAATAAAGATAAAAATAATTGTTTTATTTTTGTGTTTTATCATGGTTTTAGGAAGTTATTTTTTAAAAGAGCAAAGAAATAATGCCTTAAAATCCGAACAAGAACAAATACTTTTATGGATGAATAATTTTGATTTTTTAAAAGATCATAATTTAAGTTTAATTCAAAAAGAAAAAGATCTTTTTGAAAAAGATCTTAAAGATCTTAGAGAAATTTTTAAAAAAAATGCTTTTGAAATAGGCATTTGGTGGTTTTCTAAAGAAAAAGAAGACTTAGAAAAAAGAATAAATGAGAGTTTAAAATGAGATTTGATTTTTTTGTTTCAAAGCGTTTAAATATCAGTAGAAATAAAGCCTTAGAGCTTATAGAAAATGAAGAGGTTTTGCTTAATGGTAAAAGTTTTAAAGCTTCTTTTGATGTGAAAAATTTTTTAGAAAATTTAAAAAAAACGCAAGATTTAAATCCTGAAGATATACTTTTAACCAATGAGTTAAAATTGGATCTTTTAAGTGAAATTTATGTTTCAAGAGCAGCTTTGAAATTAAAAAATTTTTTAGAAGAAAATAATATTGAAATAAAACATAAAAATTGTCTTGATATAGGATCTAGCACGGGCGGTTTTGTGCAAATTTTACTTGAAAATCAGGCTTTAAAAATCACTGCTCTTGATGTGGGTAGTAATCAACTCCATCCAAGTTTAAGAGTAAATGAAAAAATTATTTTATATGAAAATACAGATCTTAGAGCCTTTAAAAGTGAAGAAAAATTTGAACTTATTACTTGTGATGTGAGTTTTATTTCTCTTATTAATTTACTTTATTATATCGATAATTTGGCTTTAAAGGAAATTATTTTACTTTTTAAACCTCAGTTTGAAGTGGGAAAAAATATCAAAAGAGATAAAAAGGGTGTTTTAAAAGATGACAAGGCAATCTTAAAAACAAGAATGGATTTTGAAAAAGCATGTGCTAAGTTAGGTTGGCTTTTAAAAAATACGCAAAAATCAAGCATTAAAGGAAAGGAAGGCAATATTGAATATTTTTACTACTATATCAAAAATTAATATTACCTCTTTGGCTATAGGTTGTTTTGATGGCGTGCATTTAGGACATCTAAAACTTGTAAAATGTTTAGATGAGAATGGGGCTTTATTAGTTATTAATAAATTTAAGGGTCAATTTCTTTGCTCAAATCGTCAAAAAGAAGAAATTTCAGGAAAAAAAGTTATAGAAGTGGATTTTGAAAGTATAAAATCTTTAGATGGTAAAGATTTTTTAAGTTTTTTGAAAAAAGAATTTGTCAATTTAAAATTTATAGTAGTGGGATATGATTTTTCTTTTGGGAAAAATAGGGCTTATAGTGCTAAAGATATTGAGTCTTTAAGTGGGATAAAAACTATAATAGTTGATGAATTTAGCATAGGTGGAATAGGTGTTCATGCAAGTTTAATTAAGGATTTTTTATCAAAAGCAAATTTGCAAAAAGCAAAAGAATTTTTAGGAAGAGATTATAGCATCAAAGGGAAGATGATTAAAGGACAAGGTTTGGGTTCTAAGGAACTTTTTGCGACTATAAATTTAGATTGTAAAGGCTATTTTTTGCCTCAAAATGGTGTTTATGCTACTTTGTTAAAAAGCCAAAAAAATATTTATAAAAGTGTGAGTTTTTTAGGTGTAAGATCAAGCGATGAAAATTTTGCTATAGAAAGTCATATTTTAGAAGAATTGGGTGAAAATTTCACACAAGGGGAGTTTTTTGAACTCGAGTTTATATTTTTTCTAAGAGAGAATCAAAAATTTCAGGATCTAAAAAAACTTAAAAATCAAATTACCAAAGACATAGAACAAGCTAGAGAATTATTAAGGAAAAATGATGAAAGATGAACTTTTTAAACAAAGCCCTAAAAAACAATTTGAATTTGATAAAAGCGTGGCTAGTGTTTTTGATGATATGATCAATCGTTCTGTACCATTTTATAGAGAAAATTTAGAACTTTGTGCTAATTTATTGGCTAAAATTTTACCTACAAGTGCAAGTGTTTGTGATTTAGGCTGCTCAAGTGTTAATTTTTTGATTTTTTTGGCAAATCTAAGAAAGGATTTTAAACTTTTTGGCGTGGATAATTCTGCTTCTATGCTTGAAGTTGCAAAGTCAAAAACTAAAGCTTATGGACTTGATATAAGTTTTTTTGAAGCTAATTTATGTGAGTTTGATTTTTTTGTTTGCGATGTTTTTGTGGCAAATTATACCATGCAGTTTATTCGCCCTCCTAAAAGACAAGAATTGCTTGATAAAATTTATAAAAATTTAAACTCTAAAGGCATTTTGATTATGAGTGAAAAAATCCTTTATGAAGATGCTTTTTTGTCTAAAAATATCATAGAACTTTATGCTGATTATAAAGAAAAACAAGGCTATTCTAAGTTTGAAATTGCAACTAAAAGAGAAGCTTTAGAAAATGTTTTAATTCCTTATAGTCAAAAAGAAAATTTAAATATGCTAGAAAAGGCAGGTTTTAAGAAAATAGAAAGTATTTTTAAATGGGCGAATTTTGAAACTTTCATAGCTTTTAAGGATTAGAAATATTTTCATCTTCCCATTCATCTTTTGGAAAACCTACCTTATATGCATTAACACAATCTTGACTGATGATAGCTTTGTGTCTGCATTCTAAACTTCTTTTTTTTGCTTCTTCAGGATGATTTTGATAATATTCTACACTTTTGGTTTGTTCGCATGCTGCAAAAAATATACCAATAAGGCTTAAAAAAAGAGTTATTTTCATGGTAATTTTTCCTGTGTTATATTGATATCATCGCTAAAGATAGAACTTTGATTGTTTTCTGTTGTTTTGGAAGGATAAATTTCAGAAGGTGTTTCTGTTATAGGTGGTATTATAATACTTTTATTATTTTCTGAACTTTGGTTAATATCTTTTGTGGTTTTTTCTTTTTCTAAATCATTTTGTTTTAAAGTTTCTAATATTTGATTATCAGATTTTTTTGGTATGTTCGGACTGTATTTACTCTCTTCATTTGTTGGCTTAATACCAACTTTTAATGCATTAATACAATCTTCGCTAATAGTTCCGCTTTCTTTGCATTCTTTCGCTTTTTCTTTTGCTTCTCTAAGATGATTTTTGTAGTAATTTTCTGTTTTGTTATCGCAAGCTGTTATATTGATAACTATTAAAATCGTAAGTAAAATACTTATTCTTCGCATTTATCAATCTCCTAAAATTTTTAACATCTTAGCAAACTTGTATAAAGCAACGATAAATTATTTTTCTTCATTGTAAGAAAAAATAGGTAAAGACCATTGATATTTGATAGCTAAAAGCCTTGCAAAAACTCCTATAAAAAGAGTTAAAAGTGTGCAAACTAGGGCATTAAGCTCAAGCCAAATTATTAGAGAATAATAGATTGCTCCTGCAATTATGGCAATTCCTGCATAAATTTCTTTTTGAAACACCAAGGGGATTCTCATACATAAAATATCTCTTAAAATTCCACCAAAAACACCGGTAATTACAGCAGCAGCAACGGCTATGATAAACCCATGGTTTTGATCTATAGCTATTTGAGCTCCAAGTATACTAAAAACAACAAGTCCTATAGCATCAAGAGTTAGAAATAAAGTTTCAAGTTTGGTTACTACGCGTGGAATTTTTGTGGCTACAAGGGCGCAAAAACAGATTAAAATAATATATTCAGGATGTTTAACCCAAGTTAAAGGATAATGTCCTAAAAGCACATCTCGTATGCTTCCACCTCCAATTGCTGTTACGAGAGCAATAAAAATAACTCCAAAAAGATCCATTTTATGGCGTCCTGCAGCTAAAGCCCCTGTCATTCCTTCTGCGGAAATACCTATGATATAAAGAGTGGTTATCGTAAGAGCATTTATCTCCATAATTTATACCTTAAAATTTATCACAATTTATTTGATACTGTTTAATATTTTCATCATTTACTTCATGGTTTGGTACTTGATAACATTCTTTAAATTTCGGAGTTTTAATAATTTTTACATAAAAACTTGGTATAGCAATACGGTTTTTAATGTATTGTGGTTCTTTATCGTAAAGTACTAAATTTAAAACTTCGATACTTTGAAATTTTAAAGCTAAACTTCTTTCTCTTTGTTCGATTTCACTCCAAATTTTATTATTTATTTGAGCAATTTGTGGGGTAATATTGCTCATTAAAAATACTGAATTTTGAGCAGCTTTACTAAAGCTAAAAGAAGCATTGGGTGCAGTGTGTCCTCGCGTGTAGCCGCTGTTTTTATAATCACTCCAAGTAGTGCGGTATTTTTTAGGAATATTTGTATCATCTTCAAAGCGCGGCCGTTTTTTAATTTGCTTATCTTTCAAATTTGAAGCTTCTATTTTATAAGCAACGGCTTTTGTACCTTTGAGTTTATAATCATAGCAATTTAGATAAAAAAACTTATCTAAGATTTGCGAACAGTTTATATTGTTAAAATAAGAAGAAAAATTAGCACTAGGCTTGTAAGGTTCTAAGGCAAAAATATTAAGAGATATAGCTAGTGAAAAGATGAAAATTTTCATTTAAGTTCCTTATCTTTACTTTTGCAAAGATGATTTAAAAAACATTCTTTACATAAAGGTTTTTTAGCTTTACAGGTATAACGTCCAAAAAGAACCATGGCTTGATGAAGATAGTTAAGATTGTCTTTAAATATGCCTGTTAAATCTTCTTCCGTAGCTTCTGGAGTTTTTGCTTTGCTAAGTCCTAAGCGGTGAGAAACTCTAAAAACATGAGTATCTACAGCCATGAAATTTGCTCCGCACCATTCTATTAAAACTACATGAGCGGTTTTTTGTCCTACGCCTGCTAATGATTTTAAATTTTGTTCATCAAGGGGAATTTTTCCGTTAAAATTTTCACAAACTGCTTTTGCCATTTTTATAAGATTTTGTGCTTTATTATTAAAAAATGAACAAGTTTGTATATAGGTTTTAAGGCTTGATAAATTTGCATTTGCAAGGGATTTGATATCAGGATAAGCCTTAAAAAGATCAGGAGTGATGAGATTGACTCTTTTATCAGTGCATTGGGCTGAAAGCATCACACAGACTAAAAGCTCGTATAGGTTTGAAAATTTAAGCTCTGTTACAGGCTTGTCAAAATGTTTTAAAAAAAGTTCTTTGATTTCTAAATTTCTTTTCATTTTTTAATTTTAGTTAATTAGCTTTAAACCAAGTTTAGATATAATTGATTTTATATACATTTTATTAAAAAGGAAACCTAATGAAAAAATTTTCTTTAGTCACAGCAGCTTTGATTGCAGGTGTAGCTTTAAATGTAAATGCAGCTACGGTAGCCACCGTTAATGGCAAGAGCATTAGTGATACAGAAGTAAGTGAATTTTTCGCCCCTATGCTTAGAGGACAGGATTTTAAAACTTTGCCAGATAATCAAAAAAAAGCTCTTATTCAGCAATATATTATGCAAGATTTAATTTTGCAAGATGCTAAAAAACAAAATTTAGAAAAAGATCCTTTATACACAAAAGAACTTGATCGTGCAAAAGATGCAATACTTGTTAATGTTTATCAAGAGAAAATTTTAAATACTATTAAAATTGATGCGGCTAAAGTTAAAGCTTTTTATGATCAAAATAAAGACAAATATGTAAAACCTGCAAGAGTGCAAGCAAAACATATCTTAGTAGCGACAGAAAAGGAGGCTAAGGATATTATTAACGAACTTAAAGGTTTAAAAGGTAAAGAACTAGATGCTAAATTTAGCGAGCTTGCTAAAGAGAAATCAATTGATCCAGGTTCAAAAAACCAAGGTGGTGAGCTTGGTTGGTTTGATCAATCAACTATGGTAAAGCCTTTTACAGATGCTGCTTTCGCACTTAAAAATGGTACTATTACTACAACTCCGGTAAAAACGAATTTTGGTTATCATGTAATCTTAAAAGAAAATTCGCAGGCTAAAGGTCAAATCAAATTTGATGAAGTAAAACAAGGTATTGAAAACGGACTTAAATTTGAAGAATTTAAAAAAGTTATCAATCAAAAAGGCCAAGATCTTTTAAATAGTGCTAAAGTGGAATATAAATAATGGGTGTTTTAGACATTGTAAAAGCAGGGGTGATTAGCGGAGATGAGCTTAATAAAGTTTATGATTATGCCAAAGCAGAAGGTTTTGCTATCCCTGCTGTTAATGTTGTAGGAACTGATTCTATTAATGCAGTTTTAGAAGCTGCAAAAAAAGTTAACTCTCCAGTTATTATTCAGTTTTCAAATGGCGGGGCAAAATTTTATGCAGGGAAAAATTGTCCTAATGGAGAAGTTTTAGGTGCAATTAGTGGGGCTAAACATGTGCATTTACTTGCTAAAGCTTATGGTGTACCTGTGATTTTACACACTGATCATGCTGCAAGAAAACTTTTGCCTTGGATTGATGGGCTTATTGAGGCAAATGCACAATATAAAAAAACCCATGGACAAGCTTTATTTAGTTCTCATATGCTTGATCTTAGCGAAGAAAGTTTAGAAGAAAATCTTAGCACTTGTGAAGTTTATCTTCAAAAACTTAATGTTTTAGGTGTCGCGCTTGAAATAGAACTAGGTTGTACAGGTGGCGAAGAAGATGGAGTGGATAATACAGGTATTGATAATTCCAAGCTTTATACCCAACCAGAAGATGTAGCACTTGCATATGAAAGACTTGGAAAAATTAGTGATAAATTTTCAATCGCAGCAAGCTTTGGAAATGTACATGGAGTTTACAAGCCAGGAAATGTTAGTTTACAACCTGAAATTTTAAAAAATTCGCAAAAATTTGTAAAAGATAAATTTGCTTTAAATAGCGATAAGCCTATAAATTTTGTATTTCATGGCGGTAGCGGTAGTGAGCTAAAAGATATTAAAGATGCAGTAAGTTATGGCGTAATTAAGATGAATATTGACACAGATACTCAGTGGGCCTTTTGGGATGGGGTGCGTGAATATGAACTTAAAAATAGGGTTTATTTGCAAGGACAAATTGGAAATCCAGAAGGTGATGACAAGCCAAATAAAAAATACTATGATCCGCGTGTTTGGTTAAGAAGTGGTGAAGAAAGCATGATAAAGCGTCTTGAAGTCGCTTTTGAAGATTTAAACTGTATAAACAAAAACTAAGCATTTTAAAGGCTTAGTTTTATTTTGTTTTAAAAATTTTTATCAAATTAAGTAGCAATCTTTAAAATAAAATTTTTAATGAGGTATTGGTTTCATGGATATTAAATCAGATGAAATTTCAGAACTTGTTTTGCCTGAAGGCAAAGATGCAAGAGGTTCTTTGGTTTATTTTAAAATTATTTTTATTCCAGCTTTTCTTTATATTTTGATTTTATTGGGTTATTTTAATGTAATTGACTTTAAGGTTGAATTACATACGGTTATTATGACAGGTGTGATTTTTTTTACAGCATTGATTTTTGCTAGACATAGTGCTGAGTATGCGTATAGTATTTTTGAACAACAAAAAGATGAATTTAAACAGGCTTTAAAAAGATATATTATGAGGCATTTTCTTGCCATAGGTAAAGACACAAAATCAAATGCCAATTTTGATGACTTTGCTTATACATATATTAAAGGTGCAAGAAATGAGAATTTTGCTAGTATAGGTTCGGCAATTTTTCCAATGATGGGAATTTTAGGGACTTTTATCAGCATAGCTTTTTCAATGCCAAATTTTAGCTCTAGTGATACAGCCGCTTTAGAACAAGAAATTGCAGATTTGTTAAGTGGAGTAGGAACTGCTTTTTATGTTTCAATTTATGGAATTTTTCTTGCATTATGGTGGATGTTTTTTGAAAAATATGGTAAAAGTAAAATAGATCGTTTACTAAATCGTCAAAAAAACGCTACAAGTGGATTTTTTTGGACAAAAGAAGAGCTTGATCAAAGATATTTAACCGAGAGTTTGCAACATTTTGAAAAAATTGGAGCAATTTTTAAACAAGTTAGTAATGATGATTTTTTTGCAGAGCTTGATCATGCTATTGATAGAAAATTTGGTATTTTCCAAGATATGCTAAATGTAGAAGAAAAGGCTATTAGATTAAGTAGTGAACACATCAAACAAACCATGGGTGAGCTTAGTAAAGCACAAAGAGATCAACGCGATCTTGGAAAGCTTTATAGTGAAATGTTAAATGGTATAGGTTTGCTCAATCAAAATTTAAAAGAAATCAATACAAGAATGTCAGAACAATATAATCGCTTGCTCGATATCAGTAGTGATAAAATTCATCATCTTGATAAGACGCTAAGTGCATTCGATGAAAAAGTAGAGCGTTTTGGTAAAAATTTTGAACTTTATGAAAAAGCAATGTTGGAAAGTCAAGAAAAGGTTTTTGAGGGATTTAAAGCAAGCTTGTTTGAAGGTATGCATAAATTTAAAGAAGTATACGAAGAAGAAAAAAGTATCGATGCTAAAATCAAAATGATGGATGAGCTTAAAAAAGAAATGAAAGCACTTGATGAAGAAACAAGTCAAATGATGAGCAAGCTTTCTGGGGGTGAAAATCAGAATAAAGAAAATGAAACCAAACAAATAGAAGATTTTTCAGAGTCTAAGACTGAAGAAAATCAAGATGAAATTCAAGCAGAAATATCTAAGCAAGAAAGCAATGATGAGTTAAAAAATGAAGATAAAGAAAATAAATGAAAAATGAGTCAAAAGAAGATAGCAATTTTTGGATAGCTTATGCTGATTTAATGGCAGGATTGATGTTTGTTTTTATTTTGCTAATAGGTGCTATTGTTGTAAAATATGTTTTAACTCAAAGTGATTTAAAAGAAATCAAAGATAATCTCAATAAACAAGAGGCGCGCTTAGAGGAGAGCAAAGAAGAGCTTAGAAATAAAGAAGCCATAGTGTTTAAACTAAGTTCTGATTTAAACAATGCTTCTAGTGCTTTAAATCTTGCTAATTCTCAAAAAGCAGAATTAGAGGCTAATATTACAAATTACAAGCAGTTAAGTAAAGATTTGAACTCAACTTTAGATAATAAAGATAAGCAAATTTTGATTTTACTAGGTCAACTAGAGAAAAAAGATGAAGAGCTTAAAAATTTACAAGAAGATTTTCAAAAAGCTAAAGAAAAGGTACAAAATCTTGGTTTGATTCGTGAAAATTTAAGCAAGGAATTGCAAAGCAAACTTGATAATAATATCACTATAGATGAAAAGACAGGATCTATTTCTTTGCCTGCTGAAGTACTTTTTGATAAAGATTCTTATGTGTTAAAAAATGAGGCAAAGGCAAGTTTGAGAAAAATCTTAAGCGAATATTTTGATGCTATTCTTGAAGATCCAAAAATTTTTTCTAACATTGAAAATATCATTATTGAAGGACATACTGATAGTGATGGATCTTATATTTATAATTTAGATTTGTCGCAAAAAAGAGCTTATGAGGTGATGAATTTTATCTATACTTTTTATAAGGGTGATAAGCTTCAAAAGCTTTTAATGGCAAGTGGACGTTCTTTTTCAGATCCTGTGTTTGTTAACGGAGTTGAAGATAAGGATAAGAGTCGTCGCATAGAAATAAAATTTAGCATTAAAAATGATAATGCTTTAAAGGATGTAGAAAAATTCTTTGAATTTCATTAAAACAATTAGTCCTATACAAAAAATCAATTTTAACGGATTTGAATTTTATATTAAAAGAGATGATTTATTAGGAGAAATTAATGGAAATAAAGCTAGGAAACTTGCTTTTTATATCCATCAAAGATATCCTAAAAATCAATCTTTTGTAAGTTATGGAGGAAGCCAAAGTAATGCTTTGGCGGCATTAAGTATTTTTGCTAAACAAAGATCATATAAGCTTGTTTTTGCTTGTGAAAAAATTTCTACTTTTCTTAAGAATAATCCTTGTGGAAACTATGCTTTAGCTTTAGAAAATGGTGTTGATTTTGTAGAAAATATCCATTCTTTATCCTTAAAGCAATTTGCTTTTTCTTTGTGTAAAAAAGATGATATTTTTATAAAACAAGGCATAGCTAATTTAGAAGCTCAATATGGCTATATGGAACTTGCTCAAGAAATTCAAATGCAAAGTCAAAGTTTAAAGCTTGATTTTGATATTTTTTTACCTTCGGGTACAGGCACTTCGGCAGCTTTTTTGGCAAAGTATTCTAAATTTAAAGTATTTACTTGCGCTTGTGTAGGTGATATTAAATATCTTAAAAAACAAATTTTAACATTAGATCCAAGCTATGATTTTTCAAATTTAGAATTTTTAACAAGTGATAAAAAATATCACTTTGCTAGACCGTATAAAGAATTTTATGAGCTTTATATGGATTTAAAGTTAAAGTGCAATATAGAATTTGATTTGTTGTATGATATTTTAGGATTAAGTATAGCATTAAAACAAGAGTGGAAAAAACCATTGCTTTATATACATCAAGGTGGAATTTTAGGAAATTCCACTATGTTAGAGAGATATAAATTTAAAAAATTAGTTTAAAATTCCATAGATAAAAATGATTAAAATAATCAAAGGTACTATATATTTTACATAATAAAACCAAATTCCAAACCATGAACTTTTAAGTGTATTGTTATTGCTAAGTTCTTTTAGACTTTCTTGTTTGCCTAAAATCCAACCTACATAAATGCAGCAAAAAAATGCAGTTAAAACAAACAAAATATTTCCACTAATGAAATCAAAACTATCAAAAATGTTTTTTCCTTTTATGATAACAATGTCACGCCAAGGCCCATAAGTTAGAATACAAGGAAGATTGCCAAGTATGAAGATAAACCCTAGAGTTAGGTTAATAGAAAGATTTTTAGAATATTTAAATTTTTCTTCTAATACGCTAATAATAACTTGATAAATTGGCAAGCTTGTGGTTAAAGCTGCAATCAAGAGTAAGACAAAAAATAAAATACACACAATGGTGCCAAAATGGATATGAGAAAATGCTATAGGTAAAGTTTCAAAAACCAAAGAAGGCCCGCTATCTGGAGCAAGTCCCGCTGAGAAAAGTGCTGGAAAAATCATAAAACCAGCCAAAACAGCTATGATAGTATTTAAAACCCCTGTATAAATAGCGGTTTTTGCCATATTTTCATTTTTATTAAGATGAGATGAAAGTGTTATCATTACCCCAAAACCTAAGGATAAAGCAAAAAAGACTTGTCCTAAAACATCGATTAAAAGTTTTGGTGATAAAATTTTACTAAAATCAGGTTCAAGATAAAATTTAACTCCAGCCATAGCTCCATCAAGGGTTAAATTGCGTCCCACAACAATAACAAGACAGATAAATAATAAAGGCATTAAAAATTTTACGGATTTTTCTATACCATCTATAATGCCTCTTTTTAAAATAATATAATTAATAATTACAAAAACAGTGGTAAAAATACCAACTCCTAAAGGATTGAAGGCTATTTTGTCGTTAAAAAACTGATGAGTAAATTCTTTGCTTACTACATTGGCAAGGCTAAAATTCCCTAGGGTTAATTCCCAAATATAAACTAAAACCCATCCTCCAAGTACCATGTAGTAAGCCATTATGCCAAAGCTTCCTAAAAGTCCCATATATCCAATACTTTGCCATTTTTGTTTAAAAGCATCTACGCTATTTGTCATCGCTTTTCTGCCTATGACATTTTCAACTAAAATAACAGGAATGCCTATGATAATCATAGCTATACAAAAAACTAATACATAAGCACCGCCACCATTTTCTCCTACAAGATAAGGAAAACGCCAAGTTGCTCCAAACCCTATGGTTGCTCCAGCAACTGTTAGAATATAAGTTAGTGTGCTGCTCCATGTTTGTCTTTGCATGATTATCCTTTCAAAAAAGAATTATTTTACCTAAAAATAACTTTAAAAACTTATAAGCTATCCATATAGCTTATATCGTAAGTATTTTTTAAGCGTTTGTGTATCGTTTCGTGCCAATTTTGAGATATGAAAGAGTTTAATTTTCTAATTTATCTAATAAATTCGGATTTTGTCTAAGAGCTTGATGTAGGGAGTAAAAAAGTTGATCGAGTTCAAATACACTAAGTGAAGTAGAATTTTTTTCTAAAATTTTAATGTTTTCATGCTTTCGTATTTGTCCAACTTGTAAAACTTTATAATACCATCCACTCAAACCCGTTTTAAAAATTTCATGTGTAAAATTTGAATTATTGTGAATTTTAGAAATTTTTACACAAGGTTTTCTAGGTTCGCTTACTTGCAGTATTGCATTTGAAATTTGATGTATATCACCTATGCAAACATTTTGTTCACAAAGCCCATCGATGCTCACATTTTCATCCATTGAGCCAAAATTTAGCTTTTTATTAAGAAATCTTTCCCATATATAATAAGTTTTGACAAGAGTTGGCAAAAATAAGCCTTATGGTAGCCTCCATGATGAATTTTATCAGCTATTTGATCATCTAAAATACCTAGAAAATTAATTTGTGTTTCTTCTAGATAAGTATCTTTAATAAATACGTTTTGGAAATTTTTATAGTTTTTAATTTTACCTATTTGCAAACTTTGAATTTTCATGGTTCTAGTTTTTTTAATAAATCATCAGCACTGATAAAACCCGTGATTTTTAATTTTTCTTTTCCATTTTCAAAGAAAATTAAAACAGGTGGGCCAAAAACATTAAATTCTTTCATGGTTTTAATTTGTTCATTATTATTTTCGCTTACATCAACTTTGATAAGTTTGTAATTTTGCATTTTTTGTATGATTCTTTCATCGCTAAAGGTTAATTCATCTAAAAGTTTGCAATTTTCACACCAAGATGCAGTAAAATCAAGCATTATGGGCTTTGTATTTGTTTGTATTTCTTGCTTTAATTGTTCAAAATTGTTGATATAATCATAGCTTAAAGCATGTTTTGAGGCAGATATAGTATTGAAATTTAAAGGATTTAAGAAATTTTTAGCCCCAAAAAGTCCCCCTAGGAAAATACTTAGAGAATAAGCTAAAATAAGAATTAAAATACTTTTTTTAATTTTAGAAATTATTGTAAAACTTTTTTCAAAAATTCCCATAAAAACACTAAAAAATACACCTAAAATTCCATAGGCAATTAAAATGTAATTTTCTTCAATAATTCTAGAAAGTATCCAAATAGCCATAGTCAACATAACAAAACCAAAGAAAATTTTTACTTTTTCCATCCAAAAACCAGGTTTAATAAAACCTAATCCTAAGCCTATGAAAAGCAAAGGTATACCCATGCCAAAACTCATGATAAAAAGCGCACTACCGCCTAATAAAGCATTGCCTGTATTGGCTATATAAATTAAAGCACCTGCTAAAGGAGCTGCTACGCAAGGACCTACTATTAAAGCAGATAAAAATCCCATGATGGCTATACCTAAAACTCCTTTCCCTTTTTCGCTTTTTTTATGTATAAAGGTTTGAAATTTTAATGGCAATTCAAAACGAAAAGCTCCAAACATAGCAAAAGCAAAAGCTATGAAAATTAGAGCAAAAAGAATTAAAATAATAGGTTTTTGTAAAATTCCTTGAATACTTGCTCCTAGAAAACTTGCTATAACTCCAGCAATAGCATAGGCTAAAGACATGAAAAAAACATAGATAAAAGAGAGAAAAAAACTATATTTTTTTGAAAATTTAGCATTACTTTTTGCTACGATAAGAGAAGATAAAATCGGAATCATAGGTAAAATACAAGGTGTTAAGGAGAGTAAAAGTCCATAGCCAAAAAAACTTAGCAAAATCCAAAAAAAGTTATCTGTTGCTAAAAAATTTGCTATAGAGCTTTCTTCAGATTCAATTTTAGTTTTTTTATCTGTTTTTTGAGTTTTGTAAGGTTTTGAAATTTCAAAAGCATTTTTTTTAGAAATGAGATCAAAGTACCAAGTTTGAGGATTATAACACAAGCCTTGTTCGGAACAACCTTGAAATTCGAGTTTGATTAAATTTGTGGTATTTTTTGCAAAGCGCTCTAGTAATAAATTTGGCAAAGCTAAATTTAATTTTTGATAATAAACATTTTCATTATCTCTTGTAGAACTTTGAGGTAGATTAATCAAAGAACTTATATCTTTTTCGTTTATATATAATTTAAGTTTATTAGAATAAAGATAAATATCTTTTCCAAGTTCAATATCAATTGAGATAGAGTTATTATAAGAGTTTGATTTTACATTAAAAGCTTCCTTTAAAGACAATATAGAAGCAAAACATAAACAAAAACTTAATAAAATAATACCAAAAATACGCATAAATTTCCTAAAAACTTATTTTTTCCTTTATTTTTAGCTTCAATTATAATTTATTATGGTAAATTTGCTTTAAATACTTTATAAAGGTTTGAAAATGCAAGAAAATAATTCTCCAAAAACGCAAGTGGCTGTTAAAAAGAATGAAATTTATGTTTCTGTTAAAAGAAAGAAAAGTACAATAGAATATGAAAAAGATTTAAAGAATTTGCAAATTGAGCTTTTGAAATTTCAAAATCATGTTAAAGCCAAAGGTTTAAAGGTTCTTATACTTATAGAAGGGCGTGATGCGGCTGGAAAAGGTGGAGCGATTAAACGTTTGATTGAGCATTTAAATCCGCGTGGTTGCCGCGTTGTGGCTCTTGAAAAACCTAGTGATGTGGAAAAAACACAGTGGTATTTTCAGCGTTATATAGCACATTTGCCCTCAGCCGGTGAGATTGTGATTTTTGACAGATCTTGGTATAATCGTGCAGGAGTAGAACCGGTTATGGGTTTTTGTACACCGCAACAACATAAGGATTTTTTAAGAGAGGTGCCTTTGTTTGAAAATATGATTTCAAATAGTGATATTATTTTTTTTAAATTTTATTTTTCAGTATCAAAAGATGAGCAAAAAAAACGTTTTGAAAAACGCCGAAGTGATCCACTTAAACAATATAAATTATCTCCTGTGGATCAAAAATCGCAAGAATTATGGGATAAATATACTTTAGCTAAATACTCTATGCTTTTAGCATCTAATACTCCAACTTGTCCTTGGACTATTATTTCTTCTGATGATAAGAAAAAAGCAAGATTAAATTTATTGCGTTTTATACTTTCTAAGGTAGAATATCCAAATAAAAAAACTGGAGATTTTTCCAAAATTGATGCAAAATTAGTGCGTAGCGGAGAAGAAGAAATACGAAAAATGGAGGCGAATTTGGAAAAACTTGACAGTAAAAAAGCAGATGAAAAAATAAAAGATTTAGATTAAGGAAAAGAATGCAAAAGCTGGTTGAAAATTTAGCACTAAAGTACTATGATAAAGTAGTTGATTTAAGACATCAAATTCATATGCATCCTGAGCTTGAATTTGAAGAAGAAAATACAGCTCGTTTAGTGTGTAAAATTTTAGATGAGTTTGGCATTAAATATCAAAAAAATATTGCAAAAACAGGAATTTTAGCTACTATAGAAGGAAAAAAGAAGAGTCAGAAAAAACCAAAATGCGTTCTTTTAAGAGCGGATATGGATGCTTTGCTTGTACAAGAAAAAACTAATCTAAGTTATGCTTCAAAAATTGATGGTAAGATGCACGCATGTGGACATGATGGACATACAGCAGGACTTTTGGGAGCTGCTTTGATATTAAATGAGCTCAAAGATGAATTTTGTGGCACGATTAAATTTATGTTTCAGCCCGCAGAAGAGGGAAGCGGTGGAGCTAAACCTATGATAGAATCAGGTGTATTGGAAAATCCTTATGTTGATGCGGTTTTTGGTTGTCATTTATGGGGGTCTTTGCTTGAAAATACTGCTCAAATTGTAAGTGGCGAAATGATGGCTGGAACGGATATTTTTGATTTGGAATTTATTGGCAGAGGAGGACATGGAGCTCATCCGCATACTTGTATAGATCCTATAATTATGGCAACGCAATTTGTAAATAATATACAAAGTGTTGTTTCTAGGCGTTTAGCCCCTTATGAAGCAGGGGTGATTACCGTAGGTCAAATTTGTGCAGGAACTACTTATAATGTTATTCCTACAAATGCTTATTTAAAAGGAACTGTGCGTTTTTTAAATGATAAAACACAAGATATTTTAAAAAGTTCTCTAGAAGAAGTGGCTGCTGCTACAGCAAAATCTAATGGTGGAGATTATAAGCTTAAATATACTAAAGAATTTCCTCCATTGATTAATGATGAAAAAGCTGCTTTAATAGCAAGAAAAGCTTTTGCAAAGGTCTTAGGAGAAGAAAATATCATTGTTTCTTCTAAACCTGACATGGGGGCTGAAGATTTTGCTTTTTTAACACGAGAAAGAATGGGAGCTTATGTATTTGTTGGAATTTCAAAGGATTTAAATCATCCAGCTTTGCACCATAGTTCTACTTTTTGTTGGGATGATGAAAATTTAAAAGTTTTAATGCAGGGTGATGTGATGATGGCTTTAGAATTTTTAAATTTATAAAATAGAATTAAAAATTCACAAAAAATTCACAAAAAATGAGTAAAATTTAATCTTGATTTTTCTTTAGGATTTGTTATTATGAAAAAGAAGATTGTTTTAATCATTTTAATTGCAATACTTGGAAGTGTTGGGGCTTATTTTATTTTTTTTAATAATGATGAAAAAATCAGCTATTTAACTCAAAAAATACAAAAAAAAGATATATCTCAAACCATAGAGGCAGTAGGAAAGGTATATGCCAAAGATCAAGTCGATGTGGGTGCTCAAGTTAGCGGACAAATTATAAAACTTTATGTTGATGTGGGAACTCATGTAAAGCAAGGTGATTTGATCGCTCAAATTGACAAAGATAAACAACAAAACGATTTAGATATTACAAAAGCTCAGCTTGAAAGCGCTAAGGCTAATTTAGAGAGTAAAAAAGTTGCTCTTGAGATTGCGAATAAGCAGTATCAAAGAGAGCAAAAACTTTATGCAGCTAAAGCAAGTTCTCTTGAAAATTTAGAAACTCAAAAAAATAATTATTATACTTTAAAAGCTAATGTTGCAGAGCTTAATGCTCAAGTAGTTCAGCTTGAAATCACTCTTAAAAATGCACAAAAAGATTTAGGTTATACAACCATTACTGCTCCTATGGATGGTGTTGTGATTAATGTAGCTGTAGATGAAGGACAAACAGTTAATGCTAATCAAAACACTCCTACTATAGTCCGTATAGCTAATTTAGACGAAATGGAAGTAAGAATGGAAATAGCAGAGGCTGATGTGAGTAAGATAAAAGTAGGAACAGAGCTTGATTTTTCTTTGCTTAATGATCCTCAAAAAACTTATCATGCTACTATTGCAAGTATAGATCCAGCTGATACTGAAGTGAGTGATTCTAGTACAAGCTCAAGCTCATCAAGTTCGAGTTCTTCAAGCTCAAGCTCATCAAATGCTATTTATTATTACGCAAAATTTTATGTAGCCAATAAAGATGATTTTTTGCGTATTGGTATGAGTATACAAAATGAAATTGTCGTAGCGAGTGCAAAGGCTGTTTTAGCAGTGCCAACTTATGCAATTAAAAGCGATCCAAAAGGCTATTATGTTGAAATTTTAGAAAATCAAAAAGCTGTTAAAAAATATGTCAAACTTGGCATTAAAGATTCTATCAACACTCAAATTTTAGAAGGTGTAAATGAAAATGAAGAATTGATAGTAAGCTCAAGTGCTGATGGCTTAGCTCCTAAAATGAAGTTGAGATTTTAATGATTTTTCTTAAAAATATTTGCAAGAATATAGGCGAAAATGCCATTTTAAAAAATGTAAGTTTAAGTATAGAAAAAGGTGAATTTGTTGCCATTATAGGACAAAGTGGAAGTGGTAAAACTTCACTTTTGAATATCATAGGAACATTAGATACACCAAGTAGTGGAACTTATGTTTTTGATGAGTATGAAGTCACTAAACTTAATAACGATGAAAAAGCAAGATTAAGGCGTGAAAAAATAGGCTTTATATTTCAAAGATATAATCTTTTAAGCTTGCTTAGTGCTAAAGAAAATGTCTCTTTACCTGCAGTTTATGCGGGAAAAAATTTACAAGAAAGAAGTCAAAACGCTAAAAAACTTTTAAATGATTTAGAACTAGCTCATAAGTTAGATTCTAAACCGAATGAATTAAGCGGAGGACAGCAACAACGCGTTTCTATAGCAAGAGCTTTAATGAATGGTGGAGAGCTTATTTTGGCTGATGAGCCAACGGGAGCTTTGGATAGTAAAAGCGGTATTATGGTACTTGAAATTTTACAAAAACTTAACGCGCAAGGTCATACTATAGTCTTAGTAACTCACGATCCAAAAATCGCAGCACAAGCTAAAAGGGTTATAGAGATTAAAGATGGAGAAATTTTAAGCGATACTAAAAAGGAAAAAGCTCAAGAAAAACTCACTTTAAAAACAATGTCTAAAGAGAAAAAAACATTTACTTTGCTTAAAAATCAAGCCTTTGAGTGTTTTAAGATAGCTTATTCTTCTATACTTGTGCACAAACTTCGTTCTATTTTAACTATGCTTGGAATCATCATAGGTATTGCTTCTGTAGTTTGTGTTGTAGCTTTAGGATTGGGCTCGCAAGCTAAAGTGCTTGAGTCTATTGCGAGACTTGGGACAAATACTATTGAAATTCGCCCTGGAAAAGGGTTTGGGGATTTGCGTTCGGGTAAAACAAGGCTTAATTTTAGCGATTTAGAAACGCTAAGATCCCTAGAATATTTAGAAGCAGTGGATGCTCATTCAAATACTTCAGGTGTGGCAACTTATACCAATATTTCTTTAAGTGCAAGAGCTGAAGGAGTGGGGGTAAATAATTTTGCTATAGAAGGTTTAAGGATAGATGCGGGAAGAATTTTAAATAATGATGATGTAAAAAATAGTACCAATGTTGCTGTGCTAGATTTTAATGCTAAAAAAAATCTTTTTCCTGATGAAAAAAGTGAAAATATTTTAGGTCGTGTGGTACTTTTTAATTCTCAACCTTTTAAGATCATAGGAGTTTTGCAAAAAGATACAGACAAACCTATAGAAGATAATGTAGTGCGTCTTTATATACCCTATACAACACTGATGAATAAGCTTACAGGAGATAGAAATTTGCGTGAAATTATAGTTAAGGTTAAAGATGATGTGAGTTCAACTTTGGCTGAAAATGCTATTATAAGAATTTTAGAAATTAAACGCGGACAAAAGGATTTTTTTACTTTTAATTCTGACACCTTTAAGCAAGCTATTACAGCAAATAAACGCACTACAACCATACTTACCGCTTGTGTGGCTGTGATTGCTTTGATTGTTGGGGGTATAGGAGTGATGAACATCATGCTTGTTTCTGTAAGTGAAAGAACAAGAGAAATAGGCACACGCATGGCTATAGGGGCTAGAAGAGAAGATATTATGATGCAGTTTTTAATCGAAGCGGTTATGATTTGTACTATAGGGGCGATTTTAGGTGTGATTTTATCGATTTTTGTTATTTTTGCTTTTAATACTTTAAGTACTGATTTTCCTATGATTTTAAATGCCTATTCTGTGCTTTTGGGACTTTTAAGTTCTATGTTTATCGGTGTGGTTTTTGGTTTTTTCCCTGCAAGAAATGCAGCAAATTTAAATCCTATTAGTGCATTATCAAAGGAATGATATGAGAGTAATATTTAGCATTTTTTTAGCATTTTTCTTGAGTGCTTGTGGTGCAAAACTTAGCTTGCCTAAAGAAGTTGATTTAACCCAAGAACAAATGAAAGATTTAAATCTTACTTATGATTGGTATAGATCTTATGATAATGCAAAATTAAATGAATTTCTAAATTTTGTTTTATTGAATAATAGCGATATTAATATTGCTAGAAAAACTTTGCTTTCAGCTTTGTCTAGAGCCGATTTGATTGATTATGATTTATATCCGACTTTAAGTGGAAATTTGGGTTTTGGTGGAGATAAAGATTTAAATTCAGGCAAACAAAGTAAAAATTTCAATCATTCTTTAAATTTAAGCTATGAGCTTGATATTTATGGAAAATTAAGAGATAGTGCAAGTGCGAGTGAATTTAGTGCAAAAGCAAGTGCTTATGATCTTGAAAATTTAAAAATAAGCATGATCAATACAGCTTTAAATGATGTTTTTGAGCTGGCTTATTTTAACGATGTAGATAAATTGCTTCGAGCTTATCTTTCAAATTTAGAACAAATGAAAGAGCTTTATAGTTATAAATACAAGCTTGGAAAAATAGAAGAATTAGATCTTTTAAACATAGAACAAAGCTTATTAAGAGCTAAACAAAATTTATTAAGCAATGATCAAAATCGTAATTTACTCATAAAAAATTTACAAGATTTATTAGCAAAGCAAGAAGGTTTTGCTTACATAGAGTATTTTAAAACTTTATCTTTAAATGATTTTAAAACCTTAAGTCCTGATTTTAATATACCTTTAAAAGCTTTAGCGTACCGTGCAGATGTGAGATCTAAACTCAATAGCTTAAAATCAGCCTTTAAGGATTATTCTTCCATGCAAAAATCTATTTTGCCTAGTATTTCTTTAGGTGGAGCATTAAGTGGGAGTGATAAAAAAATTGATGATAGTTTTAAATTTGAAATTTTAAGTGGTAATGTTAAGATTTCTTTACCTTTCTTAGATTATGGTAGAGTAAAGCAAAATATCAAAATTTCTCAATTTACCTATGAGCAACTTTTAATTTCTTATGAGCAAGCCTTGCAAAGTGCGATGAATGAATTTGTATTGAATTATAAAGATTATCAAAGTAACACCTTACTTTTGCAAAATTTGCAAAGTATTAACATTAAACAAGAGCTTATCACTAAGGCGTATTATGAAAAATATATTTTAGGAAAAAGTGAATTAAAAGATTATTTGGATGCAAACAATACTTTAAATTCTACCCAGCAAGAATTTTTAAGAGCTAGATTTAATCTTTTAAAAACCATTAATTCTTACTATCAAATCACAGCTTTAAGTTTTAATGATGAAAACTTAGAATTTCCTAAGTATTAATTTAATAATCGATGATATTTTTTAAATCCTCGAGTAATTTTTTAGCCATCAGCTCATAGCCTTTTATAGTAAGATGTACATCATTGAGCGAAAGCTTTTGCTCTATCCATTTGTTTTTTCCTCCGCTATCTTGCATAAACTGATGCATATCAAAAATAAGAGTTTTTTCTTCTTTAGCAACTTCATATAATGCTTTGCGTATAGTAAAAAAATCAGGAGCAAGCTTGTAGTTTTTACCTTGTTTTTGAACTACTGTTGGTGGAGAGATTAGCATGATAACAGCGTTTTTATTATAAGTTTTTAAAATGCTAATCCATTTTTTTAAATTATTTTTGAATTTTTGTTTTTCAAACCCTTTAAAGAGTGCATCATTAGAACCATAGGCAAGAATAATTAAATCATTGTGTAAAAGTCCTAGTTCTTTTTTTACAACTGCTTGATTCCAAGAGAGCCATAAATCACTTTTGGCACCATTGATTGCAATGGTATCTAAGAAAACATTATTATTTTTATTTGTGATGAAATATCCTCCTAGTTCAGCATCCTTTTGTAAGGCTGAAATTTGCAAAGGAAGATCAAGTTCTAGTTCTTTATAAGACCATTTGTTAATTTGTGTAGTTCTTAACTCATAGCTTTGGTTTTTTGCATCTTTGATGCTAAAAGCATTGGTATTTTGCTTGGCTTTAAATAAAAATCCTATCTTGAATTTTTTTTTATCTAAGGTTGTATCAAGGTTGATTTTTGCGCCTTTGATTTTTGCTTTGGCTATTATCCCACCTAGTGGAAAATTATGTCCAGTATTAGCAGGATTTCTTGAGTTTAAAATTTCAAAGTTTTTATAAGAATAAACAAGATTAAGATTTTGTTGATATTTGGGCTGTAGAGGATAGGCAAAACCTATAGAGTTAGAGCGGATTAAATATCCTCTTATGACACGCGGAAAGAAATCAGCCGCCATATGAGAATCTCCATAAATTCTAATTCCTATGTTTTGATTTTTTTCTAATTTTTTTTCTAGATTTTTAAGATCTTTTTTTAATACATAACTTGTTAAAGCAGAGTGATTTTTGTTTTGATTGAGCATGGAATCTATTGTGTCATTTGTATTTAAATTTTGTGCATAAGAGCTAGTAAAAATAATAAAAAACAATAAGATAATTTTAAATTTATTTACTAGCATTTTCTTCCTTAAGTTTTATGTGTTCTAATAAAAGTTTAGACATTTCTCTTGCGCCACTTGGAGTAAAATGAACCCCATCATCTGTTCTTACTTTTATACTTCTATTGTTTTCATCTTTTATATAAGCTGAGTATTCATCATTGACACTAAAAAATAGCTTAGTGTTGATAAAAATTTCTTTATTTTTAAGAATTTCATCGCTGTAAATTTTATTGAGCACTTGTATTTTTTTGTTCAAATCTTCTTTTTTTACAGGAGGGATTTCAAACCAAAAAACTTTGGCTTTATGTTTTTTAGCGATTTTAATGATTTCATCTACACGATTTGTATAAATATCTATCCAAGAAGGGGAGCCAAAACGATGGTAATTTCCTCCTTTTTTAATATCCCAAGGATCATTAGCGCCAAGAAGAACAACAAGATATTTAATATTTGAGTTTTTAACAAAAGCTTCATTGGTGGCTTTTGACCAGTCAAAATAGGATTTATAAGAAAGGCCTGTATTTTGTTTACTAAGATCGGTTACCTTAAGATTTAAATTTCTTAAATCTCTATTTAAGGCTATTGCAACACCTTGCATTAAAGAATCTCCGATAAATAAAAACTCATCTCCATTTTGTAGCTCTAATTTGGTATTGTCGATAAAACTAATATTTGCATCTTGGATTAAGGTTAGATTTGCTTCTTTATGAGTAGTGTTGTCATCATTTTCCAAAGTATTTGAAATTTTATCTATTTTACTTAAGTTTTCATCTGTTGATTTATTTTCTTGATTTGTAGTTTCTTCATTGGTTTGAGGCAAGGGTTCGTTGCTTAAAATTGCACGAATTTGTTCTAATTTAATTTTAAAGCCATTAGCTTCTTTTAAAAGATCATTATGAGGATAGAATGCAAAGTGATATTTTTGTTCTATATAAGAGCTAATGCTCTGATTCATAACTACAACAACCAAGCCAAGCACTATAATCAAAATGAAGAAAAATCTAACTACACTCATTTAAAAACTCGAATAAATAAAATCAGGAATTCCATCTGGCATAAAAGCAAAAACCAAAAGTAAAATAAAAGCTATGATAAAAGGTTTTAGCAAAAATGGAGTAAGATTTAAAATCTTAATGCAATATTCTTTAAAATTAATAAATAAAGGATAGATCATAAAAAGAACCCCAAAAGCAACCAACATATAAATATCGTTATAAGATGGAATTTGGAAGAAATTATAATAACAAGCTTTAAAATATTCTATTGCATCTTCTAGATTTTTGCTATAATAAAAGAAAATCCAAGTAAAACATACAAATTGAAAGGTTAAAAATCTTCCTAAAGCTGGAATTTTTTTTAAACTAAATTTGCTTAAAGCTAGCAAATGTATAAAAACTATGCCAATACCATGCAATAAACCCCAAACAATAAAAGCAAGTGTATTGCCATGCCACATACCTGAAAGTATAAAAGCGATGAGTATGTTAACTATAGTGCGTGGCATTCCTTTTCTATTGCCCCCTAAAGGTATATAGATATAATCTCTTATAAAGGTTGAAAGACTGATATGCCATCTAGCCCAAAAATCTTTTAGGTTTTTTGCAAGATAAGGCATGTTAAAGTTAGGTGGAAGGGTAAAACCTAACATTAAAGCAAAAGCACAAACTAAATCAACATATCCGCTAAAATCGCAGTATATTTGAATCGCATAGGCGTAAATTGCGCTTAAAAGTTGTATGAAATTATAAGATTGTGGAAAGTCTAAAATACTTTTAGCATAAATTCCAAGGTAATTAGCTATTAAAACTTTTTTAACTATACCAAAAACAAGCAAGATGATGATTAAATTTGCATGTTTAAATTCGCGTTTTTGATAGGCCTGTTCAAAGAAAAAAGAACTTCGCATAATAGGCCCTGAAAGTAGTGTTGGAAAAAATGATAAGAAGGTTGCTAAATTTAAAAAACTTTCTAAACGGCGTTTTTGATAAACTTCTACAAGATAAGTAATAGAAGTAAAGGTATAAAAACTAATCCCTATTGGTAATACTAAATCAATATTTAAAAATTCTAAACCGAAAAAATTTAATATCTCATCAACACTTCCTTTGATGCTAGGAAAGTATTTAAAAAAACATAAATTTAAAATAATAAAAGCCATGCAAGTAGCGAAAATATAACGCTTGCGACGCACAAAAATTAGCAAGGCAAAATAGTGTATAAAAAAGGTATATATAAATAAAACCAAGGCGAAATAAGGATTGATTAAAATATAAATAATATAAGAGAAAATTAAAATTAAAATATTTTGTATTTTGTAATCATTTTTAAAAGTCCAATAAATAGCAAAAAAAGCTATCATTAAAATACTAAATTCTAGAGAAAAATAAGTCATACCTTCAATCCAAAGCGAGATTTGCCCATAGTAGGGCAAAGATTATTTTTTTCTGCTTAATGCAATATTTTTGATGTATTGATCAGCTAAATAAAGTCCATTTCCGTGTTCTCCGATTAACTTAATCTTGTCAACTATACCGCGGAAAAGTGCTTCTTCTTCGTGTTGTTCGCTTACATACCATTGTAAGAAATTAAAAGTAGAATAATCTTTATGTGTTAGCATGTGTTCAACTAAAGTATTGATTGATTTTGTGATAAATTGCTCATGTTCATAGGTTTTTTCAAAAACATCAAGTAAGGATTTGAAATTTTGTTCAGGCTGTTTTACTTCTTGAAGTTCTACATGAGAATCTGTTTCATTAAGATAAGTGATAAGCTTTTTAGCATGATCGCTTTCTTCGCTTGCATGTGCGAACAAGAAGGCTCCAGCTCCATCAAGACTGTTTTCATAGCACCAAGAACTCATACTAAGATATAAGTTTGCTGCATACATTTCTTTGTTTATTTGTTCATTGAGTAATTTTACAACTTCTTTGGAAAGCATTCTTATCTCCTTATTAAAATTTAAAAATATTTTATAATGATATATTATTTTTTTAAAAACAAGCTAAATTTTTCGATGGTTAAAAATTATATTTAAGAAAAATACAAAATAAAAAATGTTTCCAAAATGTTTCCAAGTTTTTTTAAACTTCCATTACTTTTTTAAAGTTAAGGAGAAAAAATGAAAAAAATTCTATCTTTGAGTGTGGCAAGTTTTGCACTTTGTGGTGTTTTAAATGCAGCAGATTTAAAAATCGCAGGTTCATCGACTGTGTATCCTTTTACTTCTTTTGTAGCTGAAGAATATGCTTCGATTAAAAATACGAAAACTCCTATAGTAGAGAGCTTGGGAACAGGGGGTGGATTTAAGGTATTTTGTGAAGGAACTACTGATATTTCTAATGCTTCAAGACCTATGAAATTAAGCGAATTTGAAACTTGCAAAAAAGCAGGAGTAACTGACATAGTAGGGATTATGATAGGTTATGATGGTATAGTTTTAGCTCAAAATAAAACCAATGCTCCATTAAATATCACAAAAAAAGAACTTTTCTTAGCATTAGCAAAAGAAATTCCACAGAATGGAAAACTTATATCAAATCCTTATACAAACTGGAATCAAATCAATAAAAATTTACCAAATCGTAAAATTAGTGTTTATGGTCCACCATCAAGTTCAGGAACAAGAGATACTATAGAAGAGCTTGTAATGAGTGATGTGTCTAAAAAAATTCCTGAGTATAAAGGTGAGTATAAAACCATACGCCAAGATGGTGCTTATATCCCAAGTGGCGAAAATGATAATCTAATCGTTTCAAAACTTACTATTGATAAAGATGCTTTTGGAATTTTTGGTTATAGCTTTTTAGTGAGTAATTCAGACAAAATCAATGCTGCTAATATCGATGGTGTTACGCCAAGCGAAGAAAGCATCGCAGATGAAAAATACGAACTTGCAAGAAGTTTGTTTATTTATATCAATGCTAAGAAAAATCCAAAAGAAGCCTTTGAATTTGCAAAAATTTATATGAGTGATGATTTGGCAAAAAGTGGTGGAGAGCTTGAAAAAATAGGACTTATCCCTTTAAATAATGATAAGTTAAAAGCTTCTCAAAAACATATAGAAGATAGAAAAATTTTAAATGATGAGCTTGTAAAAGCTGGAAAAGTTTTTTAAGGAAAAACTTTGCTAAAAGAAAAAATAATCAAATTTGCACTTTTTTTATGTGCTTTTGTAAGCGTGATAGTAAGTTTTGCTATCATGCTTACGATTTTAATTGAAGCTTTAAAATTCTTTCAAAAAGAAAGCGTTGTTACCTTTTTATTCTCAAGTCAGTGGGCAGCTGATGCAGCTTTTATGAATGCAGATGGTATGAGCAAACAAGGTGTTTTTGGGGCACTATCGCTTTTTTGGGGAACTTTTTATATTTCATTGATTGCTATGCTAACGGCTTTACCTTTAGGGGTTATGTGTGCTATATATTTAGGTGTTTTTGCTGGTAAAAAATCTAAAAATTACTTAAAACCTATTTTAGAAATCATTGCAGGGATTCCTACTGTTGTTTTTGGATTTTTTGCGGCTATAGTTGTAGCACCTTTTATAGTGTGGTTTTTTTCTTTATTTGGCATACAAGCAAGTTTTCAAAGTGCTTTAGGCGCAGGTTTTATCATGGGGATCATGATAGTACCTATAGTGGCTTCTTTATCTCAAGATTGTATTGAAGCAGTAAGTGAGAAAAGGATTAATGGTGCTTATGCTTTAGGTATGACAAAAAAAGAAGTGGTTTTTGCTGTGATTTTACCTGAGGCTATTCCTGGTATAGTTGCAGCTTGTCTTTTAGGACTTTCAAGAGCCTTAGGTGAAACCATGATAGTGGTAATGGCAGCTTCTTTGCGTCCAAATTTAACTTTAAATTTTTTAGAAGATATGACAACGGTAACGGTAAAAATCGTAGAAGCTTTAAGCGGAGATCAAGCTTTTGATAGTTCTTTAGCTTTAAGTGCTTTTTCTTTAGGTTTAGTGCTTTTTATCATCACTTTAATCATCAATATGTTTAGTGTTTATCTTATCAATCGCTTTCACAAAAGGAAAAATTTATGAAAAAACTTTTTAAAAAAAGACAAAAAGCTTCAAAGTCTTTTAAAAGACTTTGTAAAATGGGGCTTTATATTAATTTAATTTTTCTTTGTATCTTTTTAGGGAGTGTGGGTTATCTTGGAATTGGATCTTTTAAGCAAACTTATATTTTTGTAGAGGCTAATAGAAATTCTCCTGTTTATGATCTTTTATCTCGCGCTGAGCAAAGAAAGATAAGAACAGGGCAAATCACTGAAAAAACTTGGCTTTTGGCAAATTCAGAAGTAGATCAATACATGAAACAAAAATATAATCGTCTTAGTGAAAAGCAAAGAGCTTTAGTTGATGATCTTGTGCAAAAAGGCGAGATAGAGCTTAAATTTAATAGCAATTTCTTTTTAAATGGGGACTCAAAATCTCCTGAAAATTCAGGAATTTTATCTTCAGTTATAGGGACTTTGCTTGTTATGCTTGTTTGTATGGTTGTGAGTGTTCCTATAGGCGTTGCAGCGGCAATTTACTTAGAAGAATTTGCACCGCAAAATTTATTTACACATTTTATAGAAGTGTGTATTAATAACCTTGCAAGTATTCCAAGTATCTTGTTTGGACTTTTAGGACTTGGAGTGTTTATCAATCTTTTTGGAATGCCTCGCTCAAGTGCTTTAGTGGGTGGGCTTACTTTGGCGATCATGAGTTTGCCTATTATCATTGTTTCAACCAAAGCGGCTTTAAAAAGTGTGGATATCAATATGAAAAATGCTGCCTATGCCTTAGGTATGACAAAGGTTCAAATGGTAAAAGGCATTATGTTGCCTTTAGCTATGCCTATGATTTTAACAGGTTCTATTTTGACTTTAGCTGGGGCTATAGGAGAGACTGCACCTTTGATGATTATCGGTATGATAGCATTTATCCCTGATGTAGCTAGTTCGATTTTTGATCCAACTAGCGTTTTGCCTGCTCAAATTTACTCATGGTCGGCTATGCCAGAGCGTGCATTTTTAGAAAGAACAGCAGCGGGTATTATTGTGCTTTTAGGACTTTTAGTCGTGTTAAATCTTAGTGCGATATTATTAAGAAAATATTTTCAAGGAAAATTAAAGTGATAGCAAAAACAACAAATTTAAATTTATTTTATGGAAAAAAACAAGCTTTATTTGATATCAATATGCAAATAGAACAAAACAAAATTACCGCACTCATCGGTGCTTCAGGATGCGGTAAATCCACTTTTTTGCGTTGTTTTAACAGAATGAATGATAAAATCGCAAAAATCGATGGTTTGGTAGAAATTGAAGGAAAAGATGTTAAAAATCAAGATGTAGTAGCTTTGCGTAAAAATGTAGGCATGGTTTTTCAACAACCTAATGTTTTTGTAAAAAGCATTTATGAAAATATCTCTTATGCGCCAAAACTTCATGGTATGATTAAAAATAAAGATGAAGAAGAAGTTTTGGTGGTGGATTGTTTGCAAAAAGTAGGACTTTTTGAAGAGGTTAAAGATAAATTAAAGCAAAATGCTCTAGCTCTTTCAGGCGGACAACAACAACGCCTTTGTATCGCAAGAGCTTTAGCAATAAAACCTAAGCTCTTGCTTTTAGATGAGCCAACTTCCGCACTTGATCCTATTAGCTCAGGTGTTATAGAAGAGCTCTTAAAAGAATTAAGTCATAATCTTTCTATGATTATGGTAACGCATAATATGCAACAAGGTAAACGCGTGGCTGATTATACTGCATTTTTTCACCTAGGTGAGCTTATAGAATTTGGTGAAAGTAAAGAATTTTTTGAAAATCCAAAACAAGAAAAAACCAAAGCTTACTTAAGCGGTGCTTTTGGGTGAGATTTATACAAAAACAAGTATCTTTGTATTAAAATTATATCCTTAAAAAAGAATTTCATAAGGATATAGTTTTGTTTGAAACACTTTTAAAACTTAGCGAAGAGCCTTTAAAAAGCAAGATTAAGGATTTGTATTTTTCTAAGTTTAATTATGTAGGTACTAAGATTGATTTTTGTATCACTCAAAATTTAGGACTTTTAGGCGAAGTTAATTTACTTTGGGCTGAAGCCAAACAAGGAAAAAGCGAGCTTAAAAAGTCTTTTGTTCAGCTTGTACTTACCATAGGAAAATATAAATTTTATACAGAGCAAACTCCAAATTTACTTTGTGCTTTTGACGCTGAAAAGATAGCCTTTTTACCTTTTTCTTCCTTGCAAGAAATTTTTTATCAAAGCGATATAAACTTTAGTGTAACACCTAGTAATCATAAAAGCGAGCAGTTTTTAAAACTTCTAAAAGAATTAGATAGTATTTTAAATACAGCACAAATTTTTTATTATGAAAAAAATGATGAAGAATTAAAAACTTTCATAAAAGAAAATCTTACAAGCGAAAATATAAGCAAAATTAAAATCGATAAAAACAATTTTGTAAGCATTTATCACAAATGGAATAAAATGGTTAAAGATACTATCAGTATTGATTGGAATTTGGCTAAAAAAAGCGGGATCATAGATGCTGATTTTTATTTGGCTGATTTACTCTCAAACGAAAATGAAACCATCAGTCAAAATTTATTTGCCATTCTTAAAAAAGATTATTATGAGTTTAATAAAACAAAAAGTGATTTAGGCTCTATCATTAACGAACGCACTTCTTTTAAAGATAATCAAAAAGCCCATCATGGATTTTGGGCGATTTACGAGCGTCCTCCAAGGAAAGAATTTTGGGATTATATTATAAAGCGTAGAGATTTACTTGTAGATCAAGATGTAAGAGAGCGAAAAGGAGCATTTTTTACCCCAAGAATTTGGGTGGATAAGGCTTGTGAGTATCTTTCTAAAACTTTTGGGGAGGATTATGAAGAGGAGTATTATATATGGGATTTAGCGGGTGGAACAGGAAATTTGCTAGCAAATTTTACAAATAAAAAAAATATCTTTTGTTCTACTCTTGATAAAGCTGATATAGATGTGATACATGAGCGTATAAAAAATGGTGCGAATTTATTTGAAAATCATGTTTTTCAATTTGATTTTTTAAATGATGAATTCTTTGATAAAGTGGATGATAAGAGTAAAATCATCCAAAAATCAAAATTACCTTTAAATTTACAAGAGATTTTAAAAGATGAAAATAAACGCAAAAAATTAATAATCTTTATCAACCCACCTTATGCGGAGGCTACAAGCGCTACACAGGTTACAAATACAGGAAAAAATAAAGGTAAAGTAGCAAGAGAAAATAAAATTTGTGAAAAATATAAAGACATTTTAGGAAAAGCGAACAATGAGCTTTTTGCACAATTTTTTATCAGAATTTATTGTGAGATAGAAGATTGTTTAATGGCTAGTTTTTCTAAATTAAAATATGTAAATTCTACCAATTTTATAAAATTTAGAGAGAATTTTAAGGCTAAATTTTTAAAAGGCTTTATGGTGCCTGCTAATACCTTTGATAATGTAAAAGGAAATTTTCCCATAGGATTTTTGATATGGGATATGAGTAAAAAAGAAGAAATTAAAAAAATAAAACTTGATACATTTAATAAAAATGGGAGTTTTTTAGGAATAAAAACTTTTTATAATGATCAAAAAGAAAGTATTAATAAATGGATCAAGATTTTTGATGATAAAAAATCACAAGAGAAATTTGGATTTATGGGAAACCCAAGCCCAGATTTTCAACATAATAGCCAATTATATCTTTCTCTTAACAAAGGAATAGAGCATTTTAATTTTTACATATTCTCGCTAAAAAACCTGTTGAATGGTGCTGTATATTTCTCTGTTCGTCATGCTATAAATGCTACTTGGATAAATGATAGAGATCAGTTTTTATATCCTAATGATTTATACAAAAACGATGATGAGTTTAAAAGTGATTGTTTAGCTTTTATGCTTTTTCATGGGCAAAATCGCATAAGTGCAAAAGAAGGGATAAATCATTTTATACCTTTTAGTGAAAAAGAACTAGGTATCACAAAAGAAGCTTTTGAAAGTGATTTTATGTATAAATTTATAAAGGGTAAGATAAAAGATGAAAATTCGCTTTTTGGCGATGAGTTAGCAAAGATAGAATTCAGTCTTGAAGCTCAAGAGCTCTTAAAAGCAGGAAAAGAACTTTTTAAGTATTATCACACACATAGTGAGGATAAAGGCTATCTTGTCAATGCTTCACTTTATGATATAAAAGAATTTTTTCAAGGCAGAGATGAAAAAGATAGGATGAAGCTTCCTAGCCAAGCAAAAGACGAGCATTATAAAATTTTACTAAGTGATTTAAACATAGCTTTAAATGCTTTAGCTAAAAAGTTAGAGCCAAAAATTTATGAATACGGCTTTTTAAAAGAATAATCATGGCAAAAAAACAACTTTCTTTAACAAGACTTAGTATTCCTATATTTTGGGATTTGCTTTCTAAGTATTTAACTGTGATTATCAATACTGCTATGGTGTCGCATTATTCTAATTTTCTTGTGGGTGCTATGGGGGCTGGAAATCAAATTTTAGATCTTTTTATCACTATTTTTTCATTTTTAAGTGTGGGTTGTAGTGTGGTGATAGCTCAGGCTATTGGTGCAAAAGATCATGTTTTAGCAAGAAAAGTGATTCATCAAAGTTTGTTCTTAAATGCACTTTTAGGCTTTGTGTGTGGTGCGCTTATTTTATGGCATGGGGAGTATTTGCTTTATCTTTTAAAAATTCCACAAGAATTGCTTAAAGATAGTGAAATTTACTTACATATGCTTGCAATTTGTTTGTTTTTTGATGCCATAGGAATTGTTTTAGCGGCCATTGTAAGGGTTTATAATATGGCTTATTGGGTGATGCTTATAGGCTTTTTGATGGATATAGTGGTGATTTGTGGAAATTATTATGTTTTGCATTATACAAAATTAGAACTTTTTGGAGTAGGACTTAGTAATATTTTTGCCCGTATTGTTGCTATAGTGGCTTTACTTGTGATACTTTTTTATAAACTTAAAATTCATCTTAAAATCAAAGAAATGATAAAACTTGAAAAAGAAGTTTTAAAAAAGGTTTTAAATATAGGTGGGTTTTCAGCAGGAGAAAATCTTTTGTGGATAGTTCAATACACTATAGCTTTTGCTTTTGTAGCAAGCTTAGGCGAGACGAGTTTGAGTGTGCAAACGATTTATTTTCAAATTTCAATGCTTATCATGCTTATAGGACAAGCTACGAGCATAGCTAATGAAATTATAGTAGGTAAATTAGTCGGTGCTAGATATATAAATATCGCTTATAAACATGCTTGGCGTGCTTTATATTTTAGTGTGATAGCGAGTGCTTTAGTGGCACTTTTGAATTATCTTTGTCAAGATTTTACTATGCAAATTTTAGGGCTTAAAGAAGAGCTAAAAAATTTAATGATACCTTTATTTGCTCTTTCAATCTTTCTTGAAATTTCACGAACTTTTAATATAGTTATGGTTAATTCCTTGCGCGCAAGTGGCGATGCTAAGTTTCCATTTTTTAGCGGACTTGTTTTTATGATGGGGGTATCTTTGCCTGTGGGTTATGTGCTTTGTTTTTATTTTAATCTTGGAATTTTAGGGATTTGGATAGGATTTTGTGCGGATGAGTTTTTGCGTGGAATGGTAAATTCATATAGATGGAAAAGCAAAAAATGGCAAGGCAAAGCTCTAGTTTAAAATCTTTTATTTATAAAGATGAGTGTTATTTTTATTCTAAAAAACGCATAAAAACTTTAAGATTAAGGCTCAATGAAAGGGGTGAGTTTGTTCTTAGCATTCCTTATTTTTGCACCTTTAAAAGTGTTTATGAGTTTTTAGATAAATCAAACCCTTGGATAAATGAGGCAAAAAAAAGATTTGATAAAAAAGCTTTAAAAGATGATGAGTTAATCTTTTTAGCTAAAAAATATAAAATTATTTTTGATGAAAATGCTAAAAAAACTTATTTTGATAAAGATAAAATTCTTTGTCAAAATGAAGCAAAATTAGATTTATTTTTAAGACAAAATGCCAAAAAGATTTTTACTTTTTATCTTAAAAAATGGAGTCAAAAAACAGGTTTATTTTACACACACTTAAGCATTAAAAATATGAAAACGCGTTGGGGTTCTTGTAATCATAATAAAGCTTATGTTAATTTAAATTTAAAACTCATTCAAAAGAGTTTAAGGGCTATTGAATATGTGATTTTGCATGAAATAAGCCACTTAAAATTCCCTAATCACAGCAAAGAATTTTACGCTTTTATGGAGCATTTTATGAGCGATTTTAGACAAAGAGAGAAAGAATTTTTAAGTTAAAAATGTTATATTTATAGTTTATTTTTCAAAAAAGGCATAATATGACTTTGGATTTTGATTTTATTTATAATGCGGATAATGATATTTTTGAATATTTATTGCGTTTTTATGCGAAAAATTACAATTATACCCTTAGCAAAGAAGAAAATATTTATCATTTTTCTATCGATGCAGATGAAGAAAATTTAAAGACTTTTTGTGATTCTTTGAATTTCATGAGTCATAGTGTTTTTTTGAAAAAATTTGATGTAAAAGCGGGACAGGATTTTAACCTTTGTATGCCAGAAGGTAAAGAATTTTCAAGATTTTCTTATATTACTCATTTAAATTCTAATGCCTATCAAGAAAAAAAACTTTTAAACAAAAACGAATGGGGCGTGTTTTGTGAGTGTGAATTTTCAAGCAATTTATCAGAATTTGAAAAAATCAATGAAGAAAATTTCAATACTTTTTTAAATTTTGCCTTTGATTTGTTAAGTCAAGAAAAAAAGATTTATTTAAAAGATAAAAATGGCATTTATGAATTTTCTTTGTTTAAGAACGAATTTATAGGAGATTTTTTGCTTCCTTGTGATATTAAAGCTATAAATTCAGTTTTTGTTTGTTCAAATGAAAATTTAAAACTTCTTGCAAGTTTGGAAAAACCTTTGATGAAGCTAAGGCTTAATGCCATGTTTAGAAAAAATCATAATCTTGATTTTAATGATTTTAAAATCAGACTTGCTAGAGATTTGTTTTGCTTTGCTTTAGGTTTGAAACTTTTTGGAAATGAATATAAATTTTTAAGCGTAAAAAAGATAGAAGAATATCAAAAAGATTTTTATATCAGTGCTTTAGATGAGCAAGTGGTGGTTTTGGAGGGTTTTGAATTTATCAATGCTAAGGCAAGAGAGCTTATTTTTTCTAAAAAAGATAAAAATATGGCAAGAATTTCTTATCTTGTAAGCCGTTATAAGGAAAAGGCTTTTATTTTAGAGCTAAGTAAAGATGATGAAGATATTTTGCTTATCAATAAAGAGCTTAATTTGCTTAAACTTTCTTTACCAAAACACAGCAAAGAGCTTTATGAAGAGATTAAAAAAGATGAAATTGGCGCAAGGCTTTTAGAAAATTTTAGCAAGGAATTTCCTCTTTTAGATGAAAGTTTTGAACTTCGAAATAATTTTTATTCTTTACTTGGCTTAGTGGGTAGAGTGCTAAATTTGGGTAAAAATTTACAAGAGAGTGCTAGTGAGCTTTTAAAAATTGCCGATGAGTCAAAAATGCCTCGTGGAGTAAAGATTGATTATCGTTTGAAAGAAGATAAAAGTTTTGATTATACAAGAACCTTAAGATCTGCTATGAGTTTTATGTTAGCAGGTGTAGATAGTGCTAATATCGCTTATGGAGCGGTTGAAAGTTTGGCTTATTTCTTGCGTGATACTTATGATGAATTAAGAGAGAAAAAGCAAAGCGATTTAGCACTTATAAGTGGATCTTTGTTTGAACATAAATCTTTGCTTAAAAATACTCTCAAACATCTTAAAAATTGTCAATTAAGCGATGTGCCACTTAGGATATAAGATCAAAATTTCAGGTTTAGTTCAAGGGGTGGGTTTTCGTCCCTTAGTTTATGAACTAGCTTTGAAATCAAAGCTTTTTGGAGAGGTAAGAAATGATGGTTTTGGGGTGGAAATCATCCTTTCTTGCACTCAAAAAGAATGTGAAAATTTCATAGAAAATTTAAAAAATAATCTCCCGCCTTTAGCAAGAATAGATAAGCTTATAATCACACAAATTTCTATTCCAAACTATGAAAATTTTAGTATCACTCCTTCTTTAAAGAATGCAAAAAGCACACCTATGTTAAGTGATTTTGCGCTTTGTAAAGAGTGTAAAAAAGAATTTTTTGATGAAAAAAATCCACGCTTTTTATATCCTTTTATCACTTGCACACATTGTGGGCCACGCTTTAGTATTATAAAAAGTCTTCCTTATGATAGAACCCATACTTCTATGCAAGAATTATTGATGTGTGAGTTTTGTAAAAGCGAATACGAAGATCCTAAAAATAGGCGTTTTCATGCCCAGCCTATTAGTTGTCCTAAGTGTAAAATCAATGTTTTTCTTAAAAATCCAAAGGGTGAAATTTTAGCTAAAGATCAAGAAGCTTTTATGCAAAGTGCGAAGTTTTTAAAGGAAGGTAAAATTTTAGCCATAAAAGGCATGGGTGGTTTTCATCTCATGTGCGATGCTTTTAATGAAGAAGCTTTAAAAGCTCTAAGACTTAGAAAAAATCGCCCTAAAAAACCTTTTGCTTTGATGTGTAAAGATTTACAAAGTGCTAAAGAACTTGCCTTTATAGATGAAAAAGAAGAAGCTTTGCTTGGTGGGGTTTTAGCTCCTATTGTGATTTTAAAGGCGAAAAAAGCCTTTTCTTTAATCGCACCTGATGTTGATAAAATTGGTATTATGCTAGCTTATACGCCTTTACATCTTTTGCTTTTTGAGTATTTTAAAGGAAGTCTTGTAGCAACAAGTGCGAATTTAAGCGGAGAAAGTATTATTAAAGATGAGTTTAATTTGTGTCAAAAACTTAGCGAAGTATTTGATTTTTATTTAGATTATGATAGAGAAATTATGAATGCAAGTGATGATAGCATAGCTCAAGTGGTAAATGGTGAAACCATGTTTTTGCGTACTTCAAGGGGCTTAAATCCTTTTTATTTGGAAAGAAATTTTAATAAAAAAGGCACTTTTTTAGCTTTGGGAGCGGAGCTTAAAAATGAATTTGTGGTTTTTTATGAAAATAAACTTTTAATTTCTCCTTATATAGGGGATTTGAAAAGCTTAGATGTGTATGAGAGATTTTTTAAACTTTTAGAATTTTTTAAACAAAATTATGATTTGAAATTTGATGCGATTTTATGCGATAAACACCCGCATTTTAGCTATGCAAAAGAATTTGAAGAAAGGATTAAAATTTCTCATCATTATGCGCATTTTTGTGCGGCTTATTTTGAATATGAAGAAAATTTTGCAAAAGATGAAAAGGCTTTAGCTTTTATTTGTGATGGAACAGGTTATGGTGAAGATGGCAAAATTTGGGGTGGAGAAGTTTTTGTAGGAAATTTGAAAGAATATGAAAGAATTGCACATTTTGAAAATTTCACTCTTATAAATAGTGATATTAAAAATATACAAAATTTGGCTCTAAGTCTTATTTTTCATTATGATTTAGAAGATAAGGCTAAGGAGTTTTTAGCAAAAATTCCAAAAATCAAACTTGAAAATCTTAAAAAAATTTATTCACATTCTAACTTACAAACGAGTTCTTTAGGACGCATTATCGATGCTTTTGGAAGTATTGTTTTTAACTTAGAAAAAAGTTCTTATGAAGCTCAAGTTGGCTTAATGTGTGAAGCTTTTTATGATAAAAATCTTGATTTTTCTTACAAGCTTTTTGTAGAAAAAGGGCAGGTTAATTTTAAAAATTTAATCCTAGGGGCTTTACAAGATGAAAAAACTAAGGCAATTACAGGTATGTTTAATGCCTTGGCAAATTTTATCATAGATTTTAGCAAAGATTATGATTTAAAAGTGCTTTTAAGCGGAGGAGTTTTTCAAAATAAAACCTTACTTGAAATTTTAAAAGCTAAAAATTTTGATTTTTTTGTACCTTTAAAATACCCTTGCAATGATAGCTCCATAGCCTTAGGACAAATGGTACATTTTTTAAATTTAGAAAAATAAAGCAAATATTCTAAAAACTCATAATTTTTTAATGCTTTTAAGGTTAAAATGAAACAAAAAATATAAAAGGAAAGAAAATGTGTAAAGATTGCGGCTGTTCTATAAATTCAAACCATACGCACGATCATCATCATGATCACCACCATGAAAATCCAAGCTTAAAAGAAAGTAAAACCATAGAAGTGATTTCTAAAATTTTAAGCAAAAATGATGAAGAAGCTAAGCACAATAGAGCGCATTTTAATGAAGCTAACACGCTTTGTATTAATTTAATGAGTTCTCCAGGTAGTGGAAAAACCACTCTTTTAGAAAGCACGATTAAGGCTTTGAAAAATGAGTTTAAAATCGCTGTGATTGAAGGGGATTTAGAAACCAATAATGACGCCCTAAGAGTAAAAAATGCTGGAGCTTTGGCATATCAAATCACTACAGGGCAAAGCTGTCATTTGGATGCTTTTATGGTGCATGAAGCTTTGCATCATTTAGCCATTGATGATGTGGATTTGCTTTTTATAGAAAATGTTGGAAATTTAGTTTGTCCTGCAAGTTATGATTTAGGAGAGCATTTAAATGTAGTTTTGCTTTCGGTAACTGAAGGAAGTGATAAACCGCAAAAATATCCTGTGATGTTTAAAAAGGCTGATATAGTTTTAATCACAAAGGCAGATTTGGCTCATCATTTTGATTTTGATGTTAAAGAGGCAACTAAGTTGATTAAAGAATTAAATCCTAGAGCAGATATTATCACTCTTGATGCAAAAAATGGCACTAATATGGAGCTTTGGTATAAGGTGCTTAAACTTAAAAAGGAGCTTTTTTAATGTGTTTATCTATACCTTCTGAAATTTTGGAAATCGATGAGTTAAATAATGCTTTAGTACAAACTTTAGGTGTGAAAAGAAAAGTTAATTTGGATTTGATTGATGAGCCTTTAAAACAAGGCGATTATGTCTTAATCCATGTAGGCGTTGCTATGGAAAAAATCGACAAAGAAGCTGCGCTAGAAAGCATTAAAACCTATCAAGAAATAGTAGAAAAAATGAATAGTGGAGAGATAAAAAGTGATGAGGGAGATTTGGGTTTAAATGAATTTCATCGATGAATTTAGAGATAAAGAAAGCATTTTAGCTTTAAAAAAACTCATAGAACAAGAACTTAAAAATCCTATTAACATCATGGAAATTTGCGGTGGGCATACGCATAGTATCATGAAATATGCCCTGCCTTCTATTTTACCAAAGGAAATTAACTTTATCCATGGGCCAGGATGTCCTGTTTGTGTTATGCCAAGAGTTCGCATTGATACAGCTATTAAACTAGCCTCTATGAAAGATACGATTTTTTGTACTTTAGGAGATCTTTTAAGGGTGCCTGGAAGTGAAATTTCTCTGCTTGATTTAAGAGCTAAAGGGGCTGATGTTAGAGCGCTTTATTCTCCACTTGAGGTTTTGGAAATCGCTAAGCAAAATTTAAACAAAAATATCATCTTTTTTGCTATAGGTTTTGAAACCACTACGCCTATGAGCGCTTTACTTCTTCAAAAGGTTATAGAAGAGAAAATAAATAATGTCTTTTTTCATATCAATCATATCACAGTTCCAGCACCTGTAGAAGCGATCATGAATGATGAAAATGTAAAAATCAATGCTTTTTTAGGCCCTTCTCATGTGAGTGTAATAACAGGTTATGGTATTTATGAGCCTTTAGCGGCAAAATTTAAAACCCCTATAGCGGTGAGTGGTTTTGAGCCAGTTGATATTTTAGAAAGTGTGTTAAATATCATAAAACAAAGCAATGAAGACACTTTTAAAGTGTATAATCAATACAAAAGAGCTGTAAGCAAAGAAGGCAATGTTAAAGCACGAAATTTAGTAAAAAAATACTTTAGAGTGTGTGATTTTGAATTTCGTGGCTTAGGACTTATTAAAGATGGAGGCTTGGAGTTAAAAGAAGAATTTAGTGCCTATGATGCGAGTAAAAAATTTGATTGTACGGTGCAAAGTAAAAATGAAAGCAAAGCCTGTATTTGTGGGCAAATTTTAAGAGGTTTGGCTAAGCCTTATGATTGTAAAGTTTTTGGCAAGGCTTGTACGCCAAGAAGTCCTATAGGAAGTTGTATGGTTTCTGGCGAGGGTGCTTGTGCGGCGTATTATAAATACTCAAAGGTGAATGTATGAAAAATATTTCCTTAGCCCACGGAGGTGGCGGAGAAGAGATGAATGAGCTTTTAGCTAAGCTTTTTAAGATCTTTGATAATGAAATTTTAAACGCAAATAATGATGCGGCAATTTTGGGAAATTTGGCTTTAAGCACGGATTCTTTTGTTTTAAGTCCGATTTTTTTAGATGAAGGGATTAATATAGGCAAACTTTGTGTTTGTGGTTCTGTTAATGATATTTTGATGGTAGGTGCTAAGCCAAAATATCTAAGTTTAGGGCTTATCTTAGAGGAAGGTTTTGAGCTAGAAAAACTAGAACGCATTTTAAAAAGCATTAAAGAAGAATGTGAAAAATGTGGAGTTATGTTGGTTTGTGGTGATACTAAAGTTGTTCCTAAGGGTAAGGCAGATGAAATTTATATCAACACTACAGCCTTAGGTGAAATTATTTCTAAAAAAGAAAGTAAAAATATCAAAGCAGGGCTTAGCATACTTCTTTCAGGCGATATAGGAAGGCATGGAGCTAGTGTTTTAATCAAAAGAAATGAGCTAGAAGCTGATATTAAAAGTGATTGTAAGGCTTTAGATAAAGAGGTTTTAGAGCTTTTAGAAAAAGATATAAAGGTTGTAGCCATGAGAGATGCTACTCGTGGGGGGCTTAGTGCGGTTTTAAATGAGTGGGCAAAGCAAAGCGGAAATGATCTTTTGATCTTTGAAGAAAAAATCATCGTTCAAGATGAGGTTTTAGGACTTTGTGAGCTTTTTGGTTATGAAGCTTATGAGCTTGCAAATGAAGGCACTTTTATACTTTGCGTGGAAAAAGAAGATGAGTTAAAAGCCTTAGAAATTCTAAAAAAATACAATGCAAATGCGAGTATTATAGGAGAAGTTTTAGAAGAGAAAAAAGCACGCGTGATCTTACAAAACGCTTATGGGGCAAAACGCTTTTTAGAAAGCCCTAAAGGCGAACTTTTGCCAAGAATTTGCTAATGCACGAATTAAGTATAGTAGAATCTTTAATCGAACTTTGCGAAGAAAATGCCTTAAACAATAAGGTTTGCAATGTGCAAGAAATTTATGTAAAAATTGGGCGTTTAAGCGGTATAGAAGTGGATCTTTTTAAGCGTTGTTTTGAAACTTTTAAAGAAAGCTCAAATATTTGTAAAAATGCTAAACTTTTTATAGAACTTGCCCCGCTTGAAATTTTATGCTTAAAATGTGATCAAACAAGTATTTTAGAAGAAAATGTTTTTAAGTGTCCTAAATGTCAAAGTATAGAATATAAAATCACACAAGGTGAGGACTTACACCTTATGCGACTTGTGATGGAGTAAGTTAGCTTTTCAAAATCCTTGCAAGTTTAAGTAAATTTGAAATCAAAAATTCTTTTTTTACGAGCTTAGAATTGGTTTTAAGCTCGTATTCGCTTTTAAGCAAAAGAGTGAAAATTTCTTTATATTGTTCGATTTTTAAACTAAAGGCTTGAGAGCTTAAATTTTGTCCCACTTGAGGAGGTGGAGTATAGCCTAAAAGATCTTTAAAGTCAATTTTACCATTGACTTTAGCATAAAGTGCGATTTTAAACAAACGATAAAAAGAATTATACAAAGAGTTGATTAAAGCAATTTCATTAAAATTATCTAAAATTTTTTCAAGTTCGCTTTTAAAGTCTTGTTTTTTTAAAATTTTCTCAAAAAAGCTTTCAAAACTTCCTGTATTCAAACTATAGCAGTATTGTTCTATGGTTTTTTCATCTACTCTTAAACCACTAAATTTATTAAGCTCGCTCGCAGCAAGATATAAATTCTCATCAAAACTTGTAAAAAGGGTAAACAAAGCATTTTGAGTGATTTCAACCCCTAGTTGTTTTGCTTTTATACTTAAAAGCTCCACGCCTTCTCTAGCTCCGTTAGCTTTAAAAAATCTTACAAAATGAGGAGAGAAAATTTTTTCTATGTCGCTTTGCTTTGAGTTTTCATCATAAAGCTCTAAAAGAAAGAAATTGTCCGTATTGTTTTTACAAAGATCTACTAAAATTTTAAGATCTTTTGTTGGAATTTTTTTAGAAGTTTTGATTTCTAGTAATTTTTTTTCACTAAAAAGCGATCCTGTACTTAAAAAATCACTTGCACGAGTGAAGTTGTATTCTTCAAAAAAAAGTTTTAAAGTTTCATCGGGCTTATATTTTTCTTTTATAAATTCAGCATAAAGTTCGCTTTGAAAATTATCTGCTCCATAAAGAAAGAAAAAATTAGGTATTGAATCTTTAGAAAGTAAGGTTTGAAGCTCTTTTCTATACATTTTCTTCCTTTATGAGTCTTTGGGTGATTTTAGCATAAATTTTTGCCATAACTATATCTGCTTCCATGATTTGCACTTCAACACTTTCTAGCAAATTTACACGCGTATCATAAAGGATTATATCTGCTCCTTTGATTTCATCATCTAGTTTAGCTATGCAAACTCCATCATTTTGCACAACTAAAGCTTTAAATTTTTTGCCTATATTTTTAGCCGCCCATCTAGCAAATTTTCTATCCATAAAATCAAAAGCAACCTTATCCGCCTCTCTTTCAAGTGTGCTAAGATTCTCGCAAGTGCTTTCTATGTTTAAAAGTAGATAATTAAAAAGTTTTTCATCGTTTTTTTGTTTGGCTTTTAAAAGTCTGTGTAAAATAAGATCAGAATACCTTCTTATAGGGCTTGTAAAATGTGAGTATTTATCAAAACCTAAGCCAAAATGTCCCGCATTTACACTAGAATATTCCGCTTTTTTTTGTGCTTTGATGATGAGTTTATCTACTTCTGCTCTTAAATTTAACTCATCGGCTAAAGCTTGTATGTCTCGTATGAGTTCAGGAAGATTGGGCTTAAAATTTACATCGATTCCGAGTTCGCGTAATTCATTTAAAAGCTTATCGATTTTTCTTACATCAGCGCTTAAGTGATTTCTAAAAACGCCTATATCTATGAGTTTTGCTGCGGCTTTATTGGCTAAAAGCATACAATCTTCGATCAAATTATGCGAAGGTGTGTCTTTTTCAAAAACTGTGCTTTTTAGACTTAAGTTTTCATCTAGATTCATTCTTAATTCTTCGGTGCGAAATTCAAAGGCATTTTTAAGACGCATTTTGCGTAAATTTTTTGTGATTTCAAAAAGCTCATAAAGCCATGAAAGCTCTTTTAAATCAGGTTTTTGTACTAAAATTTCATCAACTTCATCGTAATTAAAACGGCGTTTTGAGTTGATAATACCTTCAAAAAGTTCTTCTTTGATGACTTTATTTTCATGATCGAGTGTGATTTTAAAACAATACGCTAAGCGATCTAAATGAGGTTTTAAAGAACAGATATTTTCACTTAAAGGATGAGGCAGCATAGGTATAGCAATATGTGGAAAATAAATAGAAAATCCACGATTTCTTGCTTCTTTATCTATAGTACTATAAGCATAAACATATTCGCTAACATCAGCAATAGCTACATAAATTTCTCGTTTTTGGATGTCAAAATAAATCGCATCATCAAAATCTTTTGCATGTATAGGATCTATGGTGCAAAAAGGCAAGGCTCTTAAATCCATGCGATTTTCATACATACTCGCATCAACACTATCGCCGTTTGCTAGAGCTTCTTTGATACAAGCGTCGCTAAATTCGTTATTTTTATTAAAAAGAGCTAGGGAGATTTTTTCATCTACGCTTTCATCATCGATATGTCCTAAAACTTCTATGATATTGTTATTTTCATTTTCTATTTTTAAAATTGTCCCTAAAGGTAGTGCTTTTAAAGATTTTTGAGAAGCTTTTAAGGCAGTGCTTAATCCTGTTTTGATATTCATTCCAAGCACGGCTTCGCCATACCTTTTGGTGATCACTAAAGAGGTTTCATTGGCTCTTTTTAGAACCAAAATCACCTTTGCACTGGGGCGTTTTTTCTTTAAAGGTAGAAGTTTTACCGCGACTATATCTTTATAGTTTGCACCTTTTAGGTTTTTGTTTTCTATCAAAAGATCTTTTTTAAAACTTTCATCAAAGCATTGTAAAAAACCTGTGCCTTTGCTTGAAATATCAAGTACTCCAAAGGCAAAACCATTGTTAAGATAGTATTTGTTTTTGTGTTCTTTGATGATATGATTAGCTAAAAGCTCTCTTAAAATTTGTTTAAATTCATTGCTTACTTCATGAGAGCTAATGCCATAACTAAGACTGTTTAAAAATTCTTTCACTTTTGATACTTTATGATTTTTTGTAAAATTCTTACATAAAGTTTATAAAAAAAATATGAAATTTATACTTTAATTGCTATAATAATACCTTTAATTTTTGAATTTTTAAGGAGTGAATATGGCTATTACAGTATATTATGATAAAGATTGTGATTTAAATTTAATCAAATCAAAAAAAGTAGCAATTATAGGCTTTGGCTCTCAAGGACACGCTCATGCGATGAATTTAAGAGATAATGGCGTAAATGTAATTATCGGACTTCGTGAAGGTAGTGTAAGTGCTGTTAAAGCAAAAAATGCTGGTTTTGAAGTAATGAGTGTAAGTGAAGCTTCTAAGACAGCAGATGTGGTTATGATTTTAGCTCCTGATGAAATTCAAGCAGATATTTTTAATGTCGAAATAAAACCAAATTTAAGTGAAGGCAAGGCTATAGCTTTTGCGCACGGTTTTAATATCCACTATGGTCAAATTGTTGCTCCAAAAGGTATAGATGTTATCATGATAGCACCTAAAGCACCAGGACATACAGTAAGAAATGAATTTACTTTAGGAGGTGGAACTCCTTGTTTAATAGCCATCCATCAAGATGAAAGTAAAAATGCTAAAAATTTAGCCTTAAGTTATGCAAGTGCGATTGGGGGCGGACGCACAGGTATTATAGAAACAACCTTTAAAGCCGAAACAGAAACAGATCTTTTTGGTGAACAAGCTGTGCTTTGTGGTGGGCTTAGTGCTTTGATTCAAGCAGGTTTTGAGACTTTGGTTGAAGCAGGTTATGAACCTGAAATGGCTTATTTTGAGTGTTTGCATGAAATGAAACTCATTGTGGATTTGATTTATCAAGGTGGTATTGCAGATATGCGTTATTCTATCTCAAATACTGCAGAATACGGCGATTATATTACAGGGCCAAAGATTATTACTGAAGAGACTAAAAAAGCGATGAAAGGTGTTTTAAAAGATATACAAAATGGTGTTTTTGCAAAAGATTTTATCTTAGAACGCCGTGCAGGTTTTGCTAGAATGCATGCAGAACGCAAAAATATGAATGATTCTTTGATAGAAAAAACAGGGCGTAATTTGCGTGCGATGATGCCTTGGATCAGTGCTAAAAAATTAGTAGATAAAGATAAGAACTAAACATTGTCAAAGAAAAAATTAGTTCAAATTCAGCGTTATTTAATCATAGCTATACTTTTTTTACTTTGTATAGCTTTAGCTTTGGGAATTTTAGTAAAATATCAAAATTCCCAAGATGTTTCTTCTGTTAAGCCGGATTATTTTATTGATAAACAAGAAGATTTAATTTCATCAAATAAAGATCATTATGAAATTGGTATTTTTCAAGAGAATGAGTTTGATAATAATAAATCTGTAAGTATTTTAGAGCAAAAAATTCAAGAAATTGATGATTTAAATATAAGTTTAAATGAGCAAAATTTAAGCAATGTAGAGCAGAATTTAAGTTTAGAACAAAATCAGAGTTTGGAACACAATTTTATTCCAAAAGATACAAATTTAACTCAAGATCAAAATTTAACTTTTGATGAAGATATTCATTTAAATAAAATTTCTAAAAAACCAAAACTTGCTATTATTATCGATGATATGGCAAATGCAAGTCAGGTTAGAGGTTTAAAAGCTTTAAATTTAAAGTTAAATCCTTCTTTTTTCCCGCCAGATAAAAACCATAGCGAAACGCCAAAACTTGCTTTAAAATTTGATTTTTATATGGTGCATTTACCTTTAGCAGCGATTAATTACAATAAACCCGAGCTTGATACTTTAAATCCAAATGATAGCAAAGAAAGAATTTTTAAAAAAATCAAGCAAATTAAAAAAGATTTTAAGGATTTAAGATATATCAATAATCACACAGGAAGTTTATTTACAAGCAATGAAGAAGCTATGAGAAAGCTTTACGAGGCTTTAAAAAATCAAAATATATTTTTTGTAGATTCTAAAACTATAGGAAATTCTAAGGCAAATAAAATCGCTAAAGAACTCAGTATGCCTTATATACAAAGAGATGTGTTTTTGGATAATGAGGATGATGTTAATTATGTTAAAAAACAACTCGAAAGTGCAGTAAAACTTGCACAAAAAAAAGGTTTTGTTATAGCCATAGGACATCCTAGGAAAAATACTTTTAAAGCTTTAGAGCAAAGTAAGGATTTGTTAAAAGGCGTTGATCTTGTGTATTTGAGTGAAATTTATGGCAAGTGAAATTTTGCCTGATGAATTTTTAGAACTTTTTAAAGATTTAAAAAAGCCTCCTAAAAAATTACACTATAAAGGAAATTTATCTTTATTAAAACAAGATAAAATCGCTATTATAGGTTCAAGGCGTATGAGTGTTTATACGAAAAATTGTGTTTTTTCTTTAGCGAGTATGCTTAAAAATGCTCATCTTTGTGTGGTAAGTGGCGGTGCTTTGGGTGTGGATATCACCGCAAGTGTGGCGGCTATGCCAAATACTATAGGTATTTTTGCTAATGGTTTAGATCAAATTTATCCAAGAACTAATGAAAAAATCATTAAACAAATTTATGAAAATGCTTTGGCTTTAAGCGAATACGAAGATGATTATTTGCCAAAAAATTATGACTTTTTACTAAGAAATCGTTTGGTTATTGCTTTAAGTAAGGCCGTTGTAGTTGCACAAGCAGATATAAAAAGTGGTTCTATGCAAAGTGCAAAACTTGCTTTAGAACTCAATAAACCTTTATATGTTTTACCGCAAAGACTAGGAGAAAGCACAGCAACTAATTTGCTTTTAAAAGAAAATAAAGCAAAATTGATTTGTGATTTCAAAGAATTTGTAAGTGAGTTTGCAAGTATAGATACAAATCAAGATGAACTTTTAGAGTTTTGTAAAAAAGGTGTGAGTGTTGATGAGGCTTTAAAAATTTATGGACAAAAAGTTTATGAATACGAACTTGAGGGAAAAATTTCCATAGAAGGGCTTTTTATAAGGGTTTTAGTATGAGAGCTTTGGCTTTAGATGTAGGTTTAAAACGCATAGGTGTAGCGCTTTGCGTAGATAAAAAGATCGCTTTGCCTTTAGATGCAGTTTTAAGAAAAAATCGCAATCAAGCCGCCAATGAAATCAAAAATTTACTTAAAATACATGAAATTTCTTTACTCATTGTAGGCATTCCTAAGGGTGGATCAAGCGAAGAAGAAATGACAAGACGCATTAAGCATTTTGTTTCTTTGCTTGAATTTGATAAAGAAATTTGCTTTGTAGATGAAAGTGGAACAAGTAAAGAAGCTTTAGGATACGGTGTAGCCAATACACGCAAAAAAGATGGTAAATTAGACTCTTTATCCGCTTTTATCATGATAAAGGATTATTTTGCTCTCTAGAATAGAAAAACTTTATACCAAAGATGAAATGCAAAATATTTTATCTTCTTTTACTCAAGAAAAAAATGTTTGTGTATTTGCAAATGCTTTAAAAACCAGCATTGAAGAATTAGAAAAAGAATTTTTAAAACAAAATTTAAAATTTAAAAAGATCAACGCTTATTGTTATTTGTTTGACGCCAAAGATAAGGCTATCTTAAGTTCTATGAAAGCTTTTAATGAGGCGCACTTTTATATACAAAATTATTCTTCTTATTTGTGTGCTTTAAATTTAGAAGTTAAAGCAGGGCAAAGTGTTCTTGATATGTGTGCAGCTCCGGGTGGTAAAAGTATCAATCTTGCAAATTTTATGCAAAATACAGGTTATTTAGCTTGCAATGAGATGAGTAGGGATAGATTTTTTATTTTGCAAAAAAATCTTAAAAATTACGGCGTGATTGCTAAAGTTTTTATGAAAGATGGTAAAAATATAGGCAATTTATGTCCTTTAAAATTTGATAAAATTTTACTTGATGCACCTTGTTCAACTTTTGCTAAAATAGGTTTTGATTTGGAAAAAAGTTATAAAGAAATCAAAAATATTGCAAAAACTCAAAAAAAACTTCTACATTCTGCTTTAAAGGCATTAAAAATAGGCGGAGAGCTTGTATATAGTACTTGCACCTTTACCAAAGAAGAAAATGAAGAAGTGATAGAGAATGCTTTAAAAAGCGAGTTTAAATTAGAGCTTTTAGATATTGATTTGGAAAATGTTGAGGCTAAAGCAGGGCAAAGTGAAGAATTTGCTGAAATTTCAAAATGCAGACGGATTTTACCAAGCTTAGACTATGATGGATTTTTTATAGCTAAGCTTAGGAAATTATGTTAATTGATAAAATTATTCACATTTAAATACAAATTCATAAAAAAACTTAAAAAACAATAAATAATTTTTTCTTTATTTTAAAGCTTAAAGTTCTATTTTTAAGTACTTTGAAAAGAAAATCACAGCGTGAAAAGGCTGTGAATAAAGTTGAAATTTTTTTAACCTTAAAAAGATGAAATTAGTCTGATTGTATTTTTTGCAGTTTTGGAACTATTACAGCTTGACAATATCCTTGATTGGGATTATTTATAAAATAATGTTGATGATAGTTTTCAGCTTTGTAGTAAGTTTGCAATCTTGAAATTTTAGTAACTATTTTTTTGCTAAATATTTTTTGCTGTTCTTCGATGAAATTTTGAGCTAAAATTTTATCTTCTTCATTTTCGTAAAAGATTATTGAGCGATATTGTATACCAATATCTCCACCTTGTTTATCTATACTTGTTGGATCATGAATTTTAAAAAAGAGTGTTAAGATTTCAAGAAGAGAGATTTGTTTTTCATCGTAATTTATTTTGACAACTTCTATGTTACCATCACCATTACACACGCTTTCATAGCTAGGATTTGGATTTCCTCCGCTATATCCAACTTCAGTATCGATTACACCTTTTAGGCGTTCAAATACGGCTTCAACACACCAAAAACAACCACCACCTAAAACGATATTTTTCATTGCGAGTTTTCCTTGAGTTTAGCCCTTTGAAGGGCTAGGATTATTTGTAGTTTTTGATTGCTTTTTCTAAAATTTCAATTGCAGCTTTTTCATCTTTAAAATCTTGTACTTTAACCCATTTGTTTGGCTCTAAAATTTTATAAGTTTCAAAGAAATTTTTGATTTTATTTAAAGTTGCTTGTGGTAAATCTGTGTAAGTTTTTATATTGTCATATCTTGCATCTATTTTTGAATTTGGAACTGCAAGAAGTTTTTCATCCATTCCGCTTTCATCTTCCATGATTAAAACACCAATTAAGCGGCAAGGAATCACGGCTCCAGCTTGGATAGGATATTCATTAAGCACTAAAATATCCACAGGATCACCATCATCAGCCAAAGTATTGGCAATAAAACCATAGTTTGCTGGGTAAAACATCGCACTAGCCATAACGCGATCTACCATGATAGCACCACTATCTTTATCGATTTCGTATTTGATGCTTGATCCGTATGGAATTTCAATTACGGCATTGATTTTATTTGGAATATCTCCGATTTTGATTTTGCTTAAATCCATTTTTTCTCCTTATATACTTTGAATTTTTTTAATCAGTTCTTTCATGTCTGCAACAATAGGTTCGATAGTGCGTTCCCCATCGATAATAAAATGAAGTTTTTTCTTTTGATAAAAATCTAAAATTTCATTTAAAGGTTCTGTATAAACTTTCATTCTATTATAAAACACTTCTTCATTATCATCTGCACCACGATTTCTGCCTAAAACTCTTTCTTTGGCAACTTCTTCGCTTACTCTTACTTCTATAACACCTTTAAGACAAATTTCATTTTGCTCACTTAAAACCTTGTCAAATTCCATCATTTGTTCTACGCTTCTTGGATAGCCATCGATGATAATAGTTTTAGTTGGAGCAGCTTTTAGTGCGCAAACTATAGTATTTACAACAACATCTAAAGGAACAAGATTGCCTTTGGATATAAAACTATCTATAGTTTTTCCAAGCTCACTCCCACTTGCTACTTCAGCTCTTAAAAGATCTCCTGTTGAATAGTGTGTGATATTTGTCGCATCTGCTTGTGCGATTAAACTAGCATCGGTAGTTTTTCCACTACCTGGTGCACCTATGATTAAAAACAATTCTTTCATTTTATATTCTCCCTTAATTTGATTCCTAATTCTCTCATTGCTTCATTGCTGGCAGGCGATGGTGCATCTGTCATTAAGCATTGCGCTCTTTGGGTTTTTGGAAAGGCTATAACCTCTCTTATGCTGTTTGCTCCTGTAACTAGCATGATGAGTCTATCAAGTCCTATAGCGATACCTCCATGTGGTGGAGCACCAAAACTTAAAGCATCAAGTAAGAAGCCAAATTTTTCTTTTTGTTGTTCTTCATCGATATTTAAAAGTTTAAATACTTTTTGTTGAATATCGTTTTTATGGATTCTTATACTACCTCCACCTAGCTCAACGCCATTTAACACTACATCATAAGCAATAGATGAAATTTCTTCTAAATCAGTCTCATCGATATTTTTTGGCATGGTAAAAGGATGGTGCATCGCAGAATAACTTCCATCATCATTTTGTTCAAACATAGGAAAATCAACAACCCATAAGAATTCTAAGGCATTTGGATCTATAAGATTTAACTCGTTGGCTAAGAAAATTCTAAATCTTCCCATATAATCAAGCACGGTTTTTTTAGCTCCTGCACCGAAAAATACCACATCTCCTACTTCAAGTTCACAGCGTTTGCTTAGCTCATTTAAATCTTCTTCGCTAAAGAATTTGCAAAGCGGACCTTTAAGTCCATCTTCTTTAACTTGTATAAAAGCTAAGCCTTGAGCACCAAATTTACGCACAAATTCTTCAAATCTTTGCATTTGTCTTTTTGAAAAAATAGTATCGCCTTTTGGAACGCGTATGGCTTTGATGCGATTTTTCTTTGTATCTTTGGCAATATTTGCAAAAATTTCATTATTTGACTTAGCAAAAATATCAATCACATCAATAAATTTAAGATCAAATCTTAAATCCGGCTTATCAGAGCCATAATTCTCCATAGCGTCTTTGTATTGCATTTGTCTAAAAGGGGTTTGAATTTCTTTGCCGCAAGCTTTGAAAATATCTTTTAAAAAAGTTTCAGCTACATTGATTACATCTTTTTGTTCGCAAAAACTCATTTCAACATCAATTTGTGTGAATTCAGGTTGGCGATCAGCTCTTAAATCTTCATCTCTAAAACATTTTGCGATTTGAAAATAACGATCAAAACCGCTACACATTAAAAGTTGTTTGAAAAGCTGAGGGCTTTGTGGAAGAGCATAAAATTCACCCTGATGCACACGAGAAGGCACGAGATAATCTCTTGCGCCTTCGGGAGTAGCTTTGGTAAGAATAGGGGTTTCAACTTCTAAAAATCCCATATTTGCCAAAGAATTTCTAGCTGCTATACAAGCTTTAGAACGCAAGGCAAAATTTTCATAAAGTTTAGGATTTCTTAAATCTAAAAAGCGATATTTTAAGCGTAATTCTTCATTTACACTTTCATCGGCGATAGCAAAAGGAGGTACGGCACTTTCATTTTCTATGGTAAGTTTAGAAACAACTACTTCGATTTCTCCTGTTTTTAATTTAGGATTTACAAGTCCTTCGCCACGCGGACGAATAGCACCTTCTGCAATAAGTACAAATTCATTTCTTGCATTGGAAGCGATTTCATGAGCTTCTTTGCTATCATTTGGATCGCAAACAAGTTGGATAATACCACTTCTATCTCTTAAATCTATAAAAATAACTCCACCATGATCGCGGTAGCTATTTACCCAACCGCAAAGTTTAACGCTTTGACCAACATGGGAAATTCCCAAGTCTGTATTATAATGACTTCGCAAATTTATTCCTTGAAAAAGATTTTTTAAGATAATGAGCAAAATTATAGTATTTTTATTCTTTTGCTTTGCTAAGATTTGATATAATTTTTTATGCAAAATAAAATGGATTATAAAAATATTAAAAAAATCGGACTTGTTACACGACCCAATGTGAGTTTAGATAAGGAAATTTTAAAACTTCAATCGATTTTATCTATATATAAAGTTGAACTTGTATTGTTTAAAGAAAGTTCTGAAATTTTAGATTTGCCAAAGTATGGATTGGATGATTTGTTTAAAATATCTGATTTTGTTATTTCTTTAGGTGGAGATGGAACTTTGATTTCTTTATGTCGTAAAGCTTGTGAATATGATAAAGCAGTTTTAGGAATTCATGCTGGACATTTAGGTTTTTTAACAGATTTTAAAGTTGATGAAGCTGAAAATTTTTTTCAAGCTTTTTTTCAAGGAGAATTTAGAATAGAAAAGCCTTATTTATTAAGTGTTTTTTTAGAAGATAAGCAAGGAAAAATTTTAGAAAAATTAGCTTTTAACGATGTGGTCATCAGTAAAAACAATCAAGCTTCTATGGCTCATATAGAAGTTTTTAGAAAAGAAAAGAAATTTAATGAATATTTTGGAGATGGGCTTATTGTTGCAACTCCTGCGGGTTCAACAGCTTATAATTTAAGCGCAAATGGACCCATAGTTTATACTTTAGCTCAAGCTTTTATCTTAACTCCTGTTTGTTCTCATTCTTTAACACAACGCCCTATTGTTTTGCCAAAAGGTTTTGAAATAGAGATTATGGCAAAGGATTGCATACTTTGTATTGATGGGCAAGAAAATTATAAAATGAATGATTTTAAAAGTATAAAAGTGGGTTTAAGTGATAAAAATGTGGCTTTAATTCACCCAAAAAATAGGGATTATTTTCAAATTTTAAAAGAAAAATTACACTGGGGAAATTGATGATAAATAGAATTTTTATGAAAGAAAATCTTGGTTTTAAAAAGGCTGAGCTTGAAATTTCTAAAGGGCTTACCGTTTTTACAGGCCTAAGTGGAGCTGGAAAATCAGTTTTGTTTAAAGGAATTTTATCCGCATTTTCTTTGAGTGAAAGTGAGGCTAAAATTGTCGAAATAGAACTAGATGATAAGTTAGATTTAGAAAGTTTTGGCATAGAAAGCGAAGAGGAGAATGTTTTTAAGCTTTTAAAAGAAAAAAACACAAAATATTTTATTAACAATCAAAGCATAGCGAAAAAAAGTTTGCAAAATTTAAGTAAAACTTTTATTAAGTATTTAAGTGCAAAGGAAAATAACGAATTTGGAAATGAAAAATTTTTAAATCTCTTAGATGCCTTAGAAATGCAAGAAAATACAAATTTTATTTCCTTTTTAGAAGATTTTAAAAAAGATTTTAATGCTTATAGTCAAATTTCTAATGAGCTTAATGCAATTTTGGAAGAAGAAAAAAAAGTAGAAGAATTAAAAGAATTAGCTAGAGTGCAAATTGAAAAAATTTCAAGCATTAATCCTAAAATAGGTGAGTATGAAGAGCTTTTAATACTTAAAAAAAAGCTTTCTAAAAAAGATAAATTAGAAGAAGCTTGGAGTAAGGCAGAGCGTATTTTTGAGCTTGAAAAAGTTGTTATTGAAGCTTTAAATTTAAGCGAAGTTGATGCAAGTTTTTTTAGTGAATGTTTAAATGAATTACGCGTGATTTGTGAAAATCAAAAAATGGAAGATTTGGATTTTGATGTGGAGACGCTTTTAGATCGCATTGAAAATTTGTCCTATCTCATCAAGCGTTATGAAAGCATAGAAAATGCTTTAGAGGTTTTAAAACAAAAAAAACATGAACTAGAACATTATGAAAATTTAAGTTTTGAAAAAAAAGAACTTGAAAAAAAATTTCAAGAATTAAAACAAAAATTAGAAGAAAAAGCGCAAATTTTAAGTCAAACAAGAAAGAAAAACCTTAAAAAATTAGAAAAATGTTTAAATAATTATCTTAAAGATCTTTATATGAAAGACGCAAGTTTGACACTTAAAGAAAATGAAAAAATTTCAATTTTAGGCAAAGATGAGATAATGCTAGATATTAATTTAGCTCATTTAAAAAATTTAAGTTCGGGTGAATTAAATCGCTTAAGACTTGCTTTTATAGCCACAGAATGTAAAATTTTAAATGCAGGTAAAGGGATATTATTTTTAGATGAAATTGATGCAAATTTAAGTGGAAAAGAGGCTATGAGTATAGCCAAGGTTTTAGAAGAGCTTTCTAAGTTTTATCAAATTTTTGCTATTTCTCATTTGCCTCAACTTTCCTCTAAGGCACATAATCATTTTTTAGTTGAAAAAAATGGCGAAGAAAGCAAGGTAAAAAAGCTTGATCAAGAAGAAAGAATTAAAGAGCTTGCTAGGATGGTAAGCGGAGAGCTTGTTAGTGATGAAGCAATCGAATTTGCTAAGACCTTGTTTAAGAATTAAGCGGATTTTTTATTTTACTATGTTAGAATATATAACTATAAAATTTCCTTTCTTTGAAACAAATATATTAAAAATTTTAGATATAAAGGTATTTTACACACTATGAATAAGAAAATTTTAATTATTGATGACAATAAAATGCTCGGCAAACTTTTAGCTAAAAAAATTCAAATGACTTTAGATTATGAGGTAGATATTGCTTTTGGTTTCGCCGAAGCTAAGGAATTAGTGAATAATGATTATTTTTTAGCTTTTGTGGATTTATGTTTGCCAGATGCCCCAAATGGTGAAGTTGTGGATTATGTTATAGAAAAGAAAATTCCTGCTATTGTTCTTACAGCTAGTGGTGATAAGGCTACTAAAGAAAAATTTATGGATAAAGATATATTAGATTATATTTTTAAAGAAAGTGAAACTTGCATTGATGAGATTATTAGTTCTATTGTAAAACTTAATCAATATGCAAAAACTAAAGTGATTTTAGCTATGAGCAAGCTACCTGAACGTAATGAAATTAAAAAAATACTTACTCAAAGACAATTTAATGTTTTAGCTGCAGCTCATGGTGAAGAAGCAATGAGTTATTTAAATGATAATAATGATGTTAAGCTTATTATAGCAGATGTCAATATGCCAGTAATTAGCGGTTTTGAGCTTTTGACTCAAGTAAGAGAACGTTTTAGCGATGATGAATTAGGTGTGATTCTTTTAGGGGATCATAATAATTCATTTGAAGCGAATTCTTTTAAAAATGGAGTTAATGAATATTTGTTTAAGCCTTTAAACAAAGAAAGTTTTAATTGTCGCTTAGATCGTTGTTTATCTTACATGGATGATAAAAAATTTTTAAGCACTTATAATGTTTTAGATCCTGTATCTGGGGTTAAAAATTATAATGCTTTAATCGATGGAATAGATGATTATTTTAACGAAATAGCAACAAAAGACGAGGAATTTGCTTTTGCTTTCTTAGATATAGATAATCTTCAAATGATTAACGATGAATACGGTCGTGAAGTTGGTGATGAAGTAATTAAAATCTGTGCTAATGAAATAGTTAATGAAACTAAAGGAAGAGATCTTGTAGGTAGATATAGCGCAGAAAAAATTTGTATTTTACTTAAAAATATATCCCAAGAAAGAGCGATTAAAATCTTTTCTCGTATACGAGTAAATATAAAAAAAGCTGGTGTTTTAGTTAATTTAGATGAAGTCTTTTTTACAGCTTCTATAGGCGTGGTTTTTGGAAAAAGTGGAGATAAGATTGATTCTTTGGTTGATAAAGCAAGTAAAATATTGTCTCAAGCAAAAGATAATGGCAAGGATAGAGTTGAAGTATGTTCTTAAATCTTGATTTTCAAGATGGTTTAAGGATTGTTGATACACATTGCCATCTAGACAGTGAAGCATTTAAAGATGATTTAGATGAAACTTTAAATCGTGCTTTTAAAAATGGTATAGAGAAAATTATCATACCTGGTGCTGATATAAAAGACTTGCCTTATGCAGCTACAATTGCTCATAAATATAAAAATATTTTTTTTGCAGCAGGGGTGCATCCTTATGAAATTGATAATTATGATGAGAAAATTTTAAGGCAGTATTTATGCGATGAAAAGTGTGTAGCTGTAGGTGAATGTGGGCTTGATTATTTCCGTTTTAAAAGTGATCTTGCTGAAGAAATTCAAAAAGAAAAAGAAAATCAAAAAAAGATTTTTATTGCACAGCTTGAGCTTGCTATTGAATTTAAAAAACCTGTTATCATTCACTCAAGAGAAGCAAATCATGATACTTATGAGATTTTACATGGGTATTCTAAGGATCTTGTAGGAGGAGTTTTACACTGCTTTAATGCAAGCGAACATTTGCTAACTCTTTTTGAAGAGGGATTTTATTTTGGTATTGGGGGAGTTTTAACTTTTAAAAATGCTAAGAAATTAGTTGAGATTTTGCCTAAAATTCCAAAAGATAAACTACTACTTGAAACTGATGCTCCATATCTTACTCCAGAGCCTTATCGCGGTAAAAGAAATGAACCTTTGTTAACTCAATTTGTAGCAAACAAAATGTGTGAAGTATTGAATTTATCAAGAAAAGAGCTTCTAGAAATTTGTTTTAACAATTCTGAAAAATTATTTTTTAAAGGTTATTAATGAAAAAAATTTTATTGTGTTTTTTAATATGTTTTAATTTTCTTTTTGCACAAATTAATACTCCTGAATTTTATGAAAGACAAATGAATGTTTTAAGAAATTTAGATATTAATCCAAGTTTTATTAGTGATTTGATTTTTGTGCAAACTCAACAAGATATAAAATCAAAACATGCTCAAACTTTAATAGATAGTATGCAAAATTTTTCAAAAGTTACTCCTATGATAAGAAAAATTTTAGCCCAGCAGGAAGTTCCTGATGAGATTTTGTATCTAGCTATGGTTGAATCAGGCTTGAAAACTCATAGCGTTTCTAATGCCAAGGCTGTAGGGGTTTGGCAATTTATGCAACCAACAGCTAGAAATTTGGGTTTAAGAATCGATGCTTATGTTGATGAAAGGCGTGATCCAGTCAAGTCAACTTATGCTGCTACAAATTATTTAAAAGAGTTAAAAGAAGAATTTGGCAAATGGTATTTAGCGCTTTTAGCTTATAATTGCGGAAATGGCAAACTAAGACAAGCTATCAAGCAAGCAGGAAGTGATGATTTAAGTGTTTTATTGAACCCTGATAAGAAATATCTTTCTTTAGAAACTAGAAATTTTATAAGAAAGATTTTAACGCTTGCTTTTTTGGCCAATGATAGAGATTTTTTACTAGATAAAGATGCGTCTTTAATGAATTATGCTTTAAGCAATGAATTTGCAAAAGTTGATGTGCCTTCTTCTGCATCTTTAAAAGAAATAGCTAAAAATTTAAATATGGATCTTGCAACATTTAAGAAATATAATCCACAATTTAAACATAATTTTACGCCTCCTGGTAAAGGGTATTATATGTATATACCACTTAATAAAGTAGCATTTTTTGATAAAAATTTTAAAGCAGAAAAACTTGCGAAGGTTGATACAACTATACCTATGACAAGAACTTATACCGTTAAGTCTGGTGACTCTTTATATAAAATAGCAAAAAATTACAATATAAGTGTTGATGAAATTCGAGAATTCAATAAAATAGCAAAAAATCATCTTAGTATTAATCAAAAATTAATTATACCAATTAAGGAGAATAAAAATGCAAATAAAAACAATTACACTAAAGTTGTCAGCCGTTAGTCTAGGGGCTTTATTTTTTAGTGGTTGTTTAGGCACTAGTTTTTTTTCTAGCTTGGATAATGCTCAAGTGTATTATCCTTCAAATGATTTTAAAAGCAGTCCTAGTTCTTCAGGGACTAAAGGAACGATGAAGCCTTATACTATCAACGGTAAAACTTATTATCCTACTGTTGTAGCAGTAGGTGAAACTGCTGATGGTATTGCAAGTTGGTATGGTCCAGGTTTTCATGGTAAAAAAACCTCTAATGGCGAAACCTATAATCAAAACGGTTTAACCGCGGCTCATAAAACTTTACCTATGAATACCATTTTAAAAGTAACCAATCTAAATAACAATCGTCAAGTTACCGTTCGTGTGAATGATAGAGGTCCTTTTGTAAATAATCGTATTATAGATTTATCAAAAGGAGCTGCTAGTCAAATTGATATGATTGCTTCAGGAACAGCTCCAGTAAGGCTTGAGGTTATAGGATTTGGTTCAAGTAGCTCGGGTAATAATATTGTACATTCTAATGTAAACTATGGAAATAGTGGAGAGATTGCAAATAATGGACAAATTTATGAAGGTGGAAATTTCATGGTTCAAATTGGAGCCTTTAAAAACCCAGCTGGAGCACAAACGATAGCAGCAAGATATAAAACTTATAGAACTTATAGCTCCACTATACGCACAAGTTCAGTGGATGGGTTAAATCGCGTTTTCTTAACAGGCTTTAGAAGTGAAGATGAAGCAAGGGATTTTGCTGCAAGTGGTGCATTTTCAGGCGCATTTGTTGTAAGAGAGTAGAAATTATGACAGAATTGATTTTTTTGGATGTAGATGGCTGTTTAACTGATGGAAAAATTATTTATACTTCTAATGGAGAATTTATTAAAGAATTTGATGTAAAAGATGGAGCGGCTATCGAGGCTTGGCTAAAGCTTGGTAAAAAAATTGCTATTATTACAGGTAGAAATTGTCCTTGTCTTGAAAAAAGAGCTAAAGATTTAAAAATAGAAATTTTATATCAAGGTATCAAGGATAAGTTAGCTTGCGCAAAAGAAATTTTACAAAAGCTTAATTTAGATTTTTCTCAGTGTGCGGCTATTGGAGATTATTTTAACGATAAGGCTTTGCTTGAAAGTGTAGGACTTAGTTTTAAGCCAAAAGATGGTCATAAAGATTTAAATGTAGACATAGTGCTTAGCAAAAAAGGTGGTAAGGCTGCTGTAGCACAGATGATAGAAATTTTAGTAGAAAAAAATCGTCTAAAAGAAGAATGGAATAAGCTTTGGCTATAAAAATTTTTGGAATTTTAATTGCTCTTTTTACAATTACTTTTACGATTTTAAGTTTGCAAGATCCGTATTCTTTGAATTTGCAAACTAATGCTTTAAATTTTAAAAATATTGAGGCTAAAAATTTGAAAGCTTATGAGAGTAATGCTAGTACAATTAAGGCATATTATAAGGCAAATTCTTGGGTGAGATATACAGATAGAGATGAATTTAATGATTTTATTACTTTAAATTTAGATTTTAATCTTAGTGCAAATCGTTTAGAGTTTTTTAATAAAGATATGAGCAAGGTTTTGTTTGAAGGAAATGTTACTTATATAGGTTCTGATAATGTCAAAATTATTTCTCAAGAGGTAGAATACCAACCTAAGGATAAAATTTTACACACAAATACTAATTTTAAAGCTCTGATCAATGGAAGTATTATTAACGGAAATACTTTAAACTATGATGTAAAAAACAAAATTTTAAATATCCAAGGAGTAAATGCGTGGTTGCAAGACAAATAATTTTATTGTTAGCTTGTGTAAGTGTAACTTGGGCAACTCAAATTGAAGTAAAAGCTTTAAATTTTTACTCAGATGAAAATAAGGGTGAAAGTATTCTTAGTGGAAATGTAGAAGTAATTAGGGGTGATGATATTTTAAATTCTGAAAAATTGATTATTTATACGGATAAAAATCGCAAACCTATTCGTTATGAAGCAATGCAAAATGCTAGGTTTAAGATTGTTTTAAAAGGTAAAACTTATAAAGGTAGTGGAGATAAATTTATTTATAATGTTATTAAAGATACTTACGAGATTAATGGTCATGCTTATATAAATGAGCTTGGAAGCAATCAAAAACTTTTTGGTGATAAAATAATAGTCGATAGAAAAGCTAATATTTATCGAGTAGAGAGTAAGGATCAAAAACCTGCTCGTTTTGTATTTGACCTTAAAGACAAATGATAATTAGTGCTAAATTTATCACTTCTTTAGTGAAATTTGATGAGAATTTGAGCTCAAATTTTAGTGAAGTAGCATTTTTGGGGCGTTCTAATGTCGGAAAAAGTTCTTTAATCAATTCTTTGTGTAAACAAAAAAATTTAGCCAAAAGTTCGGCAACTCCTGGAAAAACTCAGCTTATAAATTTTTTCGAAGTAACTTGCAAAAGAAATGAAGAAAAATTTAATATCAATTTTATCGATTTGCCAGGGTTTGGTTATGCAAAGGTTTCTAAAAATTTAAAAGAAATATGGAATCAAAACTTAGATGAATTTTTAAAATTAAGAACCTCGATAAAGTTATTTATACATTTAATCGATTCAAGACATACTCATTTAGAGATCGATGTAAATTTAAATGACTATTTGAAAAGATTTTTACGACCTGATCAAAAAATTTTAAAAGTTTTTACCAAATGCGATAAATTAAATCAAAGTGAAAAAGCTAAGTTAAAAAATGAATTTAAAGACTCTATTTTAGTTTCAAATTTGAATAAATTTGGCCTTGATTCTTTGGAAGATATTATTATCAATCAAACTTTAGGTCTTGGTAAATGAGAAGAAATTTAAGTGCTTATAAAGCAAAATTTAATGGAGCTTATGTCTTTTTAGGATTTTTTTTTCTAATCTATCAGATTCTTGGTTCGACTTTTGTATATGCTCCGTTACTTTATGGGATTTTTTTCTGTTATATGTTTTGCTTACTAGAAGAGAGAGAAAGAACTTTTTCAAAGCTTGATTTTAGATGGTATTTTTCTTTATTTTTTTTATTTTTTACTGATATAACTTATAATTTTTTTATTTTTTCATCTTGGTTGGCATTTTTTATTTTTTATTATCTTTGTGCAGATTGGATTAAGACAAATTTAAAAATTGGTAAATTTATCCCTGTTGTTTTTGTGCTTTGTGCTTACGGCATTATTTTGTTTTTGGATATGATATTGTCTTATATTGGAGATGAAAAAATTAAAATTTTAGGATGGGCGTATATTGTTTCAGTTTTTATAGAATGTTGTTTAGCTTATGTGTTTTTTAAAGGTAAAATTTAAATGAGAATGCGTTTAGTTGTTGGATTTATACTATTGTTTTTTATATTTTTATTAAGTCGTGTGTATTATTTGAGTATAAAATCAAATGTATATTATGAAGAGCTTGCTAAACAAAATGCCATAAAAACTGAATTTTTGCCACCTGTTAGGGGTCAAATTACAGATAGAAATGGAACTTTATTGGCTATTAATGATTTGGGTTTTAGTATTTCTATTAAACCTTATTTGAGTATTAAAAAGTCAAATAAAGGAATTTTGGATAAAGAATTATCTGAACTTACAAATTTATTTCCCGATTTAAATGCTAGTAAATTAGCAGAAATTTATAAGAGAAATGATTCTTACTATAATCAAGATTTTATTAAAGTTGTAGATTTTATACCCTATGATGAGATTATTCCGCATTATTCAGAGTTAAATCTTAATAAAACAATAAAAATAGATCCTGTTGTAAAAAGAAAATATCCTTTTGGAAAATTAGCTTCGCATATTATTGGGTATGTAGGTAAGGCAAATTTGCAAGATGTTCAAGAAAATGAAATAGCAAAACTTTCTAATTATACGGGAAAAAGTGGTATAGAACGCTATTATAATGATATTTTACAAGGAGAAAAAGGAACTAGGGTTTATAAGGTTAATGCCTTAAATCAAGAAGTAGAACAGCTTTCTTACACTCCTGCTATGTCTAATGATATAGAACTTACGATAGATATAGAGCTTCAGTCTTATTTAACTTCATTGTTTGAAGGGAATGCTGGAGCTGCTATAATTATGAATGTAAATGATGGATCTATTTTAGCTGCAGGGAGTTTCCCTGAATATGATCTTAATCCTTTTGTAACAGGGATTTCTTTTAAGGATTGGGATGAGCTTTCAAATAGTCTTGATCATCCTTTTACAAATAAACTTATAAATGGATATTATCCTCCAGGTTCTGTTGTAAAAATGGGAGTAGGGCTTTCTTTTTTAAATTCTAAAAATATTAGTCCATCAACTCAATATGTTTGCAATGGAAGTATTGAGCTTGGAGGCAGGTTTTTTAGATGTTGGAATCGATCAGGCCATGGACCTGTGGATTTAAAACATGCGATAAAATATAGTTGTGATGTTTATTTTTATAATGGCAGTTTGCAAGTTGGAATCGATCAAATAAGTGAAACTTTATCTCGCATTGGCTTTGGAGCGAAAACAGGGGTAGATTTACCTAGTGAATTTGTAGGAACTTTACCAAGCAAAGAATGGAAGATGCAAAGATATAGACAATCTTGGTTTCAAGGTGATACTTTAAATACAGCTATAGGTCAAGGTAATTTTCTTGCAACACCTATGCAAATTGCTAGATATACAGCTCAAATCGCAAAAGGTGGAGAGGTTATACCTCATTTTTTAAAAAGCATAGAAAATAATAATACAACTATAGAAAATCAAATGGATGAAAATAAAAAAGAAATTTTTACTTTATTTGAAAAGAGTCAATTGCCTTATATAAGAGATGCAATGTATGCTGTTGCTAATGAGCAAGGAGGAACCTCTTATCGTTATTTGCATAATCTTGATGTGAAAGTTGCAGCAAAAACAGGAACTGCTCAGGTTGTGGGATTTTCACAAACAGATAAAAATAGGGTCGATGAAAAACAATTTGAGTATTATACTAGATCTCATGCGTGGCTTACTTCTTATGCTCCTTATTCTAAGCCAAAATATGTAGTTACCGTTCTTTTGGAACATGGTGGGAGAAATATTACTTCAGGGGCAACTGTAGCTAAAATTTATCAAAAAATGATTGAACTTGGATATTTTAAATAATTTTTAGTTGTAAATTGAGTTTTTCAAAAAAACTTTTTTAGCAATTGGTTTAAAAACCTTGTATTAAACAAATTATAAGTTTGATACAAGGAAAATTTATCTATGTTAACAAAAGTATCTTAAAAGATGGCTTTTGTTCTTTTTTCAAGCCAAACTAGAGCTTTTGGATAATCACCTAGCTTAGGAGAAAGTTTTTCAAATACTTCTTTGTGATAATTGTTTAACCATTCTTTTTCTTTTTCATCTAACATTTTTGTATCAATACAAGATATTTCAAAAGGACAAAGAGTAACAGGTTTAAAGTATAAAAACTCTCCAAAATCTTTATTTTTAGGATTTTCTACTTTGGTATGAATAACTAAATTTTCAAGTCTTATACCCCATTTACCTACTTTATAAATACCTGGCTCTATGGAGGTTAGCATACCTTCTTTGGCTTTTGTTTTTTCAAGCACAGGGGATAGATAAGATAAAACTTGTGGACCTTCATGGACATTTAAAAAATATCCCACGCCATGTCCTGTGCCGTGTATATAGTCAATTTGTTCTTTCCATAAAGGTGCGCGTGTGATTGCATCAAGTAAGGGCATAGCTATATCTTTTGGAAAAATTGCACTGGAAATGGCAATATGTGCTTTTAAAACCAAGGTATAGTCATGAATTTGTTCTGCATTAGCCTTTCCTATTGGTACAACGCGTGTAATATCTGTTGTGCCGTTTTTATATTGTCCACCAGAATCAATAAGTAAAAGCCCATCTTTTTTAAGATAAGCAAAACTCTCTTTTGTGGCTTTATAATGTGGATATGCTGCGTTTTCGTTAAAGCCTGCTATAGTGGCAAAACTATCACTTATGTAGTGCTTGCTTTGTGCTCTAAATTCGCTTGCTTTAGCATCTATGTCTAATTCGCTTATTAATTCTTTATTTTCTATCGCTTCTTCAAGCCATGCAAAAAATTTACATAAAGCCACTCCATCTTCTATCATAGCATCTTGTATATGCGCTATTTCTTTTGTATTTTTAACTGCTTTTAAGTGAGTGCTTGGATTAATTTCTTGAATGATTTTTACGCTTTTGTCTAAAGAATTTATGAGTAAAGCGGTCATTTTTGAAGGTTCAATAAGCAAATTTGTATTTGCAAGTTTTTCAAGCTCCATGATGATTTCATCATAATTTTTAAGCCAAAACCCATCTAAATTTAATTTTTTTTCAAGTTCTGAATTTGCTTTTTTCTGATCAACAAAAAGCAAAGCTTTGTCTTCCAAGATTAGCAAATGACTTAAAAATACAGGATTATAATTTACATCATTCCCTCTTAAATTTGTAAGCCAAGCTATATCATCAAGGCTGGAGATTAAATGAGAAGTAGCATTTAAATTTTTCATTTTTTGACGCACTAATGCTAATTTTTCTTTTCTTGAGTAAGAGCAGTATTCTAGTTCGTGTTCATAAATTTTTTCTTGTGGTAAAGTGGGACGATCTTTCCAAAGTGGACTTATCAAATCTATATGTTTTAAATTTGCCTTGCAATTAATCTTTAAATCTTTTTGCAAAGATAAAGGTAAAAGTGCAAAATCGATGCCTAAAATTTGATCTTCGCTTAAATTTTTTTCCAACCATTTGGTAAAAGTATTTTTAGCATCTTGCTTTTGTAAAAGTATGCCACTACCTTCTAATTCCTTTTGTGCTTGAAGCCAATATCTTCCATCTACCCACAAAAAGCCCTCTTCTTGTGTGATAAGAACTGTTCCAACAGAACCCTTAAAGCCACTGATAAAGACTCTGTTTTTGTAATATTCTGGTAAATATTCGCTCAAATGCGGATCCGCGCTTAAGATGAGATAGGCGTCAATATTATTTTCTTTCATTAATCTTCTAAGTTCTAATACTCTTTGTTTGTAAATACTCATATTTTCTCCTTAATATTAATTTTTTAGTATTTTATTGATAGGTTTTTTGAGTATAAGTAAAATTATAACAGCACCAAGTAATATCCACATACATTGGTAAAATAAAATTGGCAAATAAGCTATATTTTCTTCACTTGCTTTACCACCTATGAATCCAGCTAAAGCATTGCCTAATGCACTTGCTACAAACCAAAGTCCCATGACTTGAGATTTAATTAAATTAGGTGCAATTTTTGTCATTATAGAAAGTCCCACAGGGGAAAGGCAAAGCTCTCCTAAAACCATAAGCAAAAAGCTACTGACAAGCCACCAAGGTGAAACTAAAATAATTTGTGATGAATTTTCTAAATTTTCTCTTAATGTATTAGCATCGCCATTTAAACTAATTGCATGATTTGAAGCTAAAGCCATTATTAAAAATGCCAAAGCTGCACCCAAAAGTCCTAATGCAAATTTAATAATAGATGAAATTTCTTTATTATTTTTGGCACATATAGTCCATATAAAAGCACTAAAAGGTGCAAAAAGTATAACAAATAAACCTCCAAGAGATTGAAACCATATTGTAGGAATTTCATAATTTAATATGGTTTTATCCGTTAATTTTTCTGCAAAAAAATTAAAAGAAGTGTATTGTTGCTCATATACTGACCAAAATAACGCAGCCGCTAAAAATAAAACAATAAAAATAATTAAATTTCTTTTTTCTTCTATTTTTAAAGAAGTAAAAGCGAAAAGATATAAAAAATAAATTCCAGCACAAGCTAAGATAGTTAGAATAATATTTTTATTAATAACTTGTGCATCTAATTTTATAAAACCACCAAGGATTAAAAATATTGCTCCAAGCAAAACAATACCTGATACAATGATGATGTAAAATGCGTTTTTGCTTTTTTTGCTTGGTCTATCCCAAGTAGAGTCTATGCCAACTTTTTCATCAAATTCTTTTAAATCAGGCATAGTTTTTAGGTAGAAAATAATTACCGCTAAAAGCATACCAATCCCACCTGCACCAAAACCAAAATGCCATCCGTATTCTTTTTGTAAAAAGCCGCAAATTAAAGGAGCTACAAAAGCACCAAAATTAAAGCACATATAAAAAAGAGTAAAACCAGAGTCACGCCTTGCATCATTTTTTTTATAAAGCATTCCAACCATTACAGAAGCGCAAGTTTTAAAAAGTCCTGTACCTATAACCAAAAAAACCATACCAACAAAAATCATTTTATTATTAAAATAAGAAAAGGCTATGCACAAATGTCCAAATGCTATAGTTAAAGCACCTAGTAAAATTGCTCTTTTTTGTCCTAAGTAATTATCCGCAAGCCATCCACCTGGCAAAGCAGCAAGATATAAACAACTTGCAAAAATTCCCATAATTGCACTTGCTTCTTCAGGTTTTAAGTTCATTCCACTTTTTTCAAAACTTGCTATCATAAAAAGGTAAAGCAAGGGACGAATTCCGTAAAAAGAAAATCTTTCCCAAAGCTCAGTAAGTGAAAGAGATAAAAGTGGTTTTGGATGTCCAAAAAATGAAGTATCTAAATTTTTTACATTTTTACTCAATTTATATCCTTTGTGTATTTTTATTTATAAATTATAGACAAAAAATTAAAAAATATGTATAACTTTGTAATATTTTTAAATGATTTATATCATAATGTTACTTTTTTGCAAATATAAAAAAAGAAATATTAAGATCAATTTTCAACTTTGGTGTATTTTGTATTTTAAGTTTAGTTAGATAATTGCTTATTTTTTTCGTTAAGAATTTTATAAATTGGTTTTTTAGCAATAAAAAGTAAAAGCGCTGCAACAAAAAGCATCCACATGCATTGTCCAAAAATATTAGGAAGTTGATCGATGTTTTTAATATTGACATTTCCCCCTATAAGTCCTGCAACAAAATTTCCAAGTGCACTTGCTACAAACCAAAGTCCCATGATTTGATTTTTGATTAAATCAGGGGCAACCTTAGCCATTATAGAGAGTCCAATAGGAGACACGCATAATTCCCCAAGTGTTAAAAAGAATATACTTATGATAATCCAAGCCATGGATATTGGCAAACCATTGTTGTTTATTAGATTTTGTGAAGCAAAGGTTATCATCATAAAACCAATACCAGCAAATAATATTCCTAAAGTAAATTTTCCAATGGAAGAAAAATATATATTTTTTTTCTCTAAAAATATCCAAATATAACTTGCTATAGGAGCAAGTATGATGATAAAAATTGGATTAAAAGATTGAAACCAGTTGGAATTTTCCAATCAAAAATATTTCTATTTGTAAAATCTTGCGCAAAAAGATTATAAGCGGTAGGTTTTTGTTCAAAAGTACTCCAAAAAAAAGTGGCTGCAAAGAATAAAACAATTAAAATTGTTAATTGCTGTTTTTCTCTTTTATTTAAGGTTTTAAAAACAAAAAGATATATGAAATAAATTACCAAACATAGTAAAATTACAATTAGAAGTTTTTTTGATAGTATTATGGGATTAATATCTGCAAGATTAATAAAAATTAGAAAAAATCCAATAATACTTAACAAGCTTATACTTAGTATAAGAGTTAAATTTTTACTTTTTTTAAATGGTTGTTCCCAGTTTTGCTTTAAAGTACAATTTTTATGAAATTCTTTAAGTTCAGGGGTAGCTTTAAAATATAAAATAAGCAAAGAGATTAGCATACCTAAACCTCCTATGCCAAATCCTAAATGATAATTCCATTTTGCTTGAACAAAACCACATATAAGAGGAGCAATGAATGCTCCAATGTTAATTCCTATATAAAAAATCGTATAGCCAGTATCGCATCTTGTATCATTTTGTTTATACAACATTCCAACTGTTACAGAAGCACTAGTTTTAAAAAATCCAGTACCAATAACGATAAAAGTAAGTCCTAGGAAAAATATAGGTGTACTTAAAATGCTAATATGTCCTAAAGCTATAATAAAAGAACCTAGAAATAAAGCCTTTTTTTGCCCTAAATAATTATCAGTAATCCAGCCTCCAGGAAGTGCTGCTAAATACAAGCATCCTGCAAAAATGCCATAAATTGCCGAGGCGTATTCAGTGCTTATTCCAAGTCCACCTTTGCTTATGGTTGTTGCCATGAAAAGCAAATCTTTCCCAAAGTTCTACCATTGATAGAGAGAATAAAGGCTTGGGATGACCTAGGAAATTTGTATCGAGTTTTTGTATTTCTTGTTTAGTCACTTCCCAATACCTTTCTTTTTTATGCTTAAAATATTTTAACTAATAGTAATAGAAAAATAATTAAATTACAATATTTTTAAATATTTTTTTTATAATAATATTTAAAAATATTGTAATTTAATATTATTATAAATTAACAAATTTAAACATTAAATCAAGCTTTAATTTTAAACCCTGTGTATTGTATAGTTTTATTTTATCAATTTTTAAAGCTATAGGAAGATTTTCTAAATTTTGTATAAAATTGAGCAAGTCTTTAAAGTTGCCATTTAAACTTAGAGAAACATAATTATAGTGGATAAAATTTTTGTTTTCTTGGGAAAATTTTATTTCATTAATGGTTAAATTTTTGGATAAATTATTGATTTTTTTATTGAAAAAATCTTTATCATAAGAAAATAAATGCAATTTTTCTTTATAGTATTTTAATTTTTCTTCCTCTGTTTTTATCTGTTTTGTTAGCTTTGTTTCTATTTCTTTAAGATGTGAATTTTCTATTTTTGCTTCATTTAATGCAAGGTAATTATGTTCTACTAATGTTTTTTGAAAAATATCTTCCAAAAAGTGATCGTGAATTTTAAAAGCTAAAAACAAAGCACAAAGACAGATAAAAGAAATAAAAAGAAATTTTTCCCTAGGATTTAAATTCTGCAAAAATACTTCTATTTTATTCATGTATGACTTCTAATATGATATTCAATGTTTCTTCATTTTTATCAAGAATTTTAAAAGCAGAATTTAGATTTTCTAATGCTCTTTTAAAGTGGTTTTCATCGATAAAAGAAAGAATGATTTTTGTTTGTTCAAATTCAAGATTTGTGATTTTAAGGTCATTGGAGTTAAGCCATGATAAGATTTGATTTAGAATGATTGCTTTATTTTTATCTAAATTGATTTCTTTTGTTATGGTGGATAAAATATGAAATTGTTGTTGTGTAGATGATATTTTATTGGAAAGAGTAAAGTTTAAATCTTGTATGTTTGTTAATAATTTTTGCTTATCTTGTTTTAGTTTAGAAATTTCTTCTTGTATGATAAAATTTTTATTTTGAATTTCCTTATTTTGTTTGTACTCTATAAAATCTTTAAATAATAAAATCATCATGCTAAGACTAAAGCTAAAAATAAATATTAATATAATTTTAAAAGAAATAGATATTTTTATTTTATTATGCTTGATAAAATTACAATTTTGATCTAGATTTTTTATACTATATGAACTTAATTTCAATAAACTATTTTTATCAAGAATATCATTTAGATTTAAACATTTTATTTGAGATGAGAAGTAATGTTTGATTGTATCCAAATCCTGATAAAGTAGCAATTTGCTTTCATAGTGTTTTAAAAGTTCTGTAAATCGATTTTGTTTAAAAAATAAATCCATATTACCTGGGTTGAAATTTTCGATTTTTTTAAGATTGATAAATTTTCCTTCTTGGTAAAAATATAAATATAAAGTTTGATCATATAAATTTAAAACACAATAATCACTTTCCTCAATAAATCTTTCATCAAATAAAGCTTGAAAAATTAAAGGCTCAGGAAAGCAAAAACGACTTTTTTTCAATTTGTAAACAGGCGCTAAAAAACAATGATAAATTTCATTATGTTTAAAAAAAGCTATTTGATAGTCAAAGGGTTTGCTTAGCTTAAAATCTGCGGTTAAATTGTTAAAAAGTTCGTCTTCTTTGGATATTCCTGTTCTTTGAGCATAAAGCAAATCTGTAGATTTTATAAAATTTATTTTATTTAATGAATCAATTTTCATCATTTAAAAGTTTTTTTAAAAATTCTTCATCTTTTTGCCAGTTTTTTTTCACTGTTACGAAAAGCTTTAAAAGTACCTTTTTTTGTGCAAGTTTTGAAATTTTAAAGCGTGCATCTTTGCCTATTCTTTTTAAAGTCGCCCCTTCTTTTCCTATAAGCATACCCTTGTGAGAGTTTGTATCGGTGATGATATTGGCTTCTAGGATTAAAAGATTAGGTGTGTCTTTGGTGCGATGGATAAGCACTTCGCTACTATAAGGAAGCTCATCGCTTAAATTTTCATAAATACTTTCAAGTATGAAATCTCTATAAAGTTCTTTTTCGCTACTCGCACTTAAAAATTCAGGATCATAAAAATATTCATGTTCGTCAAGATATTTTACTATCTCATCTAACAAGCCTTTTTTATAGCTTTTTTTCTTAGAAGAATAAGGAATGATAGCCTTAAAATGTTGGCTAAATTTTGCATATTCGCTAAGTTTTTTTAAAAGCGTAGCATTGTCGGTTAAATCTACTTTATTTAAAGCGATGATATGTGGTACTTGTGGGTTTAGACTAAGAAAATTTTCATAGTCTTTTGTACTATCAAAAACACTCGCCACAAATAAAATCACATCACAATCCCCCATAGATTTAATAGCACTTTGGACAAGCAGTTGATTAAGTGTAGCACCGCTTTCGTGAAGTCCTGGGGTATCGATGAAAATGATTTGATTTTTTTCATGCATCACTATGGCTTTGATTTTACGTCTTGTGGCGTTTTGTTTGTGAGAAACTAGGGCGATTTTTTCTTCTAATAAGGAATTGATTAAAGTACTTTTTCCTGCATTAGTACGCCCTATGATGCTAACAAAGCCACTTTTCACAAAATATACCTTGCAAGATCTTTATTTTCTATGATATCTCCGAGTTTTTCTTCTACTATTTTTTTATCCACTACGAATTTTTTACCCGCATACTCATCAGCTTCAAAGCTTAGATCTTCAAGTAATTTTTCTATCACAGTATGTAAGCGTCTAGCACCTATATCTTGCATTTCTTCATTGGCTCTTGAAGCTATTTTTGCTATTTCTTTAATGGCTTCATCATCAAATTCAAGTTCTAAATTTTCAGTTTTTAAAAGCTGAGAGTATTGTTTTAAAAGTGAATTTTTAGGGCGTGTTAAAATTTCATAAAGAGCTTTATCATCAAGACTATCTAATTCCACTCTTAAAGGAAAGCGTCCCTGAAGTTCAGGGATAAGATCACTTGGTTTGCTAAGATGAAAAGCTCCTGCAGCGATAAAAAGAATATGATCGGTTTTTAAAGTACCTATTTTTGTTTGTACATTTGATCCCTCAACTATAGGAAGTAAGTCTCTTTGTACCCCTTCTTTACTTGGATCTTGGCGGTTTGAATTTCCGCTTGAAACAGCGATTTTATCGATTTCATCAATAAAAATAATCCCTTCATTTTCTGCTCTTTTTAAGGCTTCACTTTTGATACTTTCTTGATCTAGGATTTTTTCTCCTGCTTCGTTTTTTAAAGCATTTTTAGCGTCTTTGATTTTCATTTCTTTTTTGACTTTTTTACTGCCAACGCCTATAACCTTAACTATATCTTGCATTGCACCCATTTCAGGAGGTAGGTTGGGATTGGTATCGAACATATTTTGTGAAATTTCTATCTCTATGGTGCTTTCATCAAGATCGCCATTTCTTAGCTTAGTTCTCATTTTTTCAAGACTGTTTTTATATTCTTCTTGTTTTTCATCGCTGATACCCTTTGGTAGAGGTGGCAAAAGTTTTTCTAAAATTTTATTTTCTATAAATTCATCGATTTTATCTTTGTTTTTTTCCCTTTGTTCGTTTTTTACCAAATTTAAAGCCGCATTGGCAAGATCTCTTACCATGCTTTCTACATCACGACCTACAAAACCTACTTCAGTATATTTACTCGCCTCGATTTTGATAAAAGGAAAGCCCATCATTTTAGCTAAACGCCTAGCGATTTCTGTTTTTCCTACACCTGTAGAGCCTATCATCAAGATATTTTTTGGCACTATATCATCTTGCAACTCAGGGCTAAGTTGCATTCTGCGGTAGCGATTTCTTAAAGCTATAGCTATGATTTTTTTAGCTTTTTTTTGTCCTATAACATAATCATCTAAAAATTTAACGATTTCTTTTGGAGTTAGATTCATTTCTCATCCTCGATTACATAAGTTTTGATATTGGTATTGGTATAAATGCAAATTTCACCTGCGATTTGAAGACTTGATTTTACAAGTTCTTCTTCATCTAAATCGGTATGTTTTGCTAAGGCTCTAGCAGCTGAAAGTGCATAGTTTCCACCACTTCCTATGGCTGCGATTTGTCCATCTTCAGGTTCGACCACATCGCCTGTACCAGAAAGTAGAAAAATGTGATTTCTATCAAGTACGAGCATCATGGCTTCAAGTTTTCTTAGGTATTTGTCTTTTCTCCATTCTTTAGAAAAGTCAATTGCTGCTTTTAAAAGATCGCCTTTAGAACTTTGAAGGAGATTTTCAAACATATCAAAAAGATTAAAAGCATCAGCTGTTGATCCTGCAAAACCTGCTAAAACTTTGCCATTGTTGAGTTTTCTAATCTTTACAGCATTGCCTTTTAGCACCGTATTTCCAAAGCTTACTTGTCCATCTCCGCCAATTACGGATTTATTTTTACCTTTGTAAGCTAAAATCGTTGTTGCGTGAAACATTATTCTGCCTTTATATTTATGTTAAATTTAGCATGGATTGCGTGTCCAAGTTTTACGCTTACTTCGTGGATTCCTAAGCTTTTTAAGGTGTCGCATTCTAAACTTTTTTTATCGATTTCTATATGGCTTTGTTCTTTTAGGGCGTGAGCGATTTCATCTTTGGTTACGCCACCAAACAAACTTCCATTTACACCTACGGGTTTTGAAATTTCAAGAGTGATTTTGCTAAGCTCTTCTTTGAGTTTTTCTAAATTTGCGATTTCAAAGCGTAAATTTTCAGCCTCTTTTTTCTTGTCGCTTTCATATTTTCTTAAAACTTCATTAGTAGCTGCTTTAGCAAAGCCTTTAGCGATTAAGAAATTTTGTCCGTAGCCGTCTTTTACTTCTTTTATTTCTCCTGCTTTTCCAAGTGCTTTTACATCTTTGATTAATAATACTTTCATTTTATTCCTTTATTAAAATTTTCTTCCATTTTTTCCTGCGATGATAAAACGCAAAGCATTAAGCTTGATAAAGCCTGCTGCGTCTTTTTGATTATACACTTCATCTTCTTCAAAAGTACAATAAGCTGCGTTAAACAAGCTATCATTTGCACTTTCGCGTCCTATAATCATCACATTGCCTTTGTAAAGCTCGAGTTTTACTCTGCCATTGGCATGAATTTGTGACTCGTCGATTAAGGCTTGAAGCATCATTCTTTCAGGCGAGAACCAATAGCCATTATAAATTAAACTTGCGTATTTTGGCATGAGTTCATCTTTTAAGTGTGCTGCTTCTCTATCAAGCGTGATGCTTTCAAGCGCTCTATGTGCTTTTAAAAGTATAGTACCGCCTGGAGTTTCGTAACAACCACGGCTTTTCATGCCTACATAGCGATTTTCTACTATATCAAGGCGTCCTATACCGTGTTTGCAGCCTAGTTCGTTAAGTTTGGTTAAAAGTCCTGCGGGACTTAGTTTTTCTCCATTTATCGCTACTAAATCTCCCTTTTGGAAATCAAGTTCTATAATTTCACTTTCATTTGGAGCGTCTTTTGGGCTTTTACTCCATCTCCACATATCTTCTTCAGGTGCGTGTGCAGGATCTTCTAAAACAAGTCCTTCATAAGAAATATGAAGTAAATTTGCGTCCATAGAATAAGGGGATTTTCCTTTTTTCTTAGAAATATCAATACCGTGTTTTTGTGCATAAGCAAGGAGTTTTTCACGACTGTTTAAATCCCACTCACGCCATGGAGCGATGATTTTTAAATCGGGACTAAAAGCAAGATAACCAAGTTCAAAACGCACTTGATCATTTCCTTTACCTGTGGCGCCATGACTTACTGCATCAGCACCTGTTTGCAGGGCGATTTGTGCTTGAGTTTTTGCTATAAGTGGTCTTGCTATGCTTGTTCCTAAAAGATACTCTCCTTCATAAATCGCATTGGCTCTAAACATAGGAAATACATAATCTTTAACAAATTCATCTCTTAAATCTTTAATGAAAATATTTTCTTCTTTTATGCCTAAAGAAAGGGCTTTTTTTCTTGCAGGTTCAAGTTCTTCGCCTTGACCAATATCTGCTGTAAAAGTTACAACTTCACAATTATACTCATCTTGAAGCCATTTTAAAATGATGCTCGTATCAAGCCCTCCAGAATACGCTAAAACTACTTTTTTTGCTTCATTTTTCATAAGATATCCTTTGTTAAAATAGATTTGAAAATTATAAAATTGTATCCAAATTTCATTAAAGAAAAGTTTTTACTTGCTATTTTCTTAAAAATAAAGCAAAGGCATAAGCAAATTTTGTTCCAAAAATTGATTTTTTTTGCTAAAATTGCTTTTATGAGAGTAGATAAATTTTTAAATGTAGTTAATATCACGAAAAGAAGAGCTATTTCTGAGGATATGTGTAAAAGTGGTGTAGTGGGGATTAATGGCGTTATTGTTAGGGCGAGTAAAGAGGTTAAGGTGGGTGATATCATCACTTTGCATTTTACTGAATACACTCAAAAATATAAAGTGCTAGCTCTACCTAGTACGAAAAGCATTCCTAAAAACGCACAAAATGAATATGTGGTAAAATTATGAAAGAATTTATTTTAGCAAAAGATGAGATCAAAACGATGCTTCAAATAATGCCTAAAGAAGGTGTTGTTTTGCTTCAAGGAGATTTGGCTAGCGGAAAAACAAGCTTAGTACAAGCTTGGGTTAAATTTCTTGGTCTTGATGCAAGGGTAGATTCTCCAACTTTTTCCACTATGCAAAAATATGAAAATCATGATATTTGCATTTATCATTATGATATTTATCAAGAAGGTTTAGAAGGACTTTTAGCGAATGGTTTATTTGAAAATTTTTTTGAAAAAGGTTTGCATTTGGTTGAATGGGGCGGTGAAAATTTGAAAAAAACTTTAATGAAATTTGGAATTTCTACTATCCAGATTAAAATTAGCATTAAAGACGACAAAAGAAAGTATGAAATTTATGAGTAAATTAGAAATTGTAAATTTAGAAAAAATTATTAAAAAAACTAAGATTATACATGGAATTTCTTTAGAGGTTAATAGCGGAGAAGTTGTAGGACTTTTAGGGCCAAATGGTGCAGGAAAAACGACAACTTTTTATATGATATGTGGACTTATTTCCCCAAGTAGTGGAAAAGTTCTTTTAGACGGTTTAGATGTGACAAAAGATCCTTTAAATAAAAGAGCTAGATCAGGGATAGGTTATTTACCTCAAGAAAGTAGTATTTTTAAGGATTTAAGCGTAGAAGATAACCTGCTTTTAGCGGCTCAGATTTTTTATAAAGATAAAAAAATTTTACATGATAAAGTTGAGCAAATGCTTGAACTCTTAAGTATAGAACCTATTCGTTTAAGGAAAGGTTTAAGTTTAAGTGGAGGTGAAAGAAGGCGTTGTGAGATCGCTAGAAGCTTGATGTGCGAACCTAAGTTTTTACTTCTTGATGAGCCTTTTGCAGGTGTTGATCCTATAGCAGTGGCTGAAATTCAAACTTTAATTAAAGAGCTTAAAAGATTGGGGATTGGGGTTTTAATTACCGATCATAATGTGCGTGAGACTTTGGCTATTTGTGATAGAGCTTATGTTATAAGATCGGGTTCTTTACTTGCTAGCGGGAATGCTGATGAAATTGCAACCAATAAAGACGTGAAAAAGTATTATTTAGGAGCGGAGTTTAAACTCCTTGATTGATGTTAAAGCAAAAAATCACCCAAGCACCCAAGACTAAAATTTCTCAAACTTTACGCTCTTGGTTGCCGATTTTACAAGCAAACATAGAGGATTTAAAAGAAAATTTAGATAAATTTGCTGAGGATAATCCTTTCTTAAATGTTCAAGATTCGATACAAACTCATGATAAGGGTAAGAATTATTTTGATTCATTTTATAAACATAATGTAAATTCGGCCCTTGTGGATAGTAAAGGACTTGCCAAAAAAAGCGTTTATGAGTTTTTAAATGAACAGATTCTTCCTCCTTTGTTTCCTACAAACAAATCTCAAGAACTTGCAAAAAAAATTATAGAATGCTTAAATGAGGAAGGATATTTTGAATACGATGGAGAATTTTTAAAAGAGTATTCTTTGGAAGAAATTGAGCGAGTAAGAGCAAGATTTAAATTTTTAGATCCTGTAGGAGCGGGAGCTAAAGATTATAAAGAAGCATTTTTATTTGCTCTTGAAAATATGGAGTTAGATGAAGATATTGATGAGTTTTGTAGAATGTTGATTATGGATTTTGAAAATATACAAAACTATACCAAAGAGCCTTTATATAAAGAAGCATTGGCTATACTTAAGCGTTTTAGCACTCCTCCTTTTTTGGAATATTTTGAAGATTCTCGTATAATTGTTCCTGATATTTTTGTTTATAAAGAAAATGGTGAAATTAAAGTAAAAATCAATGATGATTATTATCCTGAAATTTCAATCCAAACTGATGGTTTAGAGCATGATTTTTTAAGTCATTACATCAAAGAAGCAAAAAATTTAGTTGATGCTTTAGCGATGAGAAAAGCTACTCTTTATAAAATAGGGCTTATGATAGTAGAATATCAATATGATTTTTTCATGGGAAAAGAGATAAAACCTATGACTTTTAAGGATTTAGCACTTGATTTAGAACGCAATGCTTCGACTATATCAAGAGCTGTGGCAAATAAATATTTAAGTTGTGAAAGAGGACTTATTCCCTTGCGTGATTTTTTTGCTTTTGCTCTTGATGAAGAGGGGGAGACTTCAAATGTAGGTGTTAAAGAATTTGTGGCAAATTTAGTAAAGAATGAAGATCGCAATAAACCTTTAAGCGATAGTAAAATTTTAGAATTAATCAAAGAAGAATTTAAGGTCGATATAGGGCGAAGAACTATTACAAAATATCGCAAACATCTTAATATAGCAAGTTCTACAGATAGAAAAAAATTATATGAACTTGAAGGATAAAATTCTATCAATCTATCAAACCCATTACACTTTTCTTTTATATTTAAATTTAATTTAAATAATTTAAAAAATTATTATTTTTTATTTTTGGAAATATTATTCTTTAGTTTAAAAATGTGATACAATAATAACTGTTTTTAAATATTAATTTTCAAAGGAGTTAAAATGGACTTTTTAACAAGCCTTAGCGAGGGAGGGCAATTTGCAGTCCAAATCATTATCGTTTTAATTTGTCTTTTTTACGGTGCAAAAAAAGGCGGCATAGCGCTTGGTTTACTTGGTGGTATAGGTATTTTAATGCTTGTATTTGCTTTTCATATAAAGCCTGGAAAACCAGCCATAGATGTTATGCTTACAATTTTAGCGGTAGTGGTTGCGAGTGCAACTTTGCAAGCAAGTGGTGGTTTAGATGTTATGCTTCAAATAGCAGAAAGAATTTTAAGACGCAATCCTAAGTTTTTAACAATATTAGCGCCTTTTGTAACCTGCTTTTTGACTATACTTTGTGGAACAGGACATGTGGTTTATACTATTATGCCTATTATTTATGATATAGCGATTAAAAACGGTATTCGTCCTGAGCGTCCAATGGCGGCAGCTTCTATATCATCACAAATGGGTATTATTGCATCTCCTGTATCTGTGGCTGTTGTGAGTTTGACTGCTTTGCTTTTAAATGCTAATCATAAATTAGTAGGTTTTGATGGTTATATCAATCTTCTTCAAATTACCATACCTAGTACATTATTTGGTGTATTGTGTATAGGAATTTTTTCTTGGTTTAGAGGAAAAGATTTGGATAAAGATGAAGTATTTCAAGAAAAACTTAAAGATCCTGAATTTAAAAAATATGTTTACGGGGATTCTAAAACACTTTTAGGCGTTAAACTTCCAAAAAGCAATTGGGTTGCAATGTGGATTTTCTTAGGAGCTATTGCTTTAGTAGCTTTATTAGGTGTATTTGATTTCTTGCGCCCAAACTGGGGACAAGTTGTAAAAAATGGCATTCCTCAAGTAGATGCTTTAGGCAACCCTAAAATGGATGTTTTATCCATGGTTTCAGTTATTCAGATGTTTATGCTTTTAGCAGGTTCTTTGATTATCATCTTTACTAAAACAGATGCAAAGAAAATCGGCTCTAATGAAATTTTTAAATCAGGTATGATAGCACTTGTTGCGGTTTTTGGAATTTCTTGGATGGCTGATACTATGTTTGCAGTTCACACTCCTATGATGAAAGCAGCGCTTGGAGATATAGTAAAAGAGCATCCTTGGACTTATGCTGCAATGCTTCTTTTAATTTCAAAATTTGTAAACTCCCAAGCAGCAGCTATTTCGGCTTTTGTTCCTTTGGCTTTAGGAATTGGTGTTGAACCTGGTGTAATTGTTGCCTTTGCGGCTGCTTGTTATGGGTATTATATTTTACCAACTTATCCAAGCGATTTAGCTACTATACAATTTGATAGATCAGGTACTACTCACATTGGTAAATTTGTTATCAATCATAGTTTTATTTTGCCAGGTCTTATAGGTGTAATCACTTCTTGTATAGCAGGATATTTTATTGCTATGGCAGCGGGTTATCTTTAACAATTTTTAGCAGGATTTTTCCTGCTAAATTCTTCATTTATCTTTTTATTTAATATAGATAAAAATTATAAATAAATCATAAAATTAGTATTAATCAAAATATAAGCTTAACAAGGATAGAATAAATCCTATTTTGAATCAATGAGAAAGGGCTATCCTATGGATGTTATCTTTGCTTTGCTTCTGCTTTTAGCTTTTGGTAGTTTATGGTTTTTTATCCGTTTTTGTGAAATTCAAACTAGGACACGCGGATGATATTTTTACTAGTTTTAAGCTTAATACTTGCTCTTTATTTATTTTATGCTCTATTATATCCTGAAAAATTTTAAAGGAAAAATATGCTAGAAATTTTAATAACACTGATTATAGCTTTTATATTAGCTTTAATTTTTGGAAATTATCTTTATAAAATTGCAAGCTGTAAAAAAACTATTTTTGATTTTATTTTTAATCCAATTGATAACTTAATTTATAAAATTTGTGCGATTGATAGAAAAAATATGACTTGGCAAAAATATTCTTTGCATTTAATTGCTTTTAATGCCTTAGTGGCTATTTTTTCTTTCGTGATTTTTTATTTGCAAGATAAACTTTTTTTAAATCCCAATTCGATAAATTCTATGAAAGGGGATTTGAATTTAAATACTGTAATTAGTTTTATTACAAATACAAACCTTCAGCATTATAGTGGAGAGAGTGCTTTAAGTTTGCTTTCGCAAAATACAGGCATTTTACTTGCTATGTTTGTTTCAAGTGCAAGTGGATATTCTGCTTGTATGGCTTTTTGTCGTGCTTTATGTGGCATGCAAATGGGAAATTTTTATGAAGATTTTACGCGTATTATTACGCGTTTGATGTTGCCTTTAAGTTTTATTTTGGCTGTAATTTTTATCTCTGAAGGCGTAGTGCAAAACTATCACGCAAATTTTAGCGTGCTTACTTTAGAAAATAAATTTCAAAGTATTGCCACAGGTCCTGTTGCAGCTCTTGAGTCTATAAAACATTTAGGGACAAATGGGGGTGGTTTTTTTGGTGCTAATTCAAGCATGCCTTTTGAAAATCCTACTTCACTTACAAATTTTTTGCAAATTTTATCCATGATGCTTATTCCTAGCGCCTGTGTTGTAGCTTTTGGATTGATGGTTTATCATAGAAAAGAAAGACAAGGTTTTGCTCTTATGGGAAAAGAAGGGGGAGTTATTTTTGGTGCAATGGGGATTATTTTTATCATTTCTTTGCTTTTAATTTATTTTAGCGAAAAAATGTCAAATCCAAATTTGGATTCTTTGGGTTTAAATGCAAATTTGGGAAATTTAGAAGGTAAAGAAATAAGATTTGGCACAGATGGTTCGAGTTTATTTAGTGCTGTAACTACTGCTTTTACTACAGGAAGCGTCAATAATATGCACGATAGTTTAAATCCTTTAAGCATCAGTGCTACTTTGTTAAATATGATGTTAAATGTAGCTTTTGGTGGCGAAGGAGTAGGGCTTATGAATATGATTATTTATGTGCTTTTAACCGTGTTTATTTGTGCATTAATGATAGGCAGAACTCCAGAATTCTTGGGTAAAAAAATAGAAAGCGCACAAATGAAGCTTATAGCTTTGGTAATTCTTATCCATCCTTTATTAATCCTTGTTTTAAGTGCATTAGCTGTTGTTTTTGCAAAAGATAGTATAAGCAATCCTAGCTTTCATGGCTTGGCTCAAATTTTGTATGAATTTAGTTCTTCGGTAGCAAATAATGGTTCAGGACTTGAAGGTTTAAAAGATGATAATTTATTTTGGAATTTAAGTACAGCTTTTGCTATGTTTTGTGGGCGTTATTTGGTTTTAATAGCTCAGCTTGCTATAGCTGGATCGCTTTTGGCTAAAAATACACAAGAAAATACTGCAAATTCTTTAAAAACGGATAATTTAACTTTTATGTTTGTGCTTGTTTGTATTATATATATTTTTACTGCACTTACTTTTTTTCCAGTGCTTACTTTATCAAGCGTTGCAGAATATTTATCTTTATGGTATTAAGGAGAGTCAATGTCTAAAAAACAAAATAAACTCATTACAAAAGAAATTTTAAATAATGCCATAAAAGGAGCATTTTTAAAATTTGATCCACGCTTTATGATAAAAAATCCTGTTATGTTTATGGTGGAAGTTGGATTGATTCTTACTTTGATTTTAAGTATTTTTCCTACTTTGTTTAATGGAAATTCCGATGAAAGAATTTATAACATCTTAATCACTTTTATTTTATTTGTAACCTTGCTTTTTGCAAATTTTGCAGAAAGTATTGCAGAAGGAAGGGGTAAAGCCCAAGCAGCTACCTTAAGACAAAGTAAAAAGGATTCTAAAGCTAGACGCATAAAAAGTGATGGCAGTGAAGAAATGCTTAATTCTAGCGAGTTAAAAATAGGTGATATAGTTTTAGTTAAAGCAGGTGAACTTATACCTAATGATGGAGAAGTTATAGAAGGTGCTGCAAGTGTTGATGAATCAGCTATTACAGGTGAAAGTGCTCCTGTTATGCGTGAAGCGGGCGGTGATTTTTCTTCTGTTACGGGCGGGACTACGGTTTTAACTGATTTTTTAAAGATTAAAATTTTAGTTGGAGCTGGGGAAAGTTTTTTAGATAAAATGATCAATCTTGTAGAAGGTGCTGCGCGTCAAAAAACTCCAAATGAAATTGCTCTTAATACTCTTTTAATTGTGCTTAGTTTGAGTTTTTTAGTAGTGGTTGTAAGTTTATATCCTTTTATGCAATTTTTAGGTGTGAGTTTGCCTATTTCGTGGTTAGTAGCATTGCTTGTATGTCTTATTCCTACAACTATAGGGGGGCTTTTATCGGCTATAGGAATAGCAGGTATGGACAGGGTAACGCGTTTTAATGTGATCGCACTTTCAGGCAAGGCTGTTGAAAGTTGTGGTGATGTTGATACCATGATTTTAGATAAAACAGGAACGATTACTTTTGGAAACCGTTTGGCAAATGAATTTTATGAAGTCCAAGGTATAAGTAAAGAAGAAATGATTAAAGCTTGTGTTTTATCCTCTTTAAAAGATGAAACTCCAGAAGGTAAAAGCATAGTTACATTGGCTCAAAAAATGGGTTATGAATTAGAAGGTAATGATATTAAAGAATTTATCGAATTTAGCGCTCAAAATAGAATGAGTGGTGTGGATTTGCAAGATAATACAAAAATTCGCAAAGGTGCTTTTGATGCTATAAGAGCTTATATAAGCGAAATGAATGGAAAAATTCCTAGCGATTTAGAAACTAAGGTAATGGAAATTTCAAATCTCGGTGGCACTCCTTTGGTAGTGTGTAAAAATGAAAAAATTTTAGGAGTAATTTATCTAAAGGATACTGTAAAACCAGGGCTTAAAGAGCGCTTTGATGAGCTTAGAAAAATGGGCATAAAAACTTTAATGTGTACCGGAGATAATCCTTTAACAGCAGCTACTATAGCCAAAGAAGCAGGGCTTGATGGATTTATAGCAGAATGCAAGCCTGAAGATAAAATAGAAGCCATTAAAAAAGAACAAGCCCAAGGTAAGATAGTAGCCATGACAGGAGATGGAACCAATGATGCTCCAGCTCTTGCACAAGCTGATGTAGGTATAGCTATGAACTCAGGAACTCAAGCAGCCAAAGAAGCAGCCAATATGATAGATCTTGATTCTAATCCTACTAAAATTTTAGAAGTGGTTGAAATAGGAAAAGGTTTGCTTATTACTAGGGGTAGTCTTACAACTTTTAGTATGGCAAATGATATTGCTAAGTATTTTGCTATTTTACCTGCTATGTTTAGTGTGGTTTTACCTCAAATACAAATTTTAAATATTATGCATTTGGCTACCCCGCAAAGCGCTATTTTATCAGCACTTATTTTTAATGCTATTATTATACCTTTGCTCATACCTATTGCTATGCGTGGAGTTAAATTTAAGCCTATGAAAAGCGAGCATTTGCTTTTAAGAAATTTGAGTATTTATGGTTTAGGCGGTATGATCGCACCTTTTATAGGGATAAAAATAATTGATATTCCTACAGCTTGGATACTTAGAATTTTAGGAGTGTGATATGCTTAGAACTTTGCTTAGTTTTTTTGTGGTAATGCTAATATTGTGTACTTTTGTTTATCCTTTTGCTTTAAATACAGTTGCAAAATTTATTTTTCCTTATCAATCAAGTGGAAGTTTAGTGGATAAAGAAGGTCGTCCGACTTTGGATATAAGCAAAGCGGTAGGTTCAAAGCTTTTGGGTCAAGATTTTAATAAGCCTTATTTTCTACATTCAAGAGTATCTGTATCAAATTACAATACAAGTGATACAAATGAAAGCAGTGTAAGTTCAGGTGGATTTAATTATGCTATGTCAAATCCTGCTTTAAAAGAGCGTGTGCAAAAAGATTTGCAAAAATTTTTAGATGAAAATCCGCAAATTACAAAAGAACAAATTCCTTTGGATTTGTTAAGCGCTTCAGGATCAGGACTTGATCCTCATATCAGTCTTCAAGCAGCCCTAGTGCAAATTCCTAGGATAAGTCAATCTTCAAAAATTACCAAAGAAGAACTAGAAAAAATCATTCAAGAAAATACCGAGTCTAAATTTTTAGGGATTTTTGGGGAAGAAAAGGTTAATGTTTTAGCTGTTAATATAGCTATTGCTAAAGCCATGAAAAAAGAATAAACATGCAAAGACAAAGTCCTGAACAAATTCTTAAAAAACTTGAGGTTAAAGCCAAGGAAGAAGAAAAAAACAAACTTGCAAAATTAAAAATCTTCTTAGGTTATGCTGCAGGTTCTGGAAAAACTTATGCTATGTTAAGTGAAGCTAGAACTTTAAGGGATAATGGAGTTGATGTTGTTTTAGGCTATATAGAGCCTCACGATAGACCTGAAACAATGGCTTTAACACAAGGTTTTGAAAGTATAGCTAATCTTGAAATTCCTTATAAAAATATAGTATTAAAAGAATTTGATTTAGACGCTACCCTTAAGAGAAAACCTGCTTTGGTTTTAGTAGATGAGCTTGCACACACTAATGCTAAAGGGTTGCGTAATGAAAAGCGTTTTCAAGATATAGAAGAACTTCTAAAAGCAGGGATTGATGTTTATACTACTTTAAATATACAACATTTAGAAAGTTTAAATGATTTAGTCGCTAATATCAGTAAGATAGAAGTTAAAGAGCGTATTCCTGATCGTATTTTTGATGAGGCTGATCAGGTAGAACTTGTTGATATTGAACCTAATAAGCTTTTAAAAAGAATGCAAGATGGTAAAATTTATAAGGAAAAACAAGCTAAACTAGCACTTGAAAATTTCTTTCGTCAAGAAAGACTTATAGCTTTGCGTGAGATTGCCTTAAGAAGACTTGCTTCAAGAGTGAATTTAAGAGCAAGTGAACAAAGGCTTATTAATGATGATTTAGCTTATCATACTGGAGAGCATATTTTAGTTTGTATTAATGCTTCAAATGCAAAGGTTATTCGTGCAGCTGCAAGACTTGCTTTAGCTTTTCATGCTAAATTGAGTGCGCTTTATATAAAAAATCCCAATATTAAAGAAGAAAAAGCCTTAGAAGAAAATATAGAACTAGCTAAAAGTTTTGATGCTGAAATCATTAGCGTATATGATGATGATATAGCAAGACAAATTGCAGAGTATTCAAGCCTTAGCAATGTTTCTAAAATTGTTTTAGGTAAAAATAAAGATAAAAAAAAGTTTAAAGAAGAGATTTTTGAAGCTGTTGCTAAAAAAGCACCCAATATTGATTTATATCTTGTTAATGAAAATCAAATTTCTACTCCTAAAATACGAAGTAAAAAAGGTTTTGATTTTTTAGGTTTTTTAAAAATCACAGGAGTTTTGCTTTTAGCAACTTTTATAGCTTTTGTATTTCATAAATTTAATACTCAGCCAAGTAATATAGTTATGATTTTTATTTTAGCAGTTTTTGCTTCTTCTTTTATTTCTGATAATAAAATTTTCGCCTTTTATTCTTCTTTGGTAAGTGTTTTGATTTATAATTTTTTCTTTTTAGAACCTATTTTTAGTCTTAAAGTTCATGATAGTGGAAATATTATTACTTTTACAACTATGTTTATAGTTGGATTTTTAACAGCTGTTTTTACTAGAAGATTAAAATTGCAATCTAAAGAACTCACTGAAAGAGCTTATAGAACGGCTATTTTGCTTGAAAATAGTGAAAAGTTAGCAAGAGTGAAAAGCAAACAAGAGCTTTGGGAACAACTTGGAAATCAAGCTTTAAAATTATTAAATTTACCTATTATTATTTATCCTATAAATAAAAACAATATTTTATCGAAACCTTTGTTGTTTTTTAACGATGATAAGCAAATGTTAAAAAATTGTTTTAGTGCTGATGAGATTGCTATTGCTCAATGGGTTGCAACAAATAAAGAAAGAGCAGGTGTTTGTACAAATACCTTGCCTAATGCTAATGCTATGTATTTACCTATAGAAGATGGGGAAAAAACTAAAGGGGTCATAGGTATAGTTTTAAAAGAAAAACGTCCCTTGCAAGACTTTCAGTATGAAATTTTAAGTGCTTTACTTAATGAGGCAGGAGTTAGAACAAGGGATATATTTTTATTATAAATCCCTTAATTTATTAATCTCATCTCTAATAGCAGCAGCTTTTTCAAACTCAAGTGCTTTAGCTGCTTCAAGCATTTGCTTTCTTAATTCTTTGACAATTTTTGCTCTTTCGTTAGCAGGCATTTTTTCTAGTTTTTTACCTTTGCGATAAATTTCGCCTAAATCCTCTTCATTTTTCAAGCTCTCTTCAATATGGCGTTTGACTGAAGTTGGGGTAATATTGTATTTTTTATTATAAGCCATTTGAAGTTTGCGGCGTTCATTGGTGGTATCCATAGCTTCTTGCATGGATTTTGTGATTTTTTTGCAAAAAAGCAAAACCTTACCATTGACATTTCTAGCTGCTCTTCCCATGGTTTGGATTAAACTTGTAGTGCTTCTTAAAAAGCCTTCCTTATCTGCATCCATAATGGCAATGAGTGAAACTTCAGGCAAATCAAGTCCTTCTCTAAGTAAGTTAATGCCAATTAGCATATCAAAAGCACCGCTTCTTAAACCTCTTATGATTTCATTGCGTTCTATAGCATCGATGTCTGAGTGCATGTATTTGACTTTTATACCAAGCTCTAAATAATACCTTGTAAGTTCTTCAGCGAGTTTTTTAGTTAGCACGGTTACTAAAACCCGTTCGTTTCTTTGTATGACTTTTTTAGCCTCATCAAATAAAATTTCAACCTGATTATCACTATCTTTTAATTCTATTAAAGGATCAAGCAGTCCTGTAGGACGCATGATTTGATGAAAGATGTTTTCTTTGCTAAGTTCAAGTTCTAAAGGTGCAGGTGTAGCTGAAACAAAAAGAAATTGACAATTTTTATGGATAAATTCATCAAACATTAAAGGACGGTTATCCAAGGCTGAAGGCAAACGAAAACCATAATCCACCAAGGTTTGTTTTCTGCTTCTATCTCCTGCAAACATACCTCTAAATTGTGGTAAAGATACATGGCTTTCATCGACTATAACAAGAAATTTCCTATCTTTAATCGCAAAATAATCAAAAAGTGTATAAGGAGTATCACCTTCTTTAAGTCCTGTTAAATGCCTTGCATAGTTTTCAACTCCTTTACACATTCCTGTGCTTGTAAGCATCTCAAGATCAAATTCAACTCTTTGTTTAAGGCGTTGATATTCTACGAGTTTATTTTCATGTTCAAAATAAGCAAGGCGTTCGTTAAGTTCTGCTTTGATATCTTTTATCGCTTGTTTTAGTCTTGTTTCGCCCACGCTAAACTGGCTTGTAGGATAGAGTATGAAGCGTTTTAAATCTTTGCCTTTTTTATTTTCTAAAACATTGTAATGATACATAGCATCAAGTTCATCGCCAAAAAATTCAAGTCTTACTACTTCATCTTCATAATAAGCTGGATAAATGTCTATAATATCTCCTTGAACTCTAAAATCTGTACGATCAAAAAAATTATCATTTCTTTTATAACCCATATCTACAAGTTTTTTTAAAAGTTCTTTTTGTGAAATTTGCATACCTAGTTCAAAGATTAAAACCATGCCTATGTATTCATTTGGATTGCCAAGTCCATAATTTGCTGAAACACTAGCTATACAAACCACATCTTCATAACTTAAAAGAGAAGCAGTGGCACTCAGTCTTAAACGCTCTAAGTCTTCATTAGTGGAGCTGTCTTTTTCTATGAAAACATCAGTGCGTGGGATATAGGCTTCAGGTTGATAATAATCATAATAAGATATAAAATATTCCACATGATTTTTAGAAAAAAAGCCTTTAAATTCGCTATAAAGTTGTGCACAAAGGCTTTTGTTGTGACTCATGATAAGGGTAGGTATATTAAGTTCTTTAATGACATTTGCCATGGTAAAGGTTTTTCCACTTCCTGTAACGCCTAGTAAGGTTTGATATTTGTTGCCTTTTTTTATACTTTTTACTATACCTTTTATGGCTTCTTGTTGATCGGGACTGAGTTTAAATTCGCTGGTAAGTTCTAACATTTTTCTACTTTATTTTTATTTTTGAAAAAATTTTAAAAGAAAATGCTTTAATTAAAAATTAATTGACAATAAAAACCTAAATTTAAATTTTTTTCTGCTACAATATCAAATAATATTTTCCATAAATTACAAATTTCTTAAGAAGGCAAAAATATGTTTGATGAAAAAATAATCAATACTATGACAGATAAAGTAAATGAATTAATTGAAAAGTATAACGAAGTTTGCGAAGCCAATGAGGCTTTAAGAAATGAGCTTGTAAGTGTGAAAGCACAAAATGAAGCAAAAAGTAATCAAATCATGCGTTTAGAAGAAGAACTTAAATCTCGCAATATAGAAAGCGAAGATATTTATAAGAAAATAGAGGCTGTTCTTGGCAGATAATCTAAAACAAGTTATTGTTAATGTCAATGCAAAAGATTTCATTGTTAAGTGCAGTGAAGAATTTGCAAATTTTTTAGAAGATGATATCGCTTTAATTTCTGGCGGTACTAAAAAAATAGAACTTAAACGCTTTGTAGATGCGTTTGTTAAAAAAAGTTATGAAAATTATATTTTAGAAAGAGAACTTAAGAAACTAATAAAAGCAATCAATGAAGAACTCCCGACAAAATGAATAAAGCTTTTACTTTGCTTGAGCTTGTTTTTGTGATTTTGATTTTGGGAATTTTATCAAGCTTATCTTTATCTTTTATCAATACTACAAAAGATGAGGTTAAAATTTTAAAATTAAAAATGGACTATGAAATGCTAAGCTCAGCTCTTGCTTTAATGCGTAGTCAAATGAGACTTAAAAATTTAAATTTTCCAGAAATTTTAGATAATGCACAAAACAATCAAGCCAAAGAAAAACTCTTTTATTGTTTAAATGATTGTGATTATTCTTTGCTTGATACACCTATTTATTCTGATTTTAAATCTTGGATAAAAATAGGTAAAAATCACTATAGATTTGCATTAAATGCCAAAGAGATGGTTGAATTTATTTATGATTCTAAAGAAGGTTTGTTAAAGTGTATAGGAAGTTCTAGATGCAAAGATCTGATATAAGATATTATGAGCTTGCAATTTGTGGTTTGTATTTGGATAATTTAACTTTTCATAGTTTTGATGAAATCAAACCTTTAACACAAGTATTAGTGGATTTAAAAACTAAAAAAAACCTTAAAGCTATCGTGCTTAAAGAATGTCAAAAACCTGATTTTAAAACCGTAGAAATTAAAGAAATTACAGGGTATTTTCTAACTCCTTTGCAGTTTGAATTGGTAAATTTTATTGTTTATTATTATGCTTCAAAACTTGGTTTTGTTTTGGGTTTTTTTGAAACTAGTCCTAAGTATAAATGTCACAAAATGTTTTTTAAAGATACCCCTAAGCTAAGCAATCAACAACAAAATGCCTTAAGTTTTCTTCAAAAAGAAAATAATTCCTTGCTTTTTGCTGATACAGGTAGTGGCAAGACTGAAATTTATATTTCTTTGATAAAAGAGTGTTTAGAACAGGGTAAACAAGCTTTACTTTTGATGCCAGAAATCGCACTCACTCCACAAATGCAAAAGCGTTTGGAAGTGTATTTTAAGGATAATTTTTTCCTGTGGCATTCTAAAATTTCAAAGAAAAAAAAGCAAGAATATTTAGAGCGTTTTTGCAAGGGAGAAGTGCTTTTAGTAGCGGGTGCAAGATCGGCTTTGTTTTTGCCTTTTAGAAATTTAGGACTTATTGTAGTAGATGAAGAACACGATAATTCTTATAAGGCTTCTAATCAGCCTTTTATCAATGCAAGAGATTTAGCACTTTTTTTGGGTCAAAAAAATAATATTAAAGTGGTTTTAGGTTCTGCAACTCCATCTTTAACGAGCTTTTATAAACAAAAAAGTTTTAGACTAAAAGGAACTTTTTTTGACAGTAAAAAACATTTTTTATATGATGAAAATGAGCTTGGTATAACACCTATGCTTTTAAGCGAATTAGAAAAAAGTTTAAAACATCAAAAACAAGCTATAGTGTTTTTACCTACAAGGGCTAATTTTAGACAAATCATTTGCAAGGATTGTGGGGAAACGATAAAATGTCCTTTTTGTTCTATCGCTATGAGTATGCATAAAAAGAAAAATGTTTTAAAATGTCATTATTGTAATTATACTTCTTTGATAGAGCAAAATTGTCCAAGTTGTAAAGGAGAAATGTTAGAAGCTAGAAAAATGGGGACTGCTGAACTTTTAGAGCTTTTGCAAAATGCTTTGCCTTTAGCAAAAATAGTAAAATTTGATAGCGATGAAATCACAAGCGTTAAAAGGCTTAATACTATTTTAAAAGACTTTAATGAAAATAAGATCGATATACTTATTGGCACCTCTATGCTTGCTAAAGGGCATGATTATCATAGTGTGGATTTGAGTGTGATTTTAGGGCTTGATGAGTATTTGTTTCGTCCTAGTTTTAGAGCGAGTGAAGAAACTTTAGCTTTAGCTATGCAAGTTGCTGGTAGGGCAGGGCGTAAAGGTGAAGCAAGAGTGCTTTTACAAACAAAAAATAGAGCTTTTTTTGAAAGGTATATAGAAGATTATGATGCTTTTTTAAAAGATGAGTTAGAAAATAGAAAAGATCTTTACCCTCCATTTAAACGCCTTTTAAGAGTTCTTATAGAAGATAAAGATCAAAAAAATGCACAAAAACTTTGTGAAAAATTTGCCTTTCAATTTAAAAATATCAAACAGGTAGAATTGGTGGGCTATGGAATTTGTGGAGTTGAAATGCTGCATGGAAAATATCGTTTTTATTTATTGCTTAGAAGTGAAAATCACAAAGCTTTAGTGGCAATTGAAAATTATATTTTGCAATTTAAAAATGTAAGTGCGGATATTGATCCAATTGATTTCATATGAAATTATAAAAAACAAAGCAATAAAAAGTTAAAATTTGATATTAAAATTTTTCAAAGAGTGAAGTTATGGAGTATAAAAGATTTAAAACCAGACAAATCAAAGTAGGAGATGTTTTAATAGGCGGTGATGCACCCATTTCAGTTCAATCTATGCTTTTTACTAAAACAAGAGATATAGAAGGTTCTTTAGAACAAATTAATCGTCTTTATTTTGCAGGAGCAAATATAGTGCGTTTGGCATGCTTGGATATGGCTGATGCAAGGGCTTTAAAAGAAATTAAAGCTAAAAGTCCTTTGCCTTTAATCGTAGATATTCATTTTAATCATAATTTGGCTGTATATTGTGCTGAATTTATCGATGGAGTGCGTATAAATCCTGGCAATATAGGCTCTAAAGAAAATATCAAAGAAGTGGTAAAAGCATGTAAGGAACGGGGTATCCCTATACGCATCGGTGTAAATCACGGCTCCATAGAAAAACAATTTAGCGATAAATTTGGCTATGGTGTTGATGCTATGCTAGAAAGTGCGATGTATAATATCAAGCTTTTAGAGGATTTAGACTTTTTTGATATTAAAATTTCCATGAAGACTTCAGATGCTCAAAAAACTATAGAAGCTTATGAGAGATTAAGACCGCTTTGTGATTATCCTTTTCACTTAGGGGTAACTGAAGCGGGAACTAAATTTCATAGCACTGTAAAAAGTTCTATAGCTTTAGGAAATTTGCTTCTTAAAGGTATAGGCGATACCATGCGTGTTTCTATGACGGGCGAGCTTGAAGAAGAAATTCGTGTAGCAAGAGCGATTTTGCAAGATAGTGGAGTGCAAAAAAGCGGAGTAAATATCATTTCATGTCCAACTTGCGGCAGGATTCAAAGTGATTTGTTAAGTGCAATTAAAATCGTAGAAGAAAAAACCAAGCATATAAAAGAACCTTTAAATATCAGTGTCATGGGTTGTGTGGTAAATGCTTTAGGTGAGGCTAAGGGGGCTGATGTGGCTATAGCCTTTGGGAAAAATCAAGGACTTGTCATAAGACATGGTGAAGTTGTAGCTAAATTAAAAGAAAGTGAACTTGTAGATAGATTTTTAGCTGAAGTTGAAGATGAGGTTAAAAGTAGGACTGTAAAAGAATAAAAGCCAAGAAGCAAGGTTTAACCTTGCTTTTAGAATGGCCATATCGCTTCTATAACTTTGCTACCCCAAGGTTTTCTTGTGCTTCTATCCACTTCACCTTCTGTTTTATAAAGAATTTTAGCATCTGCTATATATTTACTATCTATAGTATTGTCTTGACCGATGTCATAAGGACGAATAACACCGCTTAATTGTATGATTTGTTTCTCTCCGTTGATTAAAAGCTCTCTTGAGCCTTCGATAAAATAATTACCATTTGATAAAATTTTAATTACACGCGTTGAAATTGTAGTATTGAAACTTTCATTTCTGCTTTGCGAACCTGTTCCTGTGTAGTTGTTTGAACTATTGGTTTGAAAGCCTATATTAGAATAAGCATTGACTTTATTAAGAGCATTAGCTACCACTCCTGAACTTCCTGTTAAAGCACCTCCGCCTAAATTTGAGGTATTAGTTCTACTTGTTGCTTTATTGGCTTGTGTGCTTTGAGTGGTACTTTCTTGTATAACAACTGTAACTAAATCATTTACATTCATAGCTTTTTTATCTGAAAATAAAGGATTATCCCCTTTGCCAAAAAGCGATCCTGGTGCACTTTCTATATTATTACTTTGTTTTGGTGCAAGTTCTTCTACATAAGCAGGTGGTTTCATTGAAATTTGCGGATCAACCGTTGCAGAACAACCAAAAAATGCAAACGGTAACACATAAAATAAAACTTTTTTCATTTTCGTCCTTTAAAATATGAATTTTTATTTTTCTTTGTTAAAATTAGAAAAAGCAAAGAGTGTTCCACATTTATAAATTCAAGGAGAAAATGATGGCAAATCTTTATTTGATGAGATCTAGAAGTGATGAGTTAAATACTATTATTAGTACAAATTTGCTTAAAAATTATAGCAAAATTTACAAAAATATCGCAATTTATTGCCCTGTAATATACATACATCGCGTCCCTGTTTTGCAAGGTTGGTTGGAAGAATTTAATATCAATCAAACTGTAAAAAGCGCTTATGGTTTTACCTTTAGAGAGGCAATGGAGGAATTTAGCAAAGATCCTCATAATTTTTTTAATGTTATTTTAGAAGAATACGAAGAGTTAAAACGCAAATACGATTTTGTGCTTGTAAATAGCTTTTGCGAATTTGGAATACTTGATGGATTTGATCTTAGTATAAAATTGGCTAAAAATCTTAATACCCCTATCGCTGCTATTATTAACGATGAAGATAAACTTATAGCTCAAAAATATTTCGATCATGCCCTAGATGGTCGTAATTATGTTTTGATTAATGAAAATTTTAATTTTGAAGAAGTGCAAAAGCTTGAAGAGTATGATTTTATAACTCCGCATCGTTTTAAATATGAGTTGATTAAACAAAGCGTAAAAAATAAAAAAACTGTTGTTTTGCCAGAAAGTAATGATGAGAGAATTTTAAAAGCTGCTGAAATTTTATTAAAAAGTAAAGTTGTTGATCTTATTTTATTGGGTGATGAGGAAAAAATCAAACAAGATGCTGCTAGATTAAGTCTTGATTTAAGTACTATACAAATTATGAATCCGCTCAATTCAGAATATAATCAAGAATTTACTTCCATTCTTTACGAGGCAAGAAAATCTAAAGGAATGAGTTTAGAAGAGGCTAAGATGCTAGTTCAGGATAAAACTTATTTTGGAACTTTGCTTATACATACTGGAAAAGCTGATGCTATGGTTAGTGGAGCATCAACTACTACGGCTGAAACGATTCGCCCTGCATTGCAGCTTATTAAAACCAAAGAAGGTATTAGTTCTGTTTCGGGAATTTTCTTTATGGGGCTTGAAGATCAAGTTTTAGCTTTTGCTGATTGTGCTGTAAACCCAAGTCCAACTGCTGAACAGCTTGCAACTAGTGCTTATGTAAGTGCTATGACTGCTAAATCTTTTGGACTTGAACCAAGAATAGCTTTGCTTTCTTATTCTAGTGGTGATAGCGGTAAGGGAGAAAGCGTAGATCTTGTAAAAGAAGCATTAAAGATTGCTAAAGAAAAATACCCTGAGTTAAATATAGATGGTCCTATGCAGTTTGATTGCGCTTATGATCCAAAGACTGCAGCAAAGAAAATGCCAAATTCTAAGATAGCAGGCCATGCAAATGTATATATTTTTCCTGATCTTAATGCAGCAAATATTTGTTACAAAGCAGTTCAAAGAACTGCTAATGCTTTAGCAATCGGTCCTATTTTGCAAGGTCTTAAAAAACCTGTTAATGATTTAAGTCGTGGATGTTTGGTAGATGATATTGTAGATACTGTTATTTTAAGTGCTATACAAGCTCAATAGAAAGGAATAATAAATGAAAATTTTAGTTTTAAATTCGGGTTCTTCATCGATTAAATTTAAATTTTTTGATAATAAAGTCGTTAAAGCGAGTGGCTTAGTAGAGAAAATCGGAGAGCAAAATTCAAAAGTTATATTAAAAAATGTTTTAAATAATGAAAGTTTTGAAAGAGAATTAACGATAAATAATCACGAAGAAGGACTTAGTATAGTCAACGAGCTTTTTAAAGAATCAGGAATTTTAGCAGATTTAAATGCTCTTGATGGCTGTGGTCATCGTATAGTTCACGGGGGAAGAAATTTAAGTGAGCATTGTTTAGTAGATGACTATGTTCTTAAAGAGATAGATAGGGTTAGTATTTTTGCTCCTTTGCATAATCCTGCCCATTTAGCAGGTATAAAAACAATGATTAAAGCTGCACCTAGTGTTGCAAATGTGGCTATTTTCGATACAGCTTTTCATCGCACTATGCCTGATTTTGCTTATATGTATGCTTTGCCTTATGATTTTTATGATAAGCATAATATTAGAAGATATGGTTTTCATGGGACTTCTCATGCTTTTGTCAGTTCTAGAGCGGCAAGTTTGCTTGAAAAAGATAAAAGTGAACTAAATGTTATCTCCGCTCATCTTGGAAATGGTGCAAGTGTATGTGCCATAGAAAAAGGTAAGAGTGTAGATACTTCTATGGGATTTACTCCGCTTGAAGGACTTATTATGGGAACGCGTTGTGGAGATTTAGATCCTGCTATTTTACCTTTTATTAGTCATCTTAAGGGTTTAACTATAGAAGAAATAGATACACTGATGAATAAAAAAAGTGGAGTATATGGAATTTGCGGTTATAATGATTTTAGAGATATAGAAAGAGAGATAGAACAAGGTAATGATAAAGCACGCTTGGCTCTTGATATGTTTTGTTATCGTCTTGTTAAATATATAGGATCCTACTTTGCTGTGTTGCCAAAAACCGATGCTATTATTTTTACAGGTGGCATAGGAGAAAATGATAGTTTGGTTCGACAAAAAGTATGTGAGAGATTAGCTCATCTTGGTATCGAGTTAGATTTTGAACTTAACAAACAAAGGATTTCGGGCGAAAGAATGATAAATCATGCAAATTCTAAAGTTAAGGTGCTTGTTATTCCTACAGATGAAGAATTAGAAATCGCTAGAATCACAGAAGAACTTATCGGTAAAAATTAAATTTTAAAAACTATATAAATCTTTCATTTATATAGTTTTTAGCAAGGTTATATATTCACTTTGCTTTTCATTTAAAACTTTAAAAGTGCTTATCATGTAAGAAAATTCATCATCACTTAAATCATAAAGTTCTTTAACTAATAAATCATTTTTTGCTCTTAAGATATTATAAGCCTTTTTAGTTTTTGGAATTTCTTCATTTTTTATATTAAATTCTTGTTTTAGCTCATCAAAATGATGATTTTGATCATTATAAAGCTGTAATAGCAAAGCATTTTTAGCGAGGGTTTTATAAATTTCATTGTTTTGAATTTCTTCATCACTTGGTTGAGGCAGAGGAATTCTTTCTAGGTAAGTTTTATTTACATTGATTTGCACCATATTTCTTATGATAAAATCAACCACTAAAGAATTTAACAAAGCCAAAACAAATAAAATCTTTTCATAAGGCGCTATATCCATGCAAATTTCATCATCTTTTAAAATATATAGTTTTGGAATATTAGAATAAATACTATTTCCACACCCACAATTTTTTGGCAATAAAGAAGCTATCAAAGTTCTTTCGTTAGTGTCACTTGCAACAGCTCTATATCCAAGTCTAAAAAATTCTCTATCGTATTTTATCAATTTAGGATTTAATTCTTTTTGTGTAGCTTTTTTAGCTCTTGAAAGTTCTTTGCTTTTTAAACGCTCATCAAATTTAGACTTTTCTAAAAAATAAGTAGTTTGGCTAAAATTTGCATCAAATTGATGTATTATTTTACCTTCATATAAGGGTAAAAGTCCTTCCCTAAACTCTTCTATAAACAAATCTTTATCATTTGTCATATCAAGTTCTCTTCTAAAATCTATATAATCAAAAGATAAGTTTTGAAAAGCATTGTAGCATTTTCTTAGAATTTCTAAAGCCTGTTTGTCTTTTAACTCCATTAAGGCTAGGTGAGTTGGGCTTAGCTTTTTGATATCTTCTAAATTTAGAGTTAAAATTTCATCTTTGTTTTTTAGTGAGTTTATATCTGTTTTATAAAACATCGTTTTGATTTGATGAGTGTGATTTGCTTGTGTGTTTTTTACTTGCATAAGAGCAAATTTATACCTTGAATCCACATCAGCAAATATAGCTTGTCTATTTTCAAAACTATAAAAATATTCTAAAGTTTTATTTTCTAAAATTTCTTTTCTTAAAGTTAAGCTTCCATCTTCAAACATCAAAGCACTAGGTAAAACATAAGCTAAATTTCCATCTTGTTTTAAAAGAGAAAGATTTTTTTCTACAAAAAGACGAAATAAATTTCCATCTCCACTGCCTTTGTTTAAAGGATAGGCTTTTTTATAATACTCGCTTAAATCATTTATATATGCTTTTTGTTTTTCGTAATTTTGCTTTATATAATCTTTAGCCAGCAAATTTGCTTGAATTTCTTTTTTCTTGCTAGCGATTAAGCTTCTATAATCGCTTTTATATTGTGGAAAGAAATCATCATCACTAAATTTAGTTTTATCCCAAGGTGGATTACCTATGATGATATCAAAGCCTTTAAAGACTTGATTTTCTATGATTTCAGGAAATTCTAACTCATAGTTAAAGAAATTAAATTCTTTTTGATATTTGCTAATGATGTTTTTTGCTTGTTCATTTTGGCTTAAATTTTGTATATCATCTTGACTTAGGGCTTTTAGAATTTGTAATTCTTCTTTGTTGACAAAATGAAGCGTGTTGATATAATTTAGATATAAATTTAGTTTATCAAGTTTTGGTGTGATTTCATTTTGATAGATTTGTTTAGATTGTTTGATTTGTTCTTCGTTGGTATCTTTTAGATTATCAAGTTTTTCAAATACTTCTTGTAAAATTTCAAATTCTTGTGTTATGGAATTTGTAAAAAGGTTGCTTGAGTTTTGTTTTATCAAATCTTTAAAATCACTTAGATTAGAATTTATCAAGGCATTGCCGCACTTTATGTGGTGTTCTATAAAAGAAAGTGGGGTTCCAAAGATAAAACTATCTATCCAAAGGCTAAGTTTAGTAAGCTCTATGCTAAAAGGGTTTAAATCCACCCCATAAATAATGCGTTTTAGTAAAAGTCGTTTTAAAATATCACTCTCATCTACTTCATAGTCTTGCACAAAATCTTTTATATAGTTTAAAATATTTTCTTTTTCTTCTTCGTAAAGTTCTTTTAAATTTGTAAAATGATCAAAATCTGATAAAACAATGTGTGTAATAGCATTTAAAACTCCAACTAAAAAATGTCCACTACCGCAAGCATTGTCTAGTATTTTAAATTTCAAAATATTTTCATTGTTTAGTTTGTCTTTTAAAGCACTTTGGATTAAAAAATTAGCTATGGATTGAGGTGTGTAAAAGCTTGCGCTTGCTTTTCTTGAGTTGCTAGTATTTTTAAGGTAAATTTGCCCTTTTTTGTAAAAGGTGTATTTTTCTACTTTTTTTGATTTTTCTAAAATTTTAAAATCATAATTATCAAAATAACATTCTATTTCTTTTGATTTTTCTTTATAGCTTACATAGTAAATATCTTCATTTGCTATTTCAAAAAAATAAGAAAGCAAGCCTTCATAAATCGTTCCTAAATGTTCTACACTTAAAGTTTTGTAATCTCTTTTAAAGCTTAGATTTTTATCTTTAAAATTTAATAATTGGTTTAAAATGAATTTTAAATCTTTATCGTTAAAGATTTTTGGCGTGCTTAAAAGAGCGGTTTTGCTCTCATCAAACAAACCGCCATTAAAAACAGGCATGTCAAAATTTCCCTTGCCTTTGTTGTAAATGTTGAAAATATTTTCAAGTTCTCCAAAACCACCACTTGAGCTTTCATCTTCTTGTAAATTTTCAAGTAAGGTTCTAAGACTGATTTTACTTTTAAAATACTTATGTTTTTCTAGTATAATTTCAAATTTATCTTCAAAATAAGCAATAAATAAAAGCCTAAAGATAAAATATAAAGAATTTTCATAGATTAGTTTTAAATCCGCCTTTGTTTTATTGTAAATTCTAGAGCCTATGAATTCAAATAAAGATTCATTTCCATTGGTTCCATAAATGATAGATTTTAAATCATCTTCTATTTTGATTTTTGAAAGTTTATTGTTTTGTAGAGTTATTTCTAAATGATCTTCTTTTTCTGTGAAATTAAAAGCGCTAAATACGCTATAAAAATACGCAAAAGCTTCAATATTTTGATCTTCAATGATTTTTTCTAGATTGATTTCGTAAAAAACTTTGTTTGAATTCAGTATAGAATTGTCATAAAAACGCCAAAATCTACCATTGGTTAAAAAACCATAATTTTTCTTAAGATTACCTAGATATCTTAGAATTTGAAAGTGTGGGTTGTCTTTTACTTTTTTATTGTCTATTTCTATATTATAAGCTTTTGACTCTAAAATGATTGTGAAATCATTGCTTGATTTTTTTGTTTCTTTGTCTAAATTTTCGTATTTTGATTTTAATTTGTCATTGCTAAAAAGTAGAAAATCGGGTTTTTCTACTTTTCCTTGTATGATTTTTTCATCCTGTCTTACAAAGTACCACCCTAAAATTTCTAATACTTTTGATATAAATTCATCTTCAAATTGATGTTCATTTTGTTTTGTAAATTTGTTTTTGTCGTAAATTTTTGTAATTTTAGTTAAAATATCTTTAAAGGCTTTTTGATTTGCGTTAAAATTGTAAATGTTAGGAAAGTCAATTTCTAAAGAATAGCTTGTAAAAAGATTATTGTTGAGGTATTTTTTAAGTTCTTGATAGTAATTCATGGCTTTCTTTCTAAAGTATTTTTAAAAATTTGACATTTTAAATTATATCTAAAAAATTTAAAGACTTGTGCTTATTTATGAAAATGATTTTTTAGTTGGAATTAATTTTCTTTGGATAAAATTTTAATTAAAAAATAAAGCATGGATTATGAAAAAATTTAAAGAATTTAGCCTTCGTTTTTTATTTAAAGTATCAGAACAACCTGTTCTTATAAAAGATTTATTAGAAGCAAATGCACTTTTTAATGACGGTATGCTTGTAGATCCCTCTAAGCTAAATTTTAATTTCAAAATTCTAAATTCTTATATTTATTATGGTGTTTTTTGTGCTGTGGTTTTGTTGCCATTGCTTTTAATTACTCATTATTTTTTAACAAAACTTGACTTTCATATAAGCATAGTGAGTGCTGTTATGGTTACTGCTTGTGTATTTATAGGATATGATATTTTTAAAGTTTATACTCGCAAAATAATCTCAAAAAAAATAATACAAAAAGCCTGGGCTTTGCATTTTCCTTATTTTACTTATGAAAAATACTCTATAATGGCAGGTGAAATTTATAAGGAAGCCTTAAAAGAAGAAATTCCAAAAGCAAATTTAGAGCAGTATGTTTTAGATAAAATTATTCATTCTAAATAATCTAAAATTTGATTTTGGAATCGCATATTTTCAAGCCTTCTTTTTAAATCTTTATTTTCTTCGTTTAAAACGCTTTCTTCTGTTCTTAATGTAGCAATTTCTCTACTAAGATAATAAATTTGATTTCTAATATAAATTTGTGGAGCAAATAAAAATAACGCAAAACTAACAAGCAAAGCCGCAAAAAGAAGATGATTGAAATTTAGGTTTCTATCTTCTTTGGTGGCATTAGAGAAGCCTTCTAGTAAAACATTTTTTGCTTTTTGAGTATCTTCATCATTTTGTTGTTTTTCTTGAGCTTGATTAGGTGGTTTTGGAAGTTCTTGTTTATTTTCTTGTGGTGTTATCTTTTTTTGTAAATTTTCCAAACTTTGTTTAATATTGGGTTGTTTTTCTATAGTTTGAGAAATTTGTATCTTGGGCTCAGTTTTTTGAATTTTTTCTATAGATTTTATGGATTCTTTTTTTTCTTTTTTATCTTGGATAGGATTTTGATCATTTTTTGTTTGAATTTTTGGTTTGGTTTGAATATTTTTTATCTCGTTTATTTTTTTTCTTCCAAACGAAAAAATCTTTTTAGTTTTTTTATTTTCTTCTTTTTTTCTTTCTTTCATTTTGGAAAAAATTTTTTTAGCAAGAGATTGCTTTTCTTCTAATTTAACATTGATCAGATCTTCTTTTAAATATATATTTGATTTTTTAGTATGTTTTGACTCATACTCTTCATCGAGTTCTTCTAAGAATTTATTAGGAGTCTTTTTTTTAAAACGACGTCTTAAAATATCATCGCTAGAAATTTCATCTCTTAAATCATCATCAAGCGGTTTGCCTTGATTTATGGCACGAGAAAATTTCAGCATTTTTTGGCGTATGTTTTGGCGTTCTTTTATAAAATCATCTTCTAGCATTATTTATTATCCAAATTATTAAAATAAAAAGCCCGCATTTTAGCACAACTAGAGCGAGAATTTTTTAAAAGTTCTTCCTTGCTTACGCTTATAGCTTTTTTGGTTATTATTTGCCCTAGGCTATGGTTATTTCCACATTCGCAACGCATTATTTTTTCATCACAAATGCAGTTTTTTGACCATTTTTTGAAAAAATTTTTTACTATTCTATCTTCCAAAGAATGAAAACTAATGATTGCTAAAATGCAATTTTTTGGTTTTAAATTTTCTAAATGCCCAAGAAAATCTTTAAGCACTTTAAGTTCTTGATTTACTTCTATTCTAATGGCTTGAAATGTTAAAGTAGCTTTGGAAATTTTTCTATGATTTTGTTTGCCTTTTCCTATGATTTGATAAAGTTCCTTGGCACTTTTGATTGGATTTTTACTTCTTTCTAAGCAAATTTTTTCAGCAATAAAATGTGCATCGTGTAATTCTCCATATTCTTTAAAAATGGAAATTAATTGCTCTTTTGTATAAGTATTAATAATCTCATAAGCCGATATTTTGGAGTTTTGATTCATTCTCATATCCAAAAAGTCAGAATTTACGCTAAAACCTCTTTCGTTATTATCAAGTTGAAATGAAGAAACTCCAATATCTGCTAAAATACCTCTTAATTCTTCTTTGTGTGAAATTTTTTCTAAAACTTCACTAAAATTACTTTGTATAAAAGTTATCCTATTATGAAAATCTTTAAGACGTTTTTTAGAAAATTCTAAAGCTTGTTGATCTTGATCACAAGCAATGAATTTAAGATCAGGATGATTTTTAAGCAAAGCTTCACTATGTCCGCCAAATCCTAAAGTGCAGTCTAAAAAATAACCTGTTTTAAGATTTTTAAAAATCTCTTGAACTTCATTAAGTAAAACTGGGATATGAGGAATTTCCAAAATCAATCCTAATAAATTTTTATAAGCTATAATTATAACTAAATTTCATTGTAAAAATCATAAAATTTAAAGAACAAATATTTTTTTGGTAAAAATTATATAATTAAACTCCACTTAAACACTTCTACGATACAATATCTAGTTTAAATTCAATCAAGGAATGATATGCTTACTTGGATGCAACATCACAAAAAATATCTTGTTGTTACTATATGGGTTAGTACTATAGCTTTTGTTGGCGCTGGCTTTTTAGGTTGGGGTGCTTATGATTTTAATCTCAATAGAAGTTCGAGTGTTGCAACTGTAGGAAATGAAAAGATAGGTTTTAGCGAATTTGATACTAGATATAGACAAATTTTAAGTTATTATAATCAAATTAGCAATGGTGCTTTAACTCCAGAAAATGCTGAGCAACTAGGCATTAAAAATATAGCTTTAAGCTCTCTTGTTGAAGATAAGCTTTTGTTAAATTTTGCCAAAGATTTGGGTATTGGCGTAAACGAGAATGAAATTTTACAAAAACTTGCAAATACTAGAGAATTTCAAGATCCTACAGGGGATTTTAACAAAACAATTTATTATGAACTTTTAAATGCCAATAATTTAACTCCAAAAGATTATGAAACACAACTTGCAAGTGAAGTAATTACCGATAAACTTAATCAAATTTTTAATATTCCTAGCAAAGATGAAGAATTAAAAATGTTAGCTTCTAGTTATTTCATGCAAGATGCTTTAAGTATTGCAAAAATTGATTATGACAAAAAAAATATTAAGATTAACGAAGAAGATTTAAAAAAGCTTTGGAATGAACATAAAGAAGATTATAAAACTAAAAAAATATATGAAATTTCAACTTATTTTTTGCCAGTTAGCAATGAGAAAATTGACGACAAAGAATTAGAAAAATTTTATAATCAAGATGAAAATAAACTAAAATATAAAGATTTTGCAGGTAAAGTGATGGATTTTCAGTCTGCTAAAAATGAAGTTGCTAAAGATTATGCTTTAATGCAACTAAAGAATGTGGCTAATGCTAAATTTTTAGATTTAAAAAATGGGAAAGATAATTTTCAAAAAGATCAAAATATTAGTGAATCTGATGTTTATTATCCAATTGATCTTTTGAATAAAGCTAAAAATGGAGATGTTTTGCGACCAGTACCTTATAATAACGGATATATCATAGTTAAACTAAATAAAGTAGATCCTATAAGAAATAAAACTTTTGAAGAAGCTAGAGAAGAAGTTTTACCTATGTATTTAAGCGAACAAGCTAGAAAAAATTTAGAAGAAAAAGCTAAAAATAGTTTAGTAAATTTTAAAGGCGATGATATAGGCTTTGTAAGTCGAGATAGTTCTCGAGAGAGTGTAAAGCTTAGCGATAAGATATTAAATGATTCTGAGTTTGCTTATTTTTTAATGAATGTATTTAATACTGACCAAAATAGTTCTTATGTGGTCATTAATGACAATAAAGCAATATTATATAAAATAAATAAACAAAAATTAGATATGAACTCCGATAAATTTGAACAATACAAAACTATGCTTGAGCAAAATTTGCGAAATTTAAAAGTAAATGAGCTTAAGCAAGAACTTGTTGATGAACTTAAAAAGATATATCCGATAAAAATTTATTATAAAGGGAATTGATTTTGAATATATTAGGAATTGACTTAGGCTCAACCCAGACTTGTGCCATTATTGCTCAAAAAGATGAAGATGGATTAAAAATTATTGGTTTTTCCAAGTCGAAAACTAACGGGGTTAAAAAAGGTGCCATTACCAATATAGAGCTTGCTTCTAAATCTATCGAAGAAGCTGTTAGAAGTGCTGAGATGATGAGCGGCGTTCATTATGATAAGGTTGTGGTGTCTATATCAGGTGCTTATACTAAAAGCGTTGATAGTATAGGTGTTGTTAATATTCCAAATCATGAAATAGGCATTAAAGAAATTCATCGTGCTGTAAGTACAGCTAAGCATACTGCCAATCTACCAAGTGGTTATGAAATTATCCATGTTTTGCCTTATAATTTTAAGGTTAATGATCTTGAACATGTTGATGATCCTTTGGGAATGAGTGGCAATCGTTTAGAAGTTTCAACCCATATAGTGATTTCGCAAGAATCTCATATTAAAAATCTTAAGAAAGCAGTTGAATTAGCTGATTTAAGAGTGGATAATATAGTTCTTTCAGGATATGCTTCAGCTATAGCTTGTTTAGATGATAGCGAAAAGGAATTAGGCGCTGTTTTGATTGATATGGGTGGAGCGATTTGTGATATGGTTGTTCATACTGGAAATTCAATTAGATATAATGATTGTTTGCAAATTGGCTCGATTAATATTACCCAAGATTTATCAATGGCATTGCATACACCTTTAAAAGAAGCAGAAAAAATCAAGCTTAATTATGCAGCTCTTTCGCAACAACCTAATACCCTTATACAAATTCCTTCAATGGGTGATGAAAGAAAGGTTAATGAAGTTTCTTTGGATATTATTTCAAATGTAATTTATGCAAGAGCGGAAGAAACTTTGATGATTTTGGCAAAAATCTTAAGTGATAATCGTTATGCCAATGCTATAGGCGGTGGAGTTGTTTTAACAGGTGGAATGACTAAGTTAGCAGGTATTGATGAGCTAGCTCCTGCAACATTTGATAATCGCTCAGTTAGACTGGCTACTGCAAGAAAAGATTTGATTACTGGTTTTAGTGAAATTTTTAACGATCCTGAAAATACTTGTGCTATAGGACTTTGTTTATATGGAGCGGGGTATTTTACGCCTTATGAACTTGATTCTAATGAGAAATTAAGATATAAAGGGGAAATTGAAAATTTTAATCGTCAAATTAAACAAGATATTGTTTTGCAAAAAGATACAGAAAGTGGAATAAAATCTGATTTTTTTGATGAAAATTTGCAAGAAAATGATACAATTGCAATACAAGAACAATTAGATTTTAAAGAGCCAAAAGAAAAAAAACCTAGCGTTTTTTCAAATATCTGGCATAAAATTATGAATCAATTTTAACAAGGAGAAATTTTTATGAGTGAATTTTTAGTAGAAGAAATGCAACATAATAAAGGTGCAAAAATTAAGGTTATAGGCTGCGGCGGCGGCGGCGGTAATATGATCAACCATATGGTTAAAATGGGATTAAATGATCTTGATTTAATTGCAGCGAATACTGATGCACAAGCTATTTCAATTTCATTAGCAAAAACTAAAATTCAACTTGGCGAGAAAAAAACTAAAGGTTTAGGCGCTGGTATGCTTCCTGAAGTAGGTGCAGAAAGTGCTAGAGAAAGTTTTGAAGAAATAAAAGCAAGTCTTAGTCAAAGTGATATTGTATTTATTGCTTCAGGTTTTGGTGGAGGTACTGGAACGGGTGCCACTCCAGTTATTGCACAAGCAGCTAAAGAGATTGGAGCTTTAACTGTTTCCGTTGTAACTATGCCTTTTGCATTCGAAGGAAAACAAAGAAAAAAACTTGCTGAAAGCGGTCTCCTTGAGCTTAAAAAAGAAAGTGATTCTATTCTTGTAATTCAAAATGAAAAATTATTGAGCATTATTGATAAAAAAGCAGGCATTAAAGATGCTTTTAGATTGGTTGATGATATTTTAGCTCGTGCTGTAAAAGGTATGGTATCTATCTTGCTTGATAATGGAGATATTAATGTTGACTTTGCGGATGTAAGAACTATCATGAGTCATCGTGGACTAGCGCTCATGGGTGTTGGTAGTGCTAGTGGTGAAAATGCTATAGAAGAGGCTCTTTCAAACGCTATAGAATCTCCTTTGCTTGATGGAATGGATATTAAAGGTGCCAAGGGAGTTATTTTACATTTTAAAACAAGTTCTAATTGCTCTTTGTTTGAAATTTCGGCAGCAGCAAATAGTATACAAGAAATTGTTGATGAAAATGCTAAAATTATTTTTGGTTCTACCACAGATGATAGCATGGAAGATAGAGTTGAAGTAACTATTATTGCGACAGGGTTTGAAGATAAAGATACAGTAGCTAAAAAATCTACCGAAGAAGCTCAAGCTTCTAAGAAAAATCCTTATTTAAGTCTTAAAAAGGTAAGCGGTGGTTATGATGAAGAGATAATGGCGCAAATTGAAACACCAACTTTCTTGCGTCGTCAAATGGATTAAAATTGATTTTTAAAGCAAGATTGAGTCAAATCTTGCTTTTTATAGTTTAAAATTCTCTCCTAACAATCTTTCAAATATTTATTTTTCTTTGTTTCTAAAAGTTGGAACACTCTTTGCTTTTATAGCTATAAAATCTTAATTTTATAGGTGAAAATATGCAAAATGGATATTATCAAGCAACTGGTGGAATGGTAACTCAGTTTAATAAACTTGATGTGATTACTAATAATCTTGCCAATATTAATACAAGTGGGTACAAAAGAGATGATGTGGTTATTGCAGATTTTAAAAGGATTTTTAAAGAAACTCAGGATGAGTTGCCTATAGAAAATCACACAAGAGATGCATCTCGTTTTGTAAATACTACAATAGATGGAATTCCGCAAGTTTCTCAAGAATATACAGATTTCAGCCTAGGTTCTTTAAAGGCCACAAACAATCCTTTGGATTTGGCAATGACTAGAGAAGATGCTTTTTATTTGGTTCAGTCCAAAGATGGAGAAGTAAGATTAACTAAAGATGGAAATTTTCAACTTGATGATGAGGGTTATTTGGTAAATAAGCAAGGATACAAGGTATTAAGTAGTGATTATTTTAATAATCCTCAGAATGCTGGCATACGCATTCCTAATGGTGCTGTTCAAATTAGCGTTGATAAAAACGGAAGCATTGAGGTTGATGGAGCTCAAAATGCAAGATTATTTGTAGCACAAGTAGATGATATAAGAGCTTTGCAAAAAGATGGGGATAATGTCTATAAAATAGATGATCTAACCCGCATTAGAGATTTGGAAAACTCCAATGCTATTCGCCAAGGTTTTTCTCAGGGATCAAATGTTAATCCAGTTACTGAAATGGTAGGACTGATTGAAGCAAACAGAATGGTAGAAATGTATCAAAAAGTTATGACAGCTCATATGGATGACTTAAATCAAGAAGCTATCAATAAGCTTGCAGCTGTTAAATAATTTAAAATAAAATAAAAAAAAGGATTAAAAATGATGAGATCACTTCATACTGCTGCTACGGGAATGGTAGCGCAGCAAACACAAATTGATGTTACTTCAAATAACATCGCCAATGTTAATACAGCAGGTTTTAAGAAAAGTCGTGCAGAATTTGCTGATCTTATGTATCAAGTTATGAAGTATGCAGGAACTTCAACTTCAGCTACTACTCTTTCTCCTTCGGGTATAGAAGTGGGTGTGGGTGTGCGTCCAACAGCGGTAACTAAAGTTTTTACTGAAGGAAATTTAAAATCAACAAGTACTGATGGTCTTGATATGGCTATTGCAGGTAATGGGTTTTTTCAAATACAACTTCCTGATGGCACTATAGGATATACTAGAAATGGGCAATTTACAAAAGATAATGAAGGTAATATTGTAAATTCAGATGGTTATAGACTTTTACCTGAAATGACAATACCTGAAGGCGCAACAGCAATTAATGTTGCTACAGATGGAACCGTTTCTGTAATGCTACCAGGGGAGCAACAAGAAACTCAAATTGGCCAAGTGGAGCTAGTTCAGTTTATAAATCCAGCAGGTCTTCATTCTATGGGTGATAATCTTTATCTTGAAACAGGAGCAAGCGGTGCACCTGTTGCGGGTATAGCAGGACAAGATGGACTTGGAACGATAAGACATGGATTTATAGAACTTAGTAATGTTCAGCTTGTTGAAGAAATGACAGATCTTATCACAGGACAAAGGGCTTATGAAGCGGGTTCTAAAGCAATTACAACAAGTGATGATATGCTAGGAATTGTAAATCAGCTTAAGCGATAGTTGATGCAAAATAAATAATTTTTTAATTCTTTTTTAGTTTAATGGCGTGTTAAACGCCATTAAATTTTTTAGCAGGAGTAGCAAGTTTTAAATTCATAAGCAGTTGGACGAGCTTCTACTGGCCAAACTTGTGTTTTAAATTTTAAATGCTGATAGTCATCTATAAAAATATCGCTCATTACAGGTTTTAAATAAGAATTATGTCGGATTAAAGCTTCTAAACTTCCTCTTAGAGTGTGCGGTAGCTGTTCTATCCCTTTTTCACGTATTTCATCCAAAGTAAGATCAAATAAATTTTCATCCATAGGACCTACAGGAATGGTTTTATTTTTGATTCCATCAAGACCTGCCATTAAAAGACTAACAAAAGCTAAATAAGGATTAGCAGTGCTATCAGGGAAGCGAATTTCTATACGAGCTGAATTTTTACCTATACCATAAGGAACGCGACAACTTGCTGATCTGTTTTGACAAGAATAAGTTAAAATACAAGGAGCTTCAAAGCCAGGAACTATTCTTTTGTAAGAGTTGGAACTTGGATTTGTAAAAGCTGCAACACTTCTAGCATTTTTTAAAATTCCACCTATATAATTTATAGCAGTTTGACTAAGTCCACTGTATCCATCTTTATCGTAAAATAAATTTACTCCATCTTTCCATAAGCTCATATGAACATGCATACCATTGCCATTATCTCCGTATAAAGGTTTTGGCATAAAAGTGGCAGTTTTGCCATTTAAATGAGCTACCATTTTTACAACATATTTATAAATTTGAACATTGTCAGCTGCTTCTACAAGCGTGCCAAAATTTACTCCTATTTCAGCTTGTCCTTGTGCAACTTCATGATGATGAACAAAAGTTTTAAGACCTACTTTTTCAAGGGTTTGAACCATTTCAGAACGAATATCTACTAAAGAATCAATTGGCTGAACTGGAAAATATCCACCTTTGTTTCTTGGCCTGTGTCCAGTATTGTAGCTATCGGTAAATTCTCTATCATCATTCCACTCTCCTTCTTCGGTATCAACTTCATACTTAGAACAATGAGTAGTATCAACTATTTTTACACTATCAAAAACAAAGAATTCATTTTCTGGTCCAAAGTAAGCAGTATCAGCTATGCCACTATTTTTAAGGTGTTCCATTGCTTTTTTTGCTATGCTTCTTGGACATTTTTCATACATTTGTCCTTTGTAAATATCATACACATCACAAAATACTATGATAGTAGGATCAGCCGTAAAAGGATCTAAAAAAGCACTTTGCGCATCAGGTTTTAAAATCATATCTGATTTTTCTATAGGTTGCCATCCATGGATTGAGCTTCCATCAAATGGAATGCCAGTTTGAAATGTTTCTTCATTGATTGCATGAAGATTATAGGTAATATGATGCCAAGTTCCTATCATATCCGTAAAACGAAAATCAACAAAAAGCACTTCATTTTGTTTGCAAAATTTGAAAAAATCATCTATATTATTAACAAATTTTCCCATATTTTTACTCCTTTATGTAATTAAATTTATAAAATTATATCATAAAATTTTTAATTAAGATTTAATTAATATATTTTTTTTAATAAATTTAAAAATTTAATTTAAAAAGATTAAAAAAATAAAAATTTATATTTTTGTTTTAGATAAAATTGATTATAATTTTGAGCAATTATTGAAAATCTAGATTTAAAAAAAGGAAAAAAATGACTCAAGAAGAGCTTGATGCTTTGATGAATGGTGATGTTGATCTTGATTCAGAGACAGAAGCAGAGGTAAAAACCGAAGAATCGAATACCGAAGAAGATGCTTTGATGCTAGAAGATGTCAAAATAGCTGATTACAAACCTAATCCTAGTGTAGTATGGCCACCACCCCCACCAAATCAGGAGCATAAAGTTGTACATCAGTTAGATGATGTTACAAAAGATAGCGAGCTTAAAGCAACGGAAATGATGGATAAGCTTGAAAGTATTAATAATTTTTTTGCGGATTCTGAAAGTTTACTCAAAGAAATAAATAAAGCAATAGAAAAAAATATTGATATTTTTTCTAAACTTAATGAAAAATTTCCTAATGTGGAAAGTTTCGGTGAAGCTTTAGAATTAAACAATCAAGCTAAAAAAAGTTCTAAGGAGATTGTCGGAAATCTTCAAAGTGGACAAGATGAAGTGATGATGGCAATGGATGCAATGCAGTATCAAGATATACATCGTCAAAAAATCGAACGTGTTATTAATGTAATGCGTGCTTTAAGCCGTTATATGAGTTCTTTATTTGAAGGTAAAATTGATGATAAAAAACGTGTAAGTTCTGCAGTGCATATTGAAGGCGATAGTACTGCTGATGTTGTAAGTAATGATGATATAGAAGCTTTAATTGCAAGTTTAGGGCAAAAATGATCATTCCTGAAATAGTAGCTCCTGCAGGAAATTTCACAAAATTAAAAATTGCTTTGGCTTATGGCGCAGATGCGGTTTATGCGGGTGTGAATAATTTTTCTTTAAGATCACGCACTGCAAGAGAATTTAATTATGAAAGTTTTGAAGAAGCTATCAAATATACTCATGAGCGTGGTAAGAAAATTTATGTTACTTTAAATGGTTTTCATTTAAGCTCTCAAATTGAAGGTTTAAAAAGACATATATTAAAATTACGTGAGATGAAACCTGATGCTTTTATCGTAGCTTCTGTTGGAGCTATGCGTCTTGTTAAAGAACTTGCACCTGAAATTTCTTTACATGTTTCTACTCAGGCAAATATTTTAAATTATTTAGATGCTCAAGTTTATAAGGATATGGGTGCTAAAAGGGTTGTAATTGCCAGAGAATTAGGGCTTAAAGACGCTAAAGCTTTAAAGGAAAATTGCGATATTGAACTTGAAGCTTTTGTGCATGGTTCTATGTGTTTTGCTTATTCAGGGCGTTGTTTAATAAGCTCTGTGCAAAGTGGAAGAATGAGCAATCGTGGATCTTGTGCAAATGATTGTAGATTTAATTATGAGCTTTATGCTAAAAATCCAGAAAATGGCACTTTATTTCGCTTAGAAGAAGATGAAAATGGTACTCATATTTTTAATTCTAAAGATTTAAATCTTTGTTCTTATATAGAAAAAATCATGCAAGAAAATTGTATCAGTGCTTTTAAAATAGAAGGGCGTACTAAAAGCGAATATTATGTTGCGCTTACAACAAGGACTTATAAAATGGCTATACAAGATGCTTTAGAGGGTAAATTTGAGTCAAGTAAGTATGAAAAAGAGATTGCTACACTTAAAAATCGTGGTTTTACAGATGGCTATCTTGTTTCGCGTCCTTTGGAAAAAACCGACACGCAAAATCATAATACAAGCATAGAAGAAGGTTCTCATCAAGTGCATGCTATAAGCGAAGATGGAAGCTTTTTTAAATGTAAAGGGAAAATCGTTTTAAACACGCCTTATGAAATTTTAGCCCCTTTAGGCGATGTGATTCAAACTTGCGATAATGAACTAGGTAAAATTTATCAAAAAGAGGATAAATATTTTATAGAGTTTAAAAAACTCATTGCTAAAAACAATAAAGAATTTAGCGAAATTCATAGTGGCAATGAACATGAAATCCAATTACCAAATAAAATCAGTGCATTAAGTTTTTTAAGAAAGGAAATATAGATGAATTTTGTTTCTATTTTAATGGGAAGCAAGAGTGATTATGAGACTATGAAAGAGGCTGCTAAAACTTTAGAAAGTTTTGGGGTAAAGTATGAACTTATTATCTCATCAGCTCATCGTAGTCCAAAAAGAACAAAAGAGTATATTGCAAATGCTGAAGAAAAAGGTGCGAAAGTTTTTATAGCAGCAGCTGGAATGGCAGCACATTTAGCTGGAGCTGTTGCAGCTTATACAACAAAACCTGTTTTGGGAGTGCCTATGTCAGGAAGCAATCTTGCAAGTATGGATTCTTTGTTTTCTACGGTGCAAATGCCTAGTGGAATTCCTGTAGGAACTTTAGCTATTGGTAAGGCTGGAGCGATCAATGCTGCTTATTTGGCTATGCAAATTTTAGCTATTTATGATGTTGGTTTAGCACAAAAGCTTAAAGAAGATCGTCTTGAAAAAGAAAAAAAACTTGTATCTGATTCAAAAGAAGTAGAAGTTTTATTATAAGGGATAAAAATGCAAACCTATCTTGAACTTGAAGAATTTTGTAAACTTGTGCATTTAAATGAAGATGTGGTTAAGGGTATGATGGCCAATGGGGCTTTAAATTTTAAAGAAGAAGAGGGTAAAATTTACATCGAAGCTCATCAAGGCACTTTTAGTGTAGTGCCTAGTTCTGCAAAATCTCAAACTGCAATGGTAAATTCAATGACTTTAGCAGGAGAAAGTTTTGTTGAAAAAACAATAGGAACTATTTTAAATTTACATGAAAAAGTTTTAGATGCTAAAGATGAAACACTTGAAGCATTAAAAAATGAGAATAAATTTTTAAAAGACGCTCTTTATTCTATGCAAGAACTTTATGATGAAGATAGAAAAACTATAGAAACTTTAAATAATGAGTTAAAACATGCGCGTGAAGAGATAGAATTTCTCAAGCGTAAATATAAATTAATGTGGAGTAAAACCGCAGAAATTTTTGGAGCTAAGACAGAGCCTGATTTGGAAATGAATAAAAATTTAGAAAAACCTATTGAAAATATGGAACAATAAAGAGAGAAACAATGACTTTTTCACAAATGATACTTAATTTACAAAATTATTGGCAAGAGCAAGGTTGTGCGATTATGCAACCTTATGATATGCCAGCAGGTGCAGGAACCTTTCATCCAGCAACTTTTTTAAGAAGTTTAGGAAAAAAACCTTGGGCAGCTGCTTATGTGGCTCCAAGTAGAAGGCCTACTGATGGACGTTATGGTGAAAATCCTAATCGCTTAGGCGCTTATTATCAATTTCAAGTTTTGATTAAACCTAGTCCTGATAATATTCAAGAATTATATCTTAAAAGTCTTGAAAATTTGGGTTTTGATTTAAAAAGTCATGATATTCGTTTTGTTGAAGATAATTGGGAGAGTCCAAGTTTGGGTGCTTGGGGTTTAGGCTGGGAAGTATGGCTTGATGGTATGGAAGTCACTCAATTTACTTATTTTCAGCAAGTTGGCGGTATAGCAGTAGATTTAGTAAGTGCTGAAATTACCTATGGTCTTGAAAGAATAGCCATGTATCTTCAAAATGTTGATAATGTTTATGATATAGTTTGGAGTGAATTTAATGGAGAAAAAATTAAATACGCAGATGTGCATAAGCAAAGTGAATATGAATTTAGTAAATACAATTTTGAAGTAAGTGATGTTAAGATCTTAAATGAGCAGTTTGAAAATTCTTACAAAGAATGTAAAAATATTTTAGAACAAGGACTAGCTTTACCTGCTTATGATTATTGTATGCTTGCTGCACATACTTTTAATCTTTTAGATGCAAGAGGAGCAATTTCTGTAGCACAAAGACAAGATTATATGTTAAAAATTCGTGAGCTTTCGAAAAATTGTGCTGAAATTTATAAGAAAAATTTAAATGAAACTGAGTGAAATTTATAATTTTTTAGATCAATTAAGTCCCTTTGATATCCAAGAATCATGGGATAATAGTGGAATTTTGCTTGGAGATAGGGATAGTGAAATTTCAACTGTTTATTTAAGCTTAGATATTGATGAAAATATCATTAAAGAAGCGAGTGAAAATTCTTTAATTATCACACACCATCCTTTGATATTTAAAAGTTTAAAAGATTTATATGACAAGACTTATCCTAGAGCTTTTATTAAAGAAATGATTTGTAAAAATATTTCTTTAATCAGTATGCATACAAATTACGATTTAAGTCATTTAAACACTTATTTTACGGAAGAAATTTTAGGTTTTAAAATTTCTTTTAAAGATGAATTTTTAATTTATGTCGAAAATTCTATGTCTTTTGAAGCTTTGTGTGACTGGGTGAAAAAAAAGTTAAATTTACAAATTTTACGTGTAAGCAATTGTGGTAAAAAAGACATTAAGCGTATTGCTATATGTACTGGAAGTGGTGGGGATTTAATTTCTAAAGTAGATGCGGATTGTTTTTTAAGCGGAGATTTTAAATATCATCAAGCTTTAGAGGCACTTAGTAATCAAATCAGTCTTATTGATTTGGGTCATTTTGAAAGTGAGAGATATTTTTCTCAATGTTTAGCAAAAGACTTGAAAAATTTGCCGCTACAAGCTATAATAACAGTTTCAAAAAATCCATTTCAATATTTTTAAGGAAAATAAATGAATAAATATCTCGAACAATTAGTGCTTTTATCAAAAATAGATCAAGAAATTGATAGTTATGAACCAAAAATAGACAGTATTAATAAGACTTTAAAAGATGCTGAGTTAAAAATAGGAAAAATCAACACAGATTTAGAAAAAATCGATGAAGAAATCAAAGATATAGAAAATCAAAAAGTACAAAATAATGCTCATATTTCTGAGTTTTCGGCAAAAATTAAAGAGCTTTCTAAAAAAAGTAGTGCAGTAAAAACAGAAAAAGAAGCTAATGCTTTAAAAATTGAAGAAGATATTGCAAAAGAGCAATTAGACGCTGCAAATGATGAAATTGTAAGACTGGATAAAATTTTAGAGAATAAAGAAACTTATAAAAAAGAACTTGAAGAAGAAAAAATTAAACAAGAGCAAAATATTAATGAGATTAGAGTAAGCATTAAATCTGAAATGGAAGTTCTTGAAAAAGATAGAATGAGTGTTTATGATAAAAAAACCAAACTTGTGGGCGAGATGAATCAAAAAGTTTTAAGTTTTTATGAAAAAATTCGCAAATGGGCGAAAAATACTGCTGTAGTTCCTGTTAAAAAACAAGCATGCTATGGATGTTTTATGAAAATTTACGATAAGACTTATCTGTCTGTTGTAAAAGGTGAAGAGATTGTAACTTGCCCTCATTGTGGAAGAATTCTTTATAAAGATCAAGAAGAACAAAATTGATCTTTTTTTATTATTTTTTAACTTGGGCGGCATTTTTATTTTGTGCCGTCTTTATTCTTTTGCTTTCTTTTTTAAAATCCAAATATAAAACTAGTTTAAAATCCCGATTTTTTCTTTATAAAAATTTACATCAAGAAAAAGCTGATGTACATTTTCATGCTTGTTCTTACGGGGAGGTAAGAAGTATTAAAACTTTGGTTTTGAAATTTGATTCAAGAATAACTACTATTACTCAAACAGGTTTTGAATATGCAAAAGAATTTTGTAAAAAGGTAAATTATCTTGCTTTTGAAAATTTTTTGCCTTTTTGGTTTAAGCCTTGTAAGGTTTTGGTAATTTTTGAAGCAGAATATTGGCTTATGCTTATTTTCATGGCACACATTTATAAAACTAAGATTATTTTGCTTAATGCAAGAATATCTGATAAATCTTATCATTCTTATCAAAGATTTTCTTTTTTTTATAAAAAAATTTTTTCTTATATTGATGAAGTTTTTGCTCAAAGTGAATTAGATAAAGTAAGACTTGAAAGTTTGGGAGCTAAAAATGTTAAAATTTTTAAAAATATTAAGGCAAATTTAGAAATTAAAAATAATAAAATTTATGCCAAACCTAAGGAAAAGCTTATCATTTTTGCTAGTACGCATAAAGATGAAGAAGAGCTTTTGCTTGATCATTTTAAACTAGAAGAAAATGAAAAACTCATTATCGCCCCACGACACCCTGAGCGTTTTAAAGAAGTTGAAAATTTGCTTTTAAACAAAGGTTTGAAATTTGAAAAATTTAGTTCTTTAAAAGATGAAAATAAGAAATTTGCTAAAAAAATTTTGCTTTTAGATGCTTTAGGAGAGCTTGTAAATTTTTATGCAATTTCTGATGTTGTTGTGCTTGGAGGTTCTTTCATAGAAGGCATAGGAGGACACAATCCTATAGAAGTGGCATATTTTGACAATGTATTAATCAGTGGGAAATTTATTCATAATCAAAAGGCTTTATTTGAAGAAGTAGAAAATGTATATTTTTGCGAAAATTTAAAAGATTTAAATGATAAAATTCATTATTTAAATTTAAAAGCTAAAATTTCCAAAAAAGAAAATTTAGATCTTATCATACAGACCATACAAAAGGGAATTGATGCAAGAAAAAGCTTATAAACTCTTAGCTTTGCAAGAAAAAATTTCAAATCGTGAAGCTAAAGATTTGATTGATAAGGGTTGTGTTTTTTCACATGGAAAAAAAGTTGTGGTTGCTAGAGCTTTGATGAGCGATAAGGCAAGATTTAATGTGATAAAAACCAAAAATCCTCAAATTATTTTTGAAGATGATAAGATTATTGCTATTAATAAACCTTATGCTTATGTGAGTGAAGACTTGGAGAAAAAATTTAATGCCAAGCTTTTAAATCGTTTAGACAAAGAAACAAGCGGTGTGATTTTGCTTTGCAAAGATGAAGATTTTAGAAAGCTTTGTATAGAAGAATTTAAAAAACACAGGGTTTATAAAAGTTATATTGCGGTTTTAGATGGGGTTTTGGCTGAAGAGGTTGAAGTGAATGAGCCTATTTTTACCATAAAAGCAAAAGGTGGGGCATTAAGTAAAGTTTCAAAAGATGGTTTAAGTGCCTTAAGTATCATTACTCCTATCATGATGCAGTCAAAAAAAACCTTAGCAAAAATAGTCATTCAAACAGGTAGAACTCATCAAATCAGAGTGCATGCTAAATTTATAAAACATGGCGTTGTAGGTGATGAAAAATATGCTAAAATTTCAAGCGATAGAATGTATTTACATAGTTATGAAATTAAAATTTTTGATTATTATTTTAAGGCTGAGCTAGATAATAGTTTTACAAAAGTTGGCTTTGAGATAAAAAATTTAGATTTTTAAAGCCATTTAAGAAAAAATTTTGTATAATGCAAGGTTTAATTTAAAAATTTTATAGAAAGGTAATAAAGTGTTTGAGTTAGTTAGCGAATCTTTTAAATCAGCGATTAATAAATTACGTTTTGTTGATGATGAAAAAGCACTTAAGAACGCTTTAGAAACCTTAAAAAAAGCTCTTTTAAAAGCAGATGTTCACCATAAGGTAACTAAAGAGCTTTTGACTTTGATAGAAGAAGATGTAAAGCAAAACGGAATAGGTCAAAAACAATTTTTAAATGCCATTAAAGTAAATTTAGAAAATATTTTAAGTGTCAATGGCAAAAATCAAGGTTTTGTTTTTGCTTCTAAACCCCCAACAGTAGTTCTAATGGCAGGTTTGCAAGGGGGCGGTAAGACTACAAGCACTATCAAACTTGCAAATTATTTAAAATTACGCAATAAAAAAGTTTTAGTTGCAGCTTGTGATTTACAGCGTTTAGCGGCAGTGGAGCAGCTAAGACAACTTTGTGAAGCTAATGAAATTGAACTTTTCTTCATAGAAAATGAAAAAGATCCTATTAGGGTTGCTAAAGAGGCCTTAAAAAAGGCTGAAAGTTCTATGGTAGATGTTTTGCTTGTGGATACTGCTGGACGTTTGGCTATAGATGAGGCTTTGATGAATGAATTAAAAGCAGTTAAGGATGTTTTAAATCCTGATGAGATTTTCTATGTTGCTGATGCAATGAGTGGTCAAGATGGGGTTAAGACTGCGGCTAGTTTTAATGAAGTTTTAGGTATCAGCGGGGTAATTTTATCAAAATTTGATGCAGATACTAAAGGTGGAGTAGCCTTAGGTATAGCAAAACAAATCGGTATTCCTTTAAGATTTATTGGTGTGGGTGAAAAAGTAGCAGATTTAGAAGTTTTTATACCAGATCGTATAGTAAGTCGTATTATGGGTGAGGGTGATTTGGCAACTTTAGCTGAAAAAACTGCTGCGATTATTGATGAAAAAGAGGCTAAAAAACTTAATCAAAAAATTAAAAAAGGTGAATTTAATTTTAATGATTTTCTTAATCAAATGGAAAGTATTAAAAAATTAGGAAGTATGAAATCTTTAATTGGCATGATACCAGGACTTGGCGGAATGGCAAATGCGGTAAAAGATATAGATTTGGATAATTCTAAAGAAATTATACGCATTAAAGCAATGATTTCTTCAATGACTCCAAAAGAAAGAGAAAATCCTGATTTGTTAAATAATACTAGAAAACGTCGTATAGCAGATGGAGCGGGTCTTTCTCAGGTAGAAGTCAATCGTTTTTTAAAACAATTTAGCAATGCAGCAAAACTTGCAAAAAGATTTTCAGGTAAAAAAGGAATGGAAAGTTTAACACAGATGATGAGTCAAGCTAGAAGACAATTTTAAATTTTATTTATAAATACTTTTTATAGTATCTATAAATAAAATTTTTAATTTTTAAGGAGTATAAATGACAGTTATTAGACTTACAAGAATGGGTAGAACTAAAAGACCATTTTATCGTATTGTAGTTACAGATAGTAGAAAACGTCGTGATGGTGGTTGGATAGAAAGTATTGGGTATTATAATCCTATGGTAGAACCTGAGGTAATTAAAGTTGATGCAGAGCGTTTAGCTTATTGGAAAAGTGTTGGTGCAAAACTTAGCGATAAAGTTGCTTCTATCACTAGTAAATAATCATGGTAGAGAATTTTCTTAGAGAATACGCAAAATTAATTGCAGATTATCCTGAACAGATTGATACTCAAAAAATTGAATTAAGTGAAAATTTTTTTGAGATTGTTCTTTTTGCACATAAGGTTGATACAGGTAAGCTTATAGGTAAAAATGGAAAAATGATCAATGCTATAAAAACCGTAATCTCTGCTTATAAGAGTAAGGATGCAAGTTCTTATAGAGTAACGGTAAAAGCACTTGAGTGAAAAAGATTTTGTTCAAGTTGCAAAACTTGGTAAAACTGTGGGTCTTAAGGGTTATGTAAAATTGCATAACCTGAGCGACTTTTCTTCTCAATTTAAAAAAGATGCTACTTTTTTTATAAAAAACACCAAAGAAATGTTAAAGATTAAGCATTATAATGCAAGCAATTCTACTGTTTTATTTGAAAATTATGAAGATATAGAAAAGGCCAAAGAATTAACTAATCTTATTCTTTTTCAGAGTATCGAGAAAAGCAGACAAACTTGTAAATTAAAAAAAGATGAGTTTTTTTATTTTGATATTTTAGAGTGTGAAGTTTTTGAAGAAGATAAAAGATTAGGTAAAGTGGTTGATATCTTGGAAACTGGAGCTTCTTATTTATTTGAAATTCAAAGTGATGAAAAATGGGTGGAAAAAAAATATCCTAAAATATTTTTTATTCCATATTTAGATAAATTTATTAAAAATATAGATATAGAAAAACGACAGATTTTTTGCACGCAAGATGCTTTTTTAATTTTAGAAAATTCATGAAATTTAGTTTCGTTTCTTTGTTTCCTAATCTTATGGAATTTTACTTTCAAGATTCTATACTTGCAAGAGCAAAAGAAAAAAAACTTTTTAAACTTAATTTTTATAATCCAAGAGATTTTTCTAAAAATTCCTATCATAAAGTCGATGATTATAAAATAGGTGGCGGAGCTGGACTTTTGATGCAAGCTGAACCTATGTATGAGGTGTTAAGAAGTATTCAAGAAAAAAAAGAAAATCCCTATTTTATTTTTTTAAATCCAAGTGGTAAAACCTTTAATCAAAAAGATGCCAAACGCTTAAGTAAAAAAGAACATATAGTTTTTGTATGCGGGCGTTATGAAGGTATAGATGAAAGAGTGCTTGAAATTTTTGCGAATGAAGTTTTTAGCATAGGGGATTTTATTTTAACAGGAGGAGAATTACCTGCGCTTGTAATGTGTGATGCGATTTTAAGAAATGTTAACGGGGTTTTAGGGAATATGGAAAGTTTGGAAGAAGAAAGCTTTGAAAATAATTTACTCGAAGCGCCTGCTTTTTCAAAACCTTTTATTTTTGAGAAAAAAAATAAAAAATTTTATACTCCTTCAGAGTTTTTAAAGGGTAATCACGCTAGAATTGCAAGTTTAAAAACTACTTTGGCGTCTTGCAAAACGAAATTTTTTCGTCCAGATTTATTTTTAGAGCATGAACGCAAAAAATAAGGGATTTTTTATGAAAAATAAATATATAGAACAATTTGAAGCAAAACAAATTGAAGGTAAAAATGTTCCAGATTTTCGTGCTGGTGATACTTTAAAGCTTGCAATTCGCATCAAAGAAGGGGATAAAACAAGAATCCAAAATTTTGAGGGTATTTGTATTGCTAGAAGAGGTAATGGCGTAAGTGAAACTTTTATCGTGCGTAAAATGGGTGCTAATAATGTTGGCGTTGAGAGAATTTTCCCTATTTATAGTGAAAGTTTAGAAAGTATTACTGTTTTGCGTCGTGGTCGTGTACGCCGTGCAAGATTATTCTACTTAAGAGATAGACGCGGTAAAGCAGCGCGTATTAAAGAGCTTAAAAAATAATTTATAATTATTTTTTATTATAAGTCTAACAATTAAATAATTATAATTAATTTATAATTTTTATTATTTGATTTTAATTATTAATAATACTCTTGTATAATATTCTTTGTAAATATTATACAAGGAGAGAAAATGTTTTCTATTAAAAAAACTTTATTAATACTAGCAAGCGTGCCAATGTTTTTGAGTGCTACTGAATATCAATTAAGTACTCATGTTTTGGATATTACTTCTGGACAACCTGCTCCTAAAGTAAAAGTTGAGCTTTATAAGTTGGAAGCAAATCAACAGTGGAAAAAAGTAAGTGAAGAATTTACCGAAGAAAATGGTAGAATAGGAGATTTATTACCATATGAAAAAGCTGAAAATAGGGCTTTTGGAATTTATAAGCTTAAATTTTTCACAAAAGACTATTACACATCACACAAAATAAATACTTTTTATCCTTTTGTAGAGGTAAGTTTTGAGCTTTCTAAAGATCAAAAACATTATCATGTTCCAATAACCCTTTCTCCTTTTGGTTATTCAACTTATAGAGGAAGCTGATAAATAAAACGAAAGAAAAAACTATGTGGACTAAGAATTCTTGGAAAAACTATCCTATAAAACAGCAACCTATCTATCCAGATCAAGAGGAAATGAATAGAGTTTTAGCAAGACTTGAGAAGCTTCCTCCTTTGGTTTTTGCTGGAGAAGTGAGAAATCTTCAAAAGTCTTTAGCAAGAGTTTGTAAAAAAGAAGCTTTTTTACTTCAAGGTGGAGATTGTGCTGAAAGCTTTGAAAATTTTGGCGCTGTAAATATCCGTGATATGTTTAAAATTTTACTTCAAATGGCTATAGTGCTTACATTTGCCGGTGGATGTCCTGTTGTAAAAATTGGTCGTATTGCAGGGCAGTTTGCCAAGCCAAGAAGTAGTGATTTTGAAGAGTTAAATGGTATAAGTCTTCCTAGTTATCGTGGTGATATTATTAATGGTTTTGAATTTAGCGAACAAGCACGCATTCCTGATCCACATAGAATGCTTGAAGCTTATTATCAAAGTGCAACAACGCTAAATTTGTTGCGTGGATTTGCTAAGGGTGGTTTAGCAGATTTGCATGAAGTGCATCGTTGGAATTTGGGCTTTTTAAAAAAGAGTGAACTCCATAAGCAATATACTGATATCAGTGAAAAAATTTCACAAGCTTTAGCTTTTATGGAAGCTTGTGGAATTAATACAAGTAATACGCCGAGTCTAAGAGAAGTTAGCGTTTATACTTCACATGAAGCTTTACTTTTGCCTTATGAAGAAGCTTTAACTAGAGTGGATAGTTTAAGTGGGGAAATTTACGATTGTTCAGCTCATATGCTTTGGATAGGTGAAAGAACAAGGGCGCTTGATGAAGCTCATGTACATTTTTTAAGAGGAGTAAAAAATCCTTTAGGGGTTAAAATAGGACCTAGTGCAAGTGCAGATGATATCATAGCTTTAGCAAATGTTTTAAATCCAAATAATGAAGAAGGAAGATTAAATATTATTATCCGCATGGGTGCAGATAAAATTATCAATAATTTGCCAAAAATTTTCTCTAAACTTAAAAGTGAAGGTTTAAATTTAGTATATAGCATAGATCCTATGCATGGAAATACAGTAAAAGCAGGTAATTTTAAAACACGTGAGTTTGATAAAATCATGCAAGAAGTGAGATCTTTTTTTGAGATTGCAATAAGCGAAGGAGTTTATCCAGGTGGAGTGCATCTTGAAATGACTGGTAAAGATGTAACAGAATGCACAGGTGGTGCAAGCAATGTTACTGCTCAAAGCTTGGAAGATCGTTATGAGACTCAATGCGATCCAAGACTTAATGCGGATCAAGCATTAGAGCTTGCTTTTTTAATTGCAGATTTAGTAAAAAAGGCTAGAAAATGAAACTTTATGGTATTAAAAATTGCAATTCTGTAAAAAAAGCTATGGATGCTTTAACACAAAAAGGCATTGTGTTTGATTTTATGGATATTAAAAAGATTAGTCAAGATATTTTATATACATGGTTAAAACAAAAATCTTTTGAAGAACTTATCAATACTGCTGGATTAACTTCTAAAAAACTTGGTTTAAACAAAGAAAAAGTTAAAAGTTTAAATGAAAAAGAACTTGAAAAAATTGTATTAGAAAATCCAAGTTGTATTAAGCGTCCTATTATCGAGTATGAGCAAAACATATATATTGGTAAGGAATATGAAAAAATGTTATAATAGAGTGTTTGATTACACTCTATTTTTTATCAATTGATTAATTTCATTTTGATGTGGAAATCTTTCACTTTCGCAATTAATAAGTTGTGTTTTAGAGAAGATAACTTTTCCGTCTACTTCAACGATAAAATCACCTCTGCCGCCAATTTCAAATTCTACTTCAACATCTTTGAAATCGCTTTGTAGTTCTTCTGCAACCCTTGCAGCTTGTGGGTGATAATTTCAAAGATTGCAATAAGCAATTTTTACTTTCATCATTTCATCCTTTGAAAAGTTCTTTTTATTAAGATTAAAATCTTAGATTTTATTATAGTTTATTTTGGCTGAATTTTTGCCTTTTTGTCAAAATTTAAGTTGAAATTTAGGGCTAATTTCTTTCAAATTCAGCGAGAAAAATTTATAATTTTTATCAAAATTAAAATAAGCCTTAAAAAATTAAAGGAAGAAAATGAGCCAATTTACACACTTGCATTTGCATACAGAATATTCTTTACTTGATGGAGCTAATAAGCTTAAAGAATTAGCTTTGACTTTAAAAGAACAGGGTGCTACAAGTGTGGCTATGACAGATCATGGAAATATGTTTGGGGCAATTGATTTTTATCAAACAATGAAAGCACAAGGTTTAAAACCTATCATTGGCATGGAAGCGTATTTGCATAATCACGATGAATTAGATGATAAAAGTTCTCGCCAGCGTTTTCACCTTTGTTTGTATGCAAAAAATGAGATTGGATATCAAAATTTAATGTATCTAAGTTCTCAAAGTTATATTAAAGGCTTGTATTATTATCCGCGTATCAATAAAAAGCTTTTGGAAGACTATAGTGAAGGTCTTATTTGCTCTTCTGCTTGCTTGCAAGGTGAAGTAAATTGGCACTTAAATACTTATAGTGAAAGAAATGTGCGTTTTGGTGCAAAAGGCTATGAAGCAGCAAAAGAAGCGGCATTATGGTATAAAAAAGTTTTTAAAGATGATTTTTATTTTGAAATCATGCGTCATGGTATAGGCGATCAAAGAATGATAGATGATGATATTATCAGACTTTCTAAAGAATTAAATATAAAAATTATTGCTACAAATGATACGCATTATACTTTTAAAGAAAGAGCGGCTGCCCATGAGGTTTTTATGTGTATAGCCATGGGAAAAAAACTTAACGATCCTGATAGAATGCGTCATAGTGTGCATGAATTTTATGTTAAAAGCCCTGAGCAAATGAGTGAGCTTTTTGCAGATATTCCAGAAGCTATAGAAAATACACAAGAAATCGCGCAAAAATGTAATTTAGAGCTTAATCTTGGCAATCCCACTCCACCGAATTTTAAATTTACAAGAGAATATGCTAAAGATCATAATATTATCTTACCTGAAGAAACAAAAGAATTTAGCTTTGATAATGATGACATAGTTTTTGAAGAACTTTGTAAAAAAGGACTTGAAGAGAGATTAAAATTTATTGATGAAAGTAAGCATGAAGAATACAAACAAAGACTTGAAGTAGAAATTAACATCATTAAAAATATGAAATTTTCAGGTTATATGCTTATTGTTCATGATTTTATTAAAGTGGCTAAGGATAAAGGTATTCCAGTAGGCCCTGGAAGAGGATCAGCTGCAGGAAGTTTGGTTTCTTATTGTTTAAGGATTACGGATTTAGATCCTATTCCTTATAGTCTACTTTTTGAGCGTTTTTTAAATCCTGAGCGTGTGAGCATGCCTGATATTGATGTGGATTTTTGTCAAGACAGACGTGCTGAAGTGATTGATTATGTGATTGATAAATATGGAGCGGATAAGGTTGCACAGGTGATTACCTTTGGTAAACTTTTGGCTAAAGGGGTGATTCGTGATGTGGCTAGAGTTTGTGATATGAGTATTCAAGATGCTGATGAGCTTGCTAAACTTGTGCCTGAAGAGCTTAAAATCACTCTTGATGCTGCTTATGAAAAAGAACCTAAAATCAAAGAATTTATCGATCGTCATCCTAAAGGTCCTGAAGTTTGGGAGTATGCAAGAGCTTTAGAAGGATTAAATCGCAATGCGGGTATGCACGCAGCAGGTGTTGTAATTTCTAATGAAAGTTTATGGAAGAAAACTCCGCTTTTTAGACAAAGTAAAAATGATGAAAGACATTTAGTAACGCAGTATTCTAAAGATCATTTAGAAGATGTGGATTTGATAAAATTCGACTTTTTAGGTCTTAAAACTTTAACAGTAATCAATAATGCGATCAAGCTTATTAAAAAGCGTTACAATAAAGACATTATTTGGGAAACTATAGATGTAAATGATAGCAAAGTTTATAAAACCATACAAAGTGGAAATACTTTGGGAATTTTTCAAATCGAATCAGGCGGTATGCAAAGTTTAAATGCACGCTTAAAACCAGAGCGTTTTGAAGATATCATTGCGGTTCTTGCGCTTTATCGTCCAGGTCCTATGGAATCAGGAATGCTTGATGATTTTATCGATAGAAAGCACGGTTTAAAAAGCATAGAATATCCTTTTGACAGTTTAGAAAAGGTTTTAGAACCTACTTATGGGGTTATTGTTTATCAAGAGCAAGTTATGCAAATTGTTCAAATTATAGGTGGCTTTTCTTTAGGAGGTGCTGATGTAGTGCGTCGTGCTATGGGTAAAAAAGATCCTGAGAAGATGAAAAAGCTTAAGACTGATTTTGCAGATGGAGCAGAAAAACAAGGATATGATAGAGCAAAAGCTGAGGATTTATGGGAGCTTATCGTAAAATTTGCAGGATATGGTTTTAATAAATCTCACTCTGCGGCTTATGCGTTGATTACTTTTCAAACAGCTTATTTAAAAACTTATTATCCTAGTGAATTTATGGCAGCGCTTTTAACAAGCGAAGAAAACAATGTGGATAAAATTGCTGTTTATATTGATGAGATGAAAAAAATGAATATTAAACTTTTACCTCCATCGATTAACAAAGCGATCCGTGAATTTAGTGCTTTAGAGCAAGATGGCAAGGATGCTATTATATACGGACTTGGGGCTATAAAAAGTGTGGGTATTCCTGCAGTTGAAAATTTACTTGAAGCAAGACAAGATGGAGAATTTAAGGATATTAATGATTTCTTAGGTAAGATAGATCCTACCAAAATAAACCGTAGAACATTAGAAAGTCTTATTAAGGCAGGGGCTTTTGATGAGTTTGGTTTTACTAGAAAAGCTTTGTTTGATAATATGGAAAATCTTAGCGAAGCATCGCGTAAAATGGCTGAAGTAAGAAAAAATGCTGCAAGTTCTCTTTTTGGTGAAGAGGAATTAACTTCAGGTGTTCAAGTAAATTTTACTCCCAAAAATGAAGAATTTGAAGTGATGGAAAAATTAGGATATGAAAAAGAAATTTTAGGAATTTATGTTTCAGGCCATCCTTTAGATCGATTTTATGAACAAATTAATGCCATAAATTATGTTAAAAGTTTAGATTTTGAAAGTTTAAAAAACAATGGAGAAATTTTAAGTATAGGTAAAATTGAAGATTTCAAATCCATGATGAGTAAAAATAATAAGCGTTATGGTAGAATTGAAATTTTGGATTATTATTCTTCGTTTGATGCTACTGTATTTGAAAGCAATGTAGAAGAAATAGAAAACATCATCAAAGATGAAAATTTAAAAAATAATGCCTATGGTTTTGTATTGGGATTTAAAGCTGAGGGAGGGGAGAAGCCTAGCTTTTTTTTAAAAGCAATTAAAGATTTACAAAGTCTTGAAGATGGTGAGATTAAAGCTATAAAAAAATTTGGAGCAAAAAAAGATTTCAAAAATAAAGAAGAAAATCATTTTACCGCAGAACCTAAGGAATTTGAAAAAAATATCATAGAGCTAGATTTGACAAGGTTAAATAGAGAATTAATCTATGAAATTCATGAAATTGCTAGAAATGCACATAATCCTAATGAAAAAAATAATAAAAAACTTGTTTTAAAAGTTATTAGCGCGGGATCTTGCTTGCTTTATCATACAGATTTTATTATCTCTGATAGTATAGTAGAGGAAATTTCTAATAAATATGCTTAAGTAAGATTGTTCTTACTTAAGATTTTTAAATAAAATACTTCCAAGTCTTACTAAGTTAGATCCGCATTTTATAGCAATTTCAAAATCATTACTCATCCCCATAGAGCAAATTTTAGCCCCATGTTTTTGAAGAATTTCATAAATTTTAAATGTAGTTTCAAAGCTTTTTATAATACTTTCTTTATCTTGGCTGTGTGATCCTATACTCATTACGCCACAAAGATTTAGATTGGAGCATTCTTCTTGTATTTGTAAATATTCTTCTACAGCTTGATTTGGATCTAGACCGCTTTTGCTATTTTCATTTGCACTATTGATTTCTAATAAAGTATTTAATTGATAATCAAGTCTTTTGTCCATAGCTTTAGCTATTTTAATACCATTACAAGAGTGCCATAATATAGGTTTTTGTTTGATTAAGAGATTGATTTTGTTGCTTTGTAGAGTTCCTATAAAATGCCACTTTATGTCTAATTTTTTTTCATCAAGATTTTCTTTTTTTTGTGCTAGAGCTTGGACTTGATTTTCTCCAAATTCTACTATACCTTGATCAAAAAGCTTTTCAATTACACTTGCATCGATATACTTGCTTGCGGCTACAAGACGAACGTTTTTGGTTTTTTCTAAAATTTGCTCTAAAGTCATTTGATAAAGAAATAAGCCCTATTTAGGGCTTATATTATTGTAACAAATTAGCAATTTTGCTTTGAAGCTGTATGTTGGATTGCGCAGCAACAAAAGCAGCAGCATTTTCTTTTAGATAATTGGCATTAAAATCATTAACATTTTTTGCCATGTCATTATTTAGTAAATTATTTTCAGCTGCTTTTGAGTTGATGCTGTTTTGAACACTTGCATTAATATTTGATGTAATGGCATTGATACCTGAGCCTATTTCACTTCTTAAACTTCCAAGTTGATCCATAAAATTTGTAATACTATCTTGATTATCTATGCTTAATCCACCTGTTGCTAATGGATTTAAATTTGTAGTTTCAGTTCCGCTACCTACTACAAAATTCATAGTTTGAAAGACATTTTTTCCATTATAAGTTGCATTATTAAAAGAATCATTGATGGATTCTTGTATGCGTGTTGCTTCTGTTCTTAGCATTCCTTTTTGAGAATCATTAAGTGCAGCATTGTTCATTTTTACTGAAAGTTCATTAAGTCTATCTGCGCTTTGAGAGATATTGGTAAGGCTAGCATCTGCAATTTGTAAAACCCCTATAGCATCATAAGCATTTGCGACACCTTGATCTATAGTGCTTGATTGAGATCTTAAAGAATCAGCAATAGCTAAATTAGCACTATCAATTCCACTTATTGCGCGAACAGCTGCAATATTTTCTAAAGCTTTATCGCTAGCTTTTTGTGCATTGTTTAAATAATAATTTTGTTGCATCATAGTTGCATCAGAGATCATCATGGCCTACTCCTTCTCTTTTGGATTTATTTAATATTTTATCATTTTTTTGCTATTTTAAAGCTTAAGAAATATAAAAAAACTTGCATTATCAAGATGATTTTAATCACCACTTCACTTGCATTATGGATACTGATAAATTCTTGAGTTTTTGTAGCGTTTTCGCCTAAGTTTTGGAGTTCAATTATGGTATTAGTAAAATAAAAAACAAATATTAAGCTTAAAATCAAAATAAGCAAACTCAGCATAAATTTTGAAAATTTTATTTGAAATTTCATTTCATCTTTTATAAGAGAATAAATTTCATATAAAAAATTAACCGCTGAAACAAAAATCAGTAAATATCCCATTTTAATAAAAATTTGCGTCATCATTAAGCCACTTTGAAAATGGCTCAACACTCCTTCTCCTATAAGATTTTGAGGAAAAAAAATTGTTGGTGCAACAACTATTCCTAGTATGAGTTCAACCCCTATGATGGAGGCAAGTAAAAATAAATTAACAGCTTTCAAGAGTTTCTCCTTTTATTTTTTATCATAACGCATATTTGTAAATTTAGCTACAAAAGCACGATTATAACCTTGTTCATCTTTGAAAAAATCAACAATGAAATTATTTTGATATAAAATTTTTTCCAAAATTTCTTTTTGATCATAGCCAAATTCGCAAGCTAAAAATTTAACTTTTTTATCAAGGGAAAAATGTATGATTTCTTCTAGAATTTCATATCCTTTTTCTCCGCCAAATAAAGCCTCTTTGGGTTCTTTTTGCACCCAAATATCTATAGGATATGAATTTTTAATATAAGGTGGATTTGAAAAAATAAAATCATAATTTTCTTTAATTTGCTTAAAATTACAAAGTTTAAAGTCAATCAAGTGATCGACTTTGTGTAATTTGGCATTCTCTAAAGCTAATTCTAAGGCTTTGGGATTGATATCACAGGCTGTGATTTTTAACCCAAGTTCTTTGGCTAAAACAATGCTTAAAATTCCGCTTCCAAATCCTATTTCTAAAATCCCATTAAAAGTATTTTTTTTGCATAAATTTAAAATTTGAAAAAGTAAAATTTCACTATCGTAGCGAGGGATTAGAACGCCTTTTTTTATCTTAAATTCTAAGCCCCAAAAATCCACTTTTTCAAATATATATTCAAAAGGTTCTCCAGATTTAAAACGCTTTATAAGCTCAAAATAAGGTTCATGATCTATTTTTATATCTTGGTTTAAAAATAACCAAGCTTTATCTTTTTTTAGATATTCGCAAAGCATAAATACAGCTTCATTTTCATAACCTTTTAAGCTAGATTTAGCTTCCATAAGAGCATTTTTTATAGTCAAGAAAGAGCCTTGATTCTATCACTAATACTTGGATGACTGAGATAAAAAAATGTATATATTTTACTTGTTTTGATAAAAGCTTTATTTTCTCTTGCTAGAGCTATCAATGCATTTTTCATATCTTCTTTGCTTGTAACTTTAGCTCCGTGTTGATCAGCTGCAAATTCATTTTTTCTACTTAAGGCATTAAGCATAGGAGAGATTAAAAAGCTAAAAATATTTGCAAAGATAAATAAAAGAGCGAACACACCACCATTTACTGCTTCTAGATGACTTTCTAAGTAAACAAATTCAGGTAAATTTGCAAAAACAAAAAAAAGTAAAAACATAGTTATAGCGCCGTTAAATAAAGCTTTGATAATATCCTTATGAACAAAATGTCCAAGCTCGTGTCCTAAAACAGCTAAAAGTTCTCTTTCATTTAAGGCTTTTAATAATGTATCAAAAAGCACCACTCTTTTGCTTTTAAAAAGTCCACCAAAATAAGCATTTAAACGCTTATCTCTTTTGCTTGCATCAATAACATAAACCCCATTTGCACTAAACCCACATTGTTTCATTAAAGAGCTGATTTTTTTCAGTAAATTTTCATCGTCTAGTTTTTCCATTTTATTAAAAATAGGTGCTATCAAGGTAGGGTAGATGAGATTTATAATCACTATAATACAAAAGGCAAAAATAAAGGCCGCAATCCACCAAAAAGTTCCAAAAAAATCATAGCAAAAAAGCAAAGCATAAAGGATTAAAAATCCAAATATTAAAGTTAAAATAAGACTTTTCATAGTATCTTTGATAAAAAGTTTTACAGTCATATTTGAAAAACCATGGGCTTTGTCTTTGATAAAACTTTCATAAATACTTAAAGGTAGATTTAAAATACTTGTGATTATCAAAAAAAATAATAAAAATAAAGTATTTTCAAAACGAGTGTTGCTTGAGATAAGCAATTCTTTAAGATATAAAAATCCAAAACCTATCCATGCAATACTGATGATTAAATTATAAAAATTGGAAAATAGTTTAAATTTTTCATTTTCGATGGCAATATTTGCTGCATTTTGATAGTCTTTTTCGCTTAAAATTTGAGCTTGTTTGTCTTTTTCTCTTTCTAAGAAATGAATTTGAGTATAGGAAATCCAAGATAAAAGTGCTGTGTAAAGACATAAAATTGCAATTAAAGTCATTATTTTTCCTTGATTAGTTTTTTGCAAATTCTAGCTTAAAATAATGAAATAAAGTTAATAGTTTAAAATCTAAAATAATATTCTTTTCAACTAAGTTGGTGTATATTTATAAAAAAAGGATTAAAGAATGTTTTTTAAGAAAAAGATTTCACAAAAACAAAAAGAAAAGCCTAAAATTCCAATCAATAATGCGATTTTAGATGACAGACTTTGTAAGTTTAAAAATAAAGTGCAAAAGATAAGCAAAGATAAAGCTTCGGCAAGTCTGCTTGCTAGACAATTAAGCAGACTTATCAGAGCTAATAAATTTTAATTTTGACATTTTTTCTTAGGGCGAAAAACCTTAATAACTTCATCATTTGCTTCTATATAAGCACCTTCTATTAAATCAATGCAATAAGGTATAGCTGGAAAAACAGGCTCTAGACATTCTTTTATAGCTTTAGGATTTCCTGGTAAATTAATGATAAAAGATTTATTGCGAATTCCTGCACTCTGTCTTGAAAGTATAGCTGTTGGCACATATTTTAAACTTTCTAAGCGCATAAGCTCTCCAAAACCTGGCATCATTTTATCGCACACGGCTTCCGTAGCTTCTGGGGTTACATCACGAAGTGCTGGACCTGTACCTCCGCTTGTAACAATCAAATCGCATTTTTTTTCATCTGCTAAATAAAGTAATTTTTTAATGATTAAATCATAATCATCAGGGATTAATTCTTTATGATAAATAATATCATTTTTTATATATGAATTTAACACTCTTTCAATTTCAGCAGTAGCTTTATCTTCATATATGCCGCTACTTGCTCTATCGCTTAGGGTTAAAATTCCTATGTTTATTCTATCCATTGTTTCTCCTTAATAAATTTTTATAACCATCCTTTTTTCTTGAAAACAACCAAAGGTAAAATGATAGAAATTACCATCACACCAAGTACTATGGGATAAGCATAGTGAAGTTCAAGTTCTGGCATGAATTTAAAATTCATACCATAAACAGTTCCTATTAAAGTAGGTGGCATCATGGCAACAGTTGCAACGGTAAAAATTTTAATGATTTTATTTTGTTCTATGTTGATTTGGCTGGCTAAAATGGTTTGAATATTGTCTAAAATATTAAGTTGCGAAACACTAAATTCAACCAAAGAATTTAAGTCTTTTAAAACTATAGTGAGATTTTGTTTTATATCTTTATCGATTTTATCACTTTTTAGCAAAGAAGTCATAGCACGACGTTTATCAAATAAAGAATCTCTTACACGCATATTAAGCTCTTGTAAACTTGAAATATCCTTTAGCATTTCATCATAACTATATTCATCTTTTTTTTCTAAAACACTTGTTCTTAAGCGTCTTGCTTCTTTATCTATCCATTCTAGCAAATCCGCATCTTTTTCAACACGCACTTCAAACATTTTATCAATAATATCAAAACCATCTTCAAAATTCTTCGGACTAGCTAAAATCCTTGCTTGAATTTCTTCAAAAGTGCTAAATTCGTTATATCTTATAGTAAATAAGATATTTTTAGCTGTAGCAAAAGTAACAATTTCTGTGCGAAGCTTGATTAAATTCCTATCTTCTTCATTGCTTTTAAGATCTCTTACTAAAAAATGAGCATTGATGGTTATTGTTGCATTATCTTCCCAATATTTTGCACTAAGTTCTATTTCTTCTCTTTCTTCTTTTGTAGGAAATTCAAGATTAAACTCACTTGATATAAAAGCAATTTCCGCTGCACTTGGATGAAGTAAATCAATCCACAAAATATTTTGTGGTAGTTCTTGGCTATCGAGATTAAAGTTGATTCTTTGAACTAAAGCATTTTGAGTTTTGATATAAACATATAGCATAGTTATTCCTTATTTTTAACTTTAAAATTATACCTTGATTAGTTTAAAAATCAATTTTTTAATTTTTGCAAATCAAAAACCAAATTTTCCATCTAAAGCTCTTAAACTAAGCTTTAGTTTAAAATATCTTTAATCAGTTTTTGCAAATTCCTTTTTGTTTCTTCTTGTTCTTTTATGATAAAACATTTTGCTTTTGGCCAAAAATAACTTTTAGGATTTTCAAATTTTCCCCAACGCCAATCAAACCTAGGATGTAAAAGAACTATAGTAGGAATATCCATAGCTAAGCTTAAATGTGCTATAGCACTATCAATACTAAGCATACAGTCAATATCATATAAATAATTTAGAGTATCATTCCAATTTTTTATAAGCTTGCTTCTATCTTCTATTTCCTTAGGCAATTCTTCTTTTAATTGCATTTGAAAAGAAATGATTTCATAATCTAAGTCTTTTAATATATTAAATAAAAATTCAAATTTTACATTTCTTAATAAATCAGAATTTTCAGCATTAGGAGTAGCATAAAAAATACCAAGTTTTTTTCTTTGATTATGCGGTTTTTTCTGTGGCAATATAGGTGTTTTTAATCGTGAAATCTCATTAAGCTTAATATCAATAAAAAAAGGCAAAGAGCAAATAGGAATAGCATAATCAAAATTTGTAGGTAGATTTTTTAAAACCTTTATATTTTTAAAAATATCATCATTTTGATTTAAAAATTTGATTTGATTTTTAAACATTTCATACATGGCACTTTGAGGAGCAAATAAAACCTTTGAAGCGATTTTACAAAGTTTTTTTAAGCATCTTGCATACATTATAGTATCGCCAAAGCCTTGCTCGCAAAATACCAAAACTTCTTTATTTTTAAAAGCATCAACGCCAAATTTATTAAAAGCTTTTATGCTTTCATTATAATGATAAGTAGAAAAAGTTTCATTATGAGCATAAAACAATCTGCTTTCATAATATTTTTTGCCCTCTTCAAAATTATCATCCACTCCCATACGCATCAAAAGATAAGCCAAATCAAATTGATAGGTTGCATGAGAATCCAAGCTAAGACATTTTTTATAAGCATGATAAGCTTCTTGATAGTTTGAGTTAAATTCTAATACCTTAGCATAGTTTTGCCAAAACTGTGCATGGTGTTGATTGGCTTCTTGTAGTGATTGAAAAAGTTCTAAAGAATCAGATATTCTAAAAAGCTTAAAAAGCAAGTATGCTTTTTGGGGTAAAATTTGATGAGTTAAAAAATCTTCTATTTTAGAAATGGTAATATTTTCTTTGGTTTTACTATGAAGCCTATCTTCGAGTTTGACTAAATTAAGATTGGTTTGTTCAGCAATGATTCCTTTTTGTAGTTTATCAATCAAATCTTGCATAAAATGACACAAGTGTTCATGTGCATTTAATGCCTTAGTAAAATCATGTTTAAAATAAATTTCTGCATAATTTTTCCATAGATTAAGATTATACATATCTTTAGAAAGCAATTCTTTGAAAATTTTTTCAGATTCTTCTAGTTTGTTGCTTAGTTTATAAACAAAAGCCAATTCTAACTTAAGTTCATCTTCTAAATCATCTTTGCGAGTTAAAAGTGTTTGTAATAAATTCAAGGCTTCATCAAGTCTTAAATTTTCAATATAGCTTTTAGTAAGCATAAGACCATTAAAACTTGTAGGATTTAAAGAAAAAAGCTCTTGAGCATAATATAAAGCTTTTTGAAAAAGAGAAAGTTTATAAGAAGAAAGCGTAGCAAATTCTAAAGCAAATTTTGGACTTTCTTTTAAAAATTGCTCACTCAAGTTTAAACATTTTTCATAATTAGCATTAAAATAATAATAATGAATTTTATCAAACATATTTTTCCTTGATAGTTACATTAAAATCTAATATTATCTTATAAGCTGCATAAAAAGATAATTATATTTTTATAAAATTAAATAATAAAACAAAAATAAAAAAATAAATACAA
>NZ_RYYF01000006.1:0-122872 GCF_004378955.1 Campylobacter sp. US55
ATAATTTTTTTCCCTATTTTATAAGATAAATGATTTTCAACAATTTTAACAGCACCGACCATTTTATTTTCTATGGTATTTTGCACAAAAGAAATAGGCAAAAATTCAACATTATTATGATTATCGCGAATATATTTTAAAAAAAACAAAGTTGAGACAAATTCACTTATCCATGCCAAATTCCGTTTTTCCCATAAAGAATCTAAATTCTTTAGCATTTCTTCGAAAATATCAAAAAGACTAAACATTATATCAAATAAAAAAGTACAATATTTACAAAACAATTCTTTTTTCATTATAAACATATTACATGGATAATAAGCAGTTCCTTTAGAAAATTCGATAAATATATCATAATAATCTGGATATTTATATTTAATAATATATTCAAGAGTTTTAAAACTAGTATTAGTTAAACCATGCTGTCTGCAAAAAAATTCTTCTATATTTGTTTCATGAAACAAACTCTTTTTAAAATCAAACATATAAGGAATAATTAAATCGCATTCTATTTTATCTTTTAAAAAATCATTTATATATTTGATATAAGTATAATCAATTTTATTAATAATATATGAGTATCTAGCATCAGAATCAAGCTTTAAAAAACTTGATAAATCTTTAGAAATAAAATGGCGTCTATAATGCATAAAACCTATATAATCGAGATTATATAGGTTGGAATAATTCTTCCATATCCAATAAATACCAGTTAATTCACAAAAATAACGATTCAAGTGTGATATATTAAACCCTATATTATCTTGTAACATATTTTCTGATAAAAAACTAAATCCGCTATCAGTAATATAACCATCTTTAGTTTCTTGAGTATATATTTCTTTGCCTAAAAATATCGGTTCAAATATATTGCTTTTAATTAAAAAATCTGGTTTATGATAACCTATAAAAATTTTTATTAAATTATTTCTCATAGATAAATCTTAAAATTTATTCTTAGTTACTCTATTTTTTAAAAAATAGAGTGGATTTTTCAAAAACATAGCTCCAATTTTATATAAATGACTTTCTTTTATCTGTAATGCATCTAAATAATCATCGTATTGTTCTAATTTTAATTTATTTAAGGTTGGATTAATATTAATAATACTTTTAAAAATTAATTTTGAAAAAATATGGAATACAAAAATTTTTAATATTACGAACGGAAGCTTATATGGTCTTGTATTTACGATAGCGTTTCCAATTTTATAAGATAAGTGAGATTTAACTAATAATACAGCACCCAAACATTTGCTATTTAATTCATATTGAAAAAATAATAAATTTTGATATCTTTTATCGCCAAAAAAATAAAATTGATTTTTATAAGAAGAATATAAATCTAGCGAATTAAAAAATTCTTCCTTGTTTAACTTAAGCAATTCTGCAAAAGTAAATGCTTCAGTTCCACCCAAATTAATCCATTCTTTATGGTTGTCATACCATTCATCATACGCACTTCCTAGATAAACTTTCCAAGGTTTATTATATCCCAATAAATGAATTAATTTTGCATTATTTTTATTTTCATAAGAAAATACATGATATATATCTTTTGGAAAAATATCAACTTTTAAATCAAATTTCTCAATCATCATTTGCAATATACCTTGCTCAGCATATCTTAGTTTTGAAGAATATTGTTCTAATTTTTGATATAGATATTTTCTTATTTCCAAAGGATTCTTTAATGCATCAGAGAATATAATTAAACCTGAAGCATAAGCAGTGGCATTCATATCGATTTCATCGATTTCATCGATAAAAAAATCTCTTATAGAGTGATTGATCGGATAAGGATATAGATCTAAAGACATTGAAATACCAGTTTTACCATAATTTAACAAACCACTAATATCATCAACAATTAAAAAATCACTATCAAACCAGACAACTTTTTTATATCGATCTAAATAAGTCAACATTTCAAATCTAGCATAAGGCATATTTGAAAAATATTTTAATCTTTCTCTATCTTCCAAATTTGAAATTTGAAAAGTATATTCCTTAAAAATAATATCTGAAAATATTTTACATATCGCATTTTTATCTTGTTCTTTTGCATTTTTATCTGTATATATAATGATATCATCAAACATATTCTGTGAATATTTTTTTAATCCAATAAGAACATTAGCTACAGCAAACAAATAATCATGAGTTGCAGCCATAATTAACAAAGCTTTTTTTTTATTTTTTTTATCATAAAAATTATTCATAATCATCAATCCTTTCAATCTTATTTGAATATAAAAAATAATCTACTTAATCTTTAACACTCTCTCTACAGCCTTATCCATATCATAGTACTTGTAATCGCCAAGCCTACCTAAAAAATACACATTTGTAAGTTTAGTAGCTTCATTTAAATATCTCTCATATAGTTTTTGATTTTCATGATTAGGTATAGGATAGTATCTTTCGTTCTTGCCTTCTTCATATTCACAAGGAAATTCATAAGAAAGTATGGTTTTATTAGATTTTTCATCAAGATAATATTTATACTCAACACTTCTTGTAAAATCGTAATTTTCAGGATAATTTATCTGAGGACCTGATTGCATATACTCTTTATCAAAGGTTTCAAATATTATATTTAAACTTCTATAAGGTAATTTTCCAAATTTATAATCAAAAAATTCATCAATCGCTCCTGTATAAAACAATCTTTCATATTCTATATCTTTTTTTATATCTTTAAAATCAATATTTAATTGTACTTTTATCAAAGGATGGTTGATTATATTTTCAATCATTTTTGTATAACCATCTTTTGGGATAGCTTGATAAGTATCTACAAAATATCTATCATCACGACTTATATATACAGGAACCCTTGCACTAACTGAAAAATCAAGTTCTTCAGGTTTTACACCCCATTGTTTTACTGTATATCCCAAAAAAACTTTTTTATAAATATACTCGGCTAAAAATTCTAAATCTTTATCGTTTGCATTTTTTAATTCTAAAATAGGAATTTTGGAATTAAAAGTAAATTTACTTACTAATTTTTGTTCAAGATCTTTAGCTAAATACTCTGGAAAAACTTTATGCAAAGTATCAAGATTAAATGGGATATTTACCTCTTTGCCATCTATAAAAGCTTTTACTCTATACATAAAATAATGCCATTTTGTAAAACGACTTAGATACTCCCATACTTCTTTGATACTAGTATGAAAAATATGAGGTCCATATTTATGGACAGTTATATTAGTTTCTTGATCCTTATAATCATAAATATTTCCACCGATATGCTCTCTTTTATCTATGATTAAAACTTCTTGTCCTTTACTAGCTAAACGCTCAGCTAAAATCGCCCCACTAAGCCCACAACCTACAATTAAATTTTTTACTTTTTTCATTTTAATACTTTCTATTATTTTCCCAATCCCAAGCACTTTTAATTATATCTTTAATATCAGTATATTTTGCTTCCCAAGATAAGATTTCTTTTGCTTTTTTATTATCTGCGTATAATCTTGCAGGATCCCCTTCTCTTCTTGGTGTATAATTTATAGGGCACTTTTTACCACTTACAATTTCAGCTGCACTGATGATTTCTTTTACACTTGTACCTATTCCGGTACCAAGATTTATGCAACCGCTAAATTTATATAAATTTTCTAAGGCTAAACGATGAGCCAATGCTAAATCTTCTACATGAATATAATCTCTTATGCAAGTTCCATCTTCGGTATCATAATCATTTCCAAAAATATTTATAGCAGGAATTTCTCCTTTTATAGCCTTTAAAACTAAAGGAATTAAATGAGTTTCAGGTTCATGACTTTCACCGATAAGTCCATCATTGCTTGCACCTGCAGCATTAAAATATCTTAAAGAAATATGCCTTAAACCATAAGCTTTTTCATAGTCAGCAAAAACTTGTTCTATCATAAGCTTAGTTCTTCCGTAAGCATTAATAGGATTTTGAGGGTGTTTTTCATCAATTGGAGTATATTGCGGCTCTCCGTAAGTTGCACAAGTACTTGAAAATACTATATCCTTAATATTATTTTCAAGCATTGCATTTAAAAGATTTATAGTTCCTACTACATTATTTTGATAATATTTTGCAGGATTTACAACGCTTTCTCCTACATAAGCAAAAGCTGCAAAATGCACTAGAGCATCTATTTTTTCTTGCTTGAAAACATTGGTTAAAGAAAAGGTATCTAGTAAATCTGCATGAATAAATTTAGCTCTTTTATCTATAGCTTGTTTATGTCCATAGATAAGATTATCCATGACAATACAATTATAATCATTGTCCAGCAAATGTTTTAAGGTATGTGAGCCTATATATCCTGCACCACCTACAACTAAAATATTCTTCATCTACCTACACCTTGATACTCAAAACCTAACTTTATAGCTTCATTTTTATCAAGTAAATTTCTTAAATCAACAATTTTTTTATGCCTTACCAAATCGTAAGCCTTTTTTAAATCAAGACTTGAAAATTCTTTCCATTCTGTTAGTATAGCAATCACATCAGCATCTTTTATGGCTTCATACATGCAATCAGCATAATCAATCTTATCCTCTAAAATTTGCTTAGCTAAATCCATAGCCTTTGGATCATAAGCGCAAATTTGAACTTTTTGTTCCAAAAGCCTAAAAACAATATCTACAGCGGGACTTTCTCTACAATCATCAGTGCCATCCTTAAAAGCAAGGCCAAGTACGGCTATTTTTGGATTTTTGATATCTTTAATACTATTTAAAATTCTTTCGCACATATGGTTTTTACGCTCTTCATTTCCCTTGATAGCTGCATTGATTAAAGTTAAATCGATATCATTTTGCTTACCCATAAAAGCCATAGCTAAAGTATCTTTTGGAAAACATGAACCTCCATATCCAGGCCCAGGATTTAAAAAGCGATCTCCTATCCTAGTATCAAGACCCATACCTTTAGCAACTTCTAAAATATCAGCTCCAGCTTTTTCACAAAAATTTGCCATTTCATTAATATAATGAATTTTAATAGCCAAAAATGCATTTGAAGCATATTTGATAGTCTCTGAAGAACGACGACTTACAAAAAGCAACTCGCTTTTTCCTTTAAAAGGCTCATAAAGTTTTTCTATCACCGCTTTTGCTCTTTGTGAATTTGTTCCTACTATAATTCTGTCTGGATTGAAAAAATCATATACTGCAAAACCTTCTCTTAAAAACTCAGGCAAAGAAAGAACATCAAATTCTGCATTTGGATTTTTCTTGCTAATTAAACTTTCTATATCATCACCCGTACCAACAGGAACAGTAGATTTTGTAGCAATTACTGTATAACCTGTTAAATAATCAGCTAACTCAGTTGCAGCTGCATGAATATACTTCATATCTGCTTCTTTTGTAACTGGGTGCGGTGGAGTTCCTACTGCTATGATCACTAAATCCGCATCTTTAATACCTTCTTGCATAGAAGTTGTAAATTTTAAACGACCTTCTTTTACATTTTTATGAAAAAGCTCTTCAAGATTATCTTCATAAATTGTTAAAATTCCACTATTTAAGGCATCAATTTTTGATTTTTCTCTATCTATACAAATAACATCATTTCCAAGTTCTGCTAATCCAACACCTGTTGGAAGTCCAACATAACCTGTTCCTATGATTCCTACTTTCATAAATTTTATCCTTTAAATTCTGTAATTTTTTCTTTAAAATACTTTATAGTTTTTTCTAAACCTTCATCTAAATTTATCTTTGGCTCCCAATTAAATTTAGCTTTAGCTAAAGAAATATCAGGTTTTCTTTGAGTTGGATCATCTAATGGCAAATCTTTATAGATAATCTTTGATTTAGAACCTGTTTTTTCTATAACCTTTTGCGCTAACTCTTTTATGGTAAATTCACCAGGATTACCAGTATTTATAGGTCCTTGAAAATCTTTTGAAGAATTCATCACTTTAATAATAATATCAATTAAATCATCCACATAACAAAAAGAACGCGTTTGCGAACCATCTCCATAAATTGTAATATCTTTTCCACTTAAAGCTTGACATATAAAATTACTTACAACCCTGCCATCATTTGGATCCATATTTTCTCCATAGGTATTAAAAATTCTTATTATTTTAATATCCACACCTTCATGCCTATGATAATCAAAAAATAAACTTTCTGCACATCTTTTTCCTTCATCATAACAAGCACGAATTCCTATAGGATTTACATTGCCTCTATATTCTTCATTTTGTGGATGAACGAGCGGATCTCCATAAACTTCTGAAGTTGAAGCTTGTAAAATCGTTGCATTATGCTCTTTTGCAAGTTCAAGCATATTTATAGCGCCATACACACTTGTTTTTGTTGTTTTTATGGCGTGTTTTCCTTGATAAGCAGGTGGAGAAGCTGGACAAGCAAAATTATAAATTTGATCAAGCTTTTGTGTGATTTTTAATGGCTTGCAAATATCATGCTCTATAAAAGTAAAATTTTCATTTTCTAAAAGTTCTTTGATATTTTCCATTCTACCTGTATAGTTATTATCTACACAAATAATTTTATTACCTTCACTAAGCAATCTTTTACATAAATTAGAACCTAAAAATCCCGTTCCCCCAGTGATTAAAATAATCTTCATTATAAACACTTTCCCAATTTCTATAAAAACTTATTATTATAATTCAAACTAGCTTATATTAAAATAATTTTTAAAAATTTCCCTAAACGATAAGAATAATGTTTTTTGATTTTTCTACTTTCTAGATCTTCACTACAAGAAGAAAAAACAATAAAAGGGTAATTTTTGATTGTTTCTTGAAACAACTCTTGTTCTTTTTGAATATTTAGTATCATTTTTTTAGCATTTAAAACAATTTTTATCAAACCTCTTAAACTTCTATAGTTAGATAAAACAAATTGCCCTAAACGATAAGACAATTGATATTTAAGACATTCTGCTCCACTTAAATGAAATTTTTCAAAATAATCTTTTAATTCTTGCAGTTTATTTTTAAGCAACAACGGATCTTTATCTATAAAAAAAATAATCAAAGTTCTATCAAGCAAAGTAGGCAAAAAGGTTTGTTCAACAAGGATTGATATTTCATTATTTGAATTATATTTTAAAACTTTTATCAATTCTAAACAAGTAAAAATCCAATTCATAGACATTTGATACCTTTTTAATTCATAGGTATTTTTATTAAATTCTATATATAAAGTATACAAATAAGAGTTAGTATTTATGCTATATTGTTTTTGATTGCTTATACTGTTTTCTCTAAAACGATATATATATTTTTTCTCAGGATATATGTATATATTATCAGCCATAGAAAAAAGTGCTATACCAAAATGATGATCCTCATGGATGATCTGATTAATAAATTTAATATTTATTTTTTGCAAAAAAGTAAAGTCAATCATTCCTTGCCAAGCATACCAAAATAAATAATTACCTATTTCCCTAGTCCTTTTTAACCATTGCAAAGGAGCAATGATTTGTTCTTCTGTGTAATCATAAATTTCCATTTGAGTCGCTTTATTTTTATTTAAAAACTTATAATCAAACCAAAGAACATTAACCCGATTCATTCTAGGAACACATTTTTCTATACAATCAAGCTCCCAATAATCATCAGAATCCAAAAAGATAATATAGTCTATACTAGGATAAATAAAATCAGCTAAATCTTTAGTAGTATGAAAAGCTTTATAACTTTTATACACTATATAAATTTCATAGGGATTATTACCTTCTATATTAAATTCTATTAAAGAATTTTTTTCTAAAATTTGAGTTTTATTTTTAAGTATATATTCTCCACTAAAATACTCTATGCCGACATTTTTAGCAGAACTATGACCACCATTTTTTTTATCAAAAAGTATAAATCTTTCATCTTTTAAAGTGTATTCTTTAGCTATATTAAATGAGTTTTCATCAGTGCTACCATCATTTACAAGTACAACTTGTAAATTTTTATAAGTTTGATTAACAACACTATCTAAACATTCTTTTAAGTATTTTTCTACATTATAGATTGGGATAACTACGCCTACTGTTTTATTCATCTTTTACCTAAAATATTTTCTTTTTATTCTAAAAATCTTTTTTTTTATACTATAAAAAACACTATTATATTTTTTATAGTATTTACTAGGATCTTGAACAATGCAAGAAACTTCAGATATTTCACTAACTTTAAACACTGTTTTATCTAACTTATCATAAATAAGTGAAAAATCTTGTGAAAATTTATATAAAAATTCTAACTTATACTTATCATCAATACGCTTTAAATTCCATGAATATATTTTAAATTTAAAACAATAAAAAACATCTTGCAATCTACTTTTAAGCTCTAAATTCTTATCAAAAAACTTATCTAAAAACTCAAACTCATCGCAGACACAATATATTTTATCTTTACTCTTAACCGAAGCATTTTCATTATCTTGTCTATAAAAATAAAACCCCTCTTGACAAAAATAAATACTTGAAGCCAAACTTAAAATTTGAAACCATAATCCTATATCTTGATAAGAAGCACCCTTTGTTTCATTTGCTCTTATATTGTATTTTTTAATAAAATCCATTTTATAAAGACTAGATTGATTCATATTCCAAGAATTTATAATAATACTTGGATTTAAATACGAATTAGTTTTTTTATTATATAAAGCTTGATCATAACATATAGAGAGGTTTTTAAAAATTCTTTCTTTCTCCTTATCTTCAAAACCAATAAAATCAGATTTAACTACTTGGCAATCTTGATTGCAAGCTAATCTATAAAGTTTTTCACACATATCTATTTTTACATAATCATCACTTTCAACTATTGTGCAATATTCTCCTTTGGCTTCTTTTAATCCTAGATTAATTTGATAACCCAAACTCTTTTTTTTTGAAAAAATAATTTTAATTCTACTATCTTGCTTTTTATATGATTTTAATATATCTATAGTTCCATCAATTGAATATGCATCTATACATAAAATTTCAATCTCTTTTAAACTTTGAAAAATCACACTGTCTAAACATTCTTTTATATATTTAGCCGAATTATAAGAAGGGATAATAACAGAAATTTTAGGTTTAACTAAACATTTATACGTTTGCATTCTTTTTAGCTCTCAAATCCTCAAAAAACCCCTTAGGATTAAAAAACAATTTTCTTGCCAAACGATAAAATTTAGTATGTGAAATCATAGCACCAAGATACTCTAAACCTAAAATTTTCATCAAAAATGAAAAAGGTCTTATACTCTTAAGCTCATACAAATAAGGTTTATAAATAAAAGATCCTAAAGGATAAAAGCTTTTATCATGTTTTTGCGCCATCAGCATTTTTTCTTTATCAATGATGATTTGATAAAAAATCCCATCATGCTCAAAACTATAAACTTCGTTAATCAAATAATAAAGCATTTCATACAAATCACACTTATCATCATTATTTTGGCTTAAAAAATCCAAGATAACTTTTTTTTCATCCTTCTTTAAAGTTAAGAAATATTCTTTCACTTGATAAAGTTTTTGCTCGCTTAAAATTAAATCTTGTTTATAATCTAAATCTAAATTTTTTGCAAAAAACCAAGAATGAGGTAAAATTCCTTTTTGAAAATAAAAAATATCACAATAATCTATACCATCAATTTCTTCTTTTATACTTGCATCCAAAAATATTTTAGTGATTTTTTCTTGTTGTAAAAAATCCAACAAAAGTTTATATTTTAACTCTTTAGCTATAAAAAAATCACTTATATTTTTATAAATGGTTTCTCCCACATAAACACTAATATCCTTAAAATCATAATTTTGGTCTTTAAAAAGTATTAAAACTTTTTCACCTTTGGCTTTAAAAACTTGCAAAGGCTTTAAATCATGTTTTTTGATATTTTTTAAATGCTTATAAAAAAGCTGATGATTCTTATCTTTATTTTGCATATAAGCATTTTGATTGGGTTCTACATGATAAAAATGATACATATAAATTCCATAAAAACAAGCCTCATGACCAAGCAATGAAAACCAAGATCTAAAACCTTTAAAGTTAAAAAAATTCCAATTTCTAGCATCATAGCTTAAATTAGTAGGCATTTTTTCAAAACTCACACAAGCTTTTAAAATTCTAGCAAAAAGATCAAAATCTTCATAACCATGCCCAATAAAATTTTCATCATTTCCACCTAATCTTAAAAACTGATGTTTATTTATCACAATACTTGAAGTAGAACTTGGGGCAAAAAATTTTACCCAAGTATTTTTTGCTGTAAATAAATCCTCTTGTATTAAAATATCCCAAAATTTCTCATCGTATTGTTTTAATTTTTCATTAGCATCTTTATTAAGATACACTACGGGTAAAACTACCAAAGCATTGATATTTTGAGAAATATTTTTAATTTGAACTAGTTTTAAAATTTTTTCAAAATTATCTAAAGAAATATAACAATCCACATCCAAAAATAAAAGAACATTTGAATGCGCATAACTTGCTCCTAAATTCCTACATCTTCCTTGAGAAAAAGCTTTTTGATTCATATCTTTAAGATAAATATGATGATTTGTTTGGATAAAATTTTTAAGCTCGTGATTTTTAGATGAATATCCTTCAACAAAAATAAATTCTATATTCTCATCACTTTGAAAAAATTTAGCTTTTTGAAGAACTCTTTCTTCTATATAGGGACGTTCTTTACTTAAACCAAAAGGGATAATAACAGATAAAAGAGCCATTAAACATTTCCTATGGCATAAAGCTGGATAATACCTACAACTTTTTCTTCTTTTCCTACTATAATTTCTTTGATTTTATGTTTTAACATGATCTCTTCTGCTTCACTTGCCATAGCATCAGCATCGACTACTTTAGGATTAGTGCTCATGATTTCTTTAGCTTTAAAATCAAATCTTGGCTTATCGCTTGCCTTTAAAGCACGACGCAAATCTCCATCAGTGATGATACCAACCAATTTTTCATTTTCAAGCACCACACAAAGCCCTAGCTTTCCACTAGTCATCACATCAACAAGATCATTAAATTCAGTATCAGGATGCACTATAGGAAGATTGCTTGAAACCATAAGATCTTTTACTTTAGTTAAAAGCTTACGTCCCAAACTTCCCCCTGGGTGAAAAAGTGCAAAATCATCAGGCTTGAAATTTCTTGCTTTCATCAAAGCAGCTGCTAAAGCATCTCCCATAACTAAAGTTGCCGTTGTTGAAGACATAGGAGCAAGCTGCAAAGGACAAGCTTCCTTTTCCACAGCTATATTTAAAAATATATCGCCTTGCTTTACAAGGGTAGAATTTTTTTTACCACACATTACTATAAGTGGAATTTTGCGCTTTTTTATAGCTGGAATGATTTTTAAAATCTCTTCAGTTTCTCCTGAATTTGAAATAGCAATTAAAGCATCTTCAGGGGTTAACATTCCAAGATCTCCATGCAAAGCCTCTCCTGGATGGATGAAAAAGCTTGGCGTTCCTGTACTTGCTAAAGTAGCTGCTATCTTAGCGCCTATATGGCCTGATTTACCCATTCCACTGACTATGCAACGCCCTTTAGTATTTAACATCAAATTTATAGCTTGATTGAAATTTTCATCTAAATTTTTAGACAAATCCAAAATAGCTTGTGCTTCTTTTTCAAAGACTTCTTTGGCTATTTCAAGAGTATTCATATTTAAACCTTAAAGATTAAGCACAACATTGGTTGCGATAGCAATTTGATAAAGAATTTGAGTTAACATTGAAAAAATTTGCAAATTCTCACTATCTACTTTTGGCAATACCAACACAGAATCACCTGGTTTCATATCTATACCACTATGATATTTTTCAGCTTTTCCATTGCTTCGTATCACCAAAACTTTTGAAGTATCCGCTCTTTCTCCATAACCTCCTGCAAGATTGATATAATATCTTAAATCTTTACCCTTATCATACACAAAAGCCCCAGGTAAAGAAACCTCGCCTTGAACTATGATGAGATTATTCTTACTTGGCACATTAATAGTATCACCATCTTCCAATATAACCGAGCCATAAGACTTTGGATTATCGATGACAATTTGACCCTTAGGCTCTACTTGCTTAGCTCTTTGAATAAATTCTAAAATCGTTTTTGCTTGTTGAGCTCTTATAGCTGCGCCTTGAGCTGTAACAGAACTGCTAGTTAAAGCTAGAGTTTCAAGCTCTTTAAGCTGAGCATTGATAAGCTCTTTTTGAGTTCTAGCTACACTTTTTCTAAATACTTGCAAAGCTTGCATGTTTGATTGCGGATTAGCCTTGATTAGTTTAGAAATATCTTCTAAAGTCGTTCCTTTACCTACAATTAAAGTTTTTAAACCATTATGCTCGCCATTTACACTTATAGTTATATTTTCAGAAACATACTCAGGGTGAAATTCTACCTCATCTCCTGTTCTAAGTAAAACTTTTGAAAATTGCATTTTATTATAAGCACTGACATTAAGTTTATGATCTTCACCATAACTTTTTACGATAGCATTAGTCACGATAGGTTTAGCACCTGATACTCTAGCTAAGTCAGCTAAAGTTTTAATATCATTTGAAAGTTCAAAACGAAAAGGTCTTTGCACATCACCGTTAACAAAAGCGTAATTTTGAACATTTCCTACTAAAATAACATCTCCACTTCTAAAAGGAAAAAGATCCATTTGCCCTTTTAGCAAAAAATCATACAAATCGATATTTTTTATCACACTATTATTGCGCAAAATTTGAATATCTCTAAAACTTCCATATTCTAAATTTATACCCCCTGCTTTATCAAGATACTGTATCACTGAATCCGAACTAAGTCCTTGATAAAGTCCTGGAGCATTAACACTTCCTGTTACAAAAACACTGACATTTTGATAAGCATTCATATCTGCATAAACAAAAACATTGCTTTTATAGATTTTATTAACATGTGCTTTTATAACACTTACAAGGGCGCTATTTTTCACACCTAGTAAATTTACAGCTCCTACTTTAGGGATAAAAATATTTCCTTGAGAATCCACCACTAAAACTTGCGAAAACTCAACAGCTCCCCAAATTTTAAGACTGATTTGATCACCAACTGCGATCTTATAATCTGGGTTATAAACTCTTTGATTGTAATTTTTAAAATTTCCATTAAAAAGATGAGCACCAAATACTAAAATTTGATGAATTTTTGTAAGATTATTTTCTTTATTTGCCATATCATAATTTGTGCTTAAATTTTGATCTATACTAGTTGTAGTAGAACCTTGATCTTCCGCTGAAATGATTTGTGAAACATCCACAGCTCCAAAACATAAAATACAACTAAAAAATAAAATTAATATTTTTTTCATTTTAATACTTATGCTCCTCTATTATCATTTTAATAAATTTAACAATCCCAAAAATCAAAGATAATACAATAAACGCTGTTAAAATATCATAAATTCTTTCAGGATATTTTGCACTTTCTGGAATATCTGGACTTTGAATGATGACAAGTTGTTTTATTTTCCTTAAAGCTTCTACTCTAGCACTTTCATAAGCTTTTAAAGCTGCTTCATAGGCTTTTTGCGCAAAAGTAGCTTCTATAGTTAAATCCTGAAATTTAGCAGCCAAATCATTAAGCTTTTGAGAAGAATTGTTAGCTGAAATTTTAGATTTTTCCCTTAAAAGCTGTTTTTTAATCGCTTCAATTTCTGCTTTAAGTGCTACTACTTCAGGTGCTGCATCATTCATATAGCTTTGTAAAGTTAAAAGCTTGGCTTCTTTTTGAGCTAGATTAGCCTCAATTTGTGCAACCAAACTTGCTTTATTTTCAGCTTGCTTTAAAGGATCAAAAACTCCATATTTATTTTGAAAAGCAATCAGATCATTTTGTGCTTTTTGATATCGTTCTTTGTATTTTTGTACTTCATTTTCAGCAAAAGCCATTTGTTCTCTAGCTGCTTTATGAGAGATTTCGTTGATAAATTTTTCGCTTTCTTGCATAATAGTTTGAGCAATCAAATGAGCTGATTTAGGTGTAAAACCCTCTACTTCTACCTGTAAAAGCTTAGTGGTTTCATCTGTATGCACCTTAACTCTTGCTTGGTAATATTTAAGATAAGATTCTATCGAACTTGAATCCCAAATTTTAAAAGGCAAATCTATATGTTGTTCTTGATAAAGACTTTTAAGTTTGATTTTTTCATCCAAAATCTTTAGCATATCACTTGATTCTATATAGCCTTTTAGATAATTTAAATCTTCACTTGCCGTAGAAGTGTTACTAAGTAAAGATAAAATTCCACTTGTTTGAGCACTTTCTCCACTTGTTGATCTAACATCTAAAATCATCGTGCTTACATATCTTGGTGCTGCAATCAATGTATAATAAATCACAACAAAAATCATTATAAACCAAACAATTTTAAAAGAATCAAATATACCTAAATCTTTAATTTTTTCTAATAAAGTTTTATTTTCTTCCATTAAGCTTTTCCTTGATACGCAGCTATTCCTTCATCTACATCATCATAAACCGTAATTTGTCCATTTTTCATATAAATTATTTTATCACACCATTCTTTAATTTCAGCTACATCATGAGATACCATAATCACTTTTGATTTGCTTAATCTTTCCCTATATAATTTCACGCTTTTTTCCCTAAAAGCAGGATCTCCAACAGCTCCAGCTTCATCAATTAAATAATAATCAAAATCAAAGGCCATGCTAAGTCCAAAAGCTATCCTAGCACTCATTCCCGAAGAATAAGTCTTCATAGGCTCATCAAAAAATTTCCCAAGCTCTGCAAAATCTTCTACGAATTTTACTTTTTCTTGAAGCTCTTGTCCTTTATAACCATATACTCTAGCTACAAATTTAGCATTATCTCTAGCAGTTAAAGAACCTTGAAAAGCTCCATTTAAACCTAAAGGCCAAGATAATTTTTTATTAGTAATTATTTTACCACTATCAGGAAGCTCTGCCCCGCTTAAAAGTCTCATGAGAGTGGACTTACCTGCACCATTACCCCCCATCAATCCTATACTACAATTTTCAGGAAATTCAAAAGTAAAATTTTTAAAAACATAATGCCTCCCACCGCTAAATAAAGGATAAGATTTAGTTAAATTAATTAGCTTTATCATTCTTTTTTTGCCGCCGTTAAAGCTTGTCTGTTATAGTAATAGACAAAAAGTCCTATAAATAAAACAAGTAAAATCCAAAATATAGCATAAAAATAACTATATTCATCTTGTAAAGGATAATTCTCAAAAAAATTAAATCTTAAAAGTTCAAAAATATGAAGTAAAGGATTATAATATAATATATCAAGTAAAGGACGAGGAGTTAGCCAAGTAGGGAGTATAACACCTGAAGTCCAATAAAACACTATGCTAAAATAAGTTAATAAAGTTCTTAAAGGCTCTACAAAATGCCAAATAATAGCAAAACAAACCCCCAAGGCAAAAGCTGAGCACATAAGTAAAAAAATACAAAATAAAACTCCAAGTAAATGAACTGGGAATACATCAAATCTAAAAAACCATCCTACAAAAAAAAGCACAGTGATAAAAATCACAAAATAAATACAAAACTCAAGCAAAGTTCTAGCAATAAATACATGTATAGGCTTTACAGGTTTATAAGCAAAAAGAGCCAAATTTGCCTGAGTACCATTCATAAGTTGAGTTACTATACTTCTAAACATAAAATAAGGCATAATACCTGAAATTAAAAACATAAAAATAGAAATTCCTTCAGGCATAACTTGATGATGATATTCTCTTATAATAGTGACAATTGCTGTGATAGCAAGTGTTATTGACATTGGTTCTCCAACTACCCAAAGATAACCCAAATGCCTATTAGCACCAAATCTAGTTTTTAACTCCCTAAAAAATAAAGCGTGAATTACATTTAACATTTATTTTCTATACCTAACAATTTACATAAACTATAATCATAACTCATTTTTTTAAATAAAATCATAAAAATTTATTTTTTACAAAATTCAAGCTTTTTACTAAGTCCTAAAGCATTGTTAGTAAATTTAAGCCAAAAAAGCTCTAAAGCATAAATTTTTGCACTTTTATCAAGCTTAGCAAAGGGAAATTTAGAAAAATAAATTTTCATTTGTTCCTTGCTTGCCATTTTAAACTCGGCCTTAGCTTGCACACCTTTTAAAAAGGCTATTTTATTTTCTTTAGTTATATTAAGTGCTATACTTGAATTTTCACTAGCTAATCTTATATGCTTAGTATCTTCATGAGAAGCGATAATAAAAGCTAAATTCTTCTCATCAAAAACATAAAAAGCACTAGCTGTATAAACACCTTTTTCATCAATCATAGCCCAAGATAAAAGCTGCTCATTTTTTATAAATTCTAAAATTCTTTCATCCATATTGTAAAATTATACTAAAATATTTTTAAAAATAACCGATTTATAATCTAAACTATAAATATAAGGGGAAGAAATGCAAATTGATGCTAGTAAAAACCAAAGTTTTTCGATGGATTATACAACAAAAAGTGGCAAACATTTAGCCTTATCTATGTATGATAATCAAAGCGTAAGTTATGCAAATAATGAAGAAGGTAAAACTCTTAATCTTAAGCGTCAGTATGGCTTTAGCTTTACTTTTGAAGGCTCTAAGCTCACACAAAATGATCTTGATGAGATTAAAAATGCTATGAAAGAAGTTGAACCTATGATCAAAGACTTTTTAGCAAATTCTAAAGTCGGAGAGTTAAAGCCAAAAGAAATTATAGAATCAGCTATGCAAATGGCAAATGTTCTACCAACACCAAATGATGAAAACCATCAAAATGCTATTATGAATAATTTTACAAATAAACTCAGTGATTTACTAAAACAAAATCAAACAGATGATAAAGATATCAATGCTTCTATGCTTGAAGATAGTAAAAAACTCCTCGATGAAGTTTTAGAACAAATGAAAAAACAACTTGAAAAACAACAAGAAAAAGCCAAGGAAAATCAAGATAAGACAGATGATAGTTTAAATCTTTACGCTTAAATCATATAATATTAAAAATTATCAAGGAGTTTTTAAATGACAAATATCGAAATTTTAGAAAATATGCTCAAACTCCAACAAAAACTCAACGATGAAACAAACGGCTTAAATTGGGAAAATGGCTACACCAAAGAAGGAAAACTGATCAGTTGGAGACGCTGTATTTATATGGAATGTGCAGAACTTATAGACTCTTTTGCATGGAAACATTGGAAAAACATTTCAAGTCCGACAAATTGGGAAAATGTGCGTATAGAGATTGTTGATATTTGGCATTTTATCTTAAGTCTTTTACTTGAAGAATATCGCGATAAAAACGGTAAAGATTTCAAAGCTATAGCTACAGAAGTTAATACTGTGAGTGTATTTCAAGATTTTTGCAAAGAAGAAGAACATCCTAATGAGAGTGATATTTATGGTATTTTAAATGATATAGAGCTTATTATCCACAAATGCAGTGGCTTTGGATTTAATCTTGGAGAATTGCTTTCAACCTATTTTACTTTAGCTATCAAATGCGGACTTAATCTTGAAATTCTTTATAAAACCTACATAGGTAAAAATGTTTTGAATATCTTTAGACAAAACAATGGTTACAAAGAAGGTAGCTATAAAAAAACTTGGAATGGCAAAGAAGACAATGAAGTTTTAGCTCAAATTTTAGAACAAGAGCTTGATTTTGATACTATTTATAAAAAACTAGAAGAATGCTATAAAAAGGCATAATTTGGATATTTTAAAACTTGCGATCAAAGATTTTTTAAGTCTTAAATTTTTAAAATTTGCCTTAATTCCTTTGATTTTTAGCCTTGTGCTGATGCTTTTTTTAGGAGTACTTGGCTTTTCGGCTTTGCTGGATTATTTTAATTCTTTATTTAGCGTTGGAGAGGATTCGTTTTGGGCGTGGTTTTATGCCCTTCATTTTGTGCAAATTTTAATCACCATCATAAGCTTTTTATTTTCAGGTTTTATTGTTGTTTTTGCTTCGGTTTTTTTAGCCCTTTTTATCACTTCTTTTCTCACTCCTTTTATCGCTAAAGAAATCAACCAAAAATATTACCATTATGATAATACAAACGAAGTTTCAACCCTAAAAACTATCTTTGAAATTTTTAAAATTTTTATAAAATTTATAGGGATTTTTTTACTTTGTACCTTGGCTTTATTTTTACCTTTTATCAATATTTTTGTATATTATCTTGCCTTTTATTATCTCTTTCACAAACTTTTAATGATTGATGTTACAAGCACGATTTTAGACAAAGAAAGTTTTAAAAGCTTTCTTTCTGATTTTTCGCCTTTAGAGTTTAAATTTAGCACTCTTTGTTTTTATCTACTCTCATCAGTGCCACTTTTAGGACTTTTTTTGCAAGTGTTTTTTGTGATTTTTCTCACACATTTAGCCTATCAAAGAATTTTAAAATTAAAAGCTAAGGCTTAAAATATCGATTTTGTGATTATACAAATAAGCTCTTAAAAGTCTTGGAATTTTAGCTATTCTGCACTCTTCTTTGAAATTTTTGGGTAATTTTTGACAAGTTTCATACTCAAAAACAATAGCTTGTTCATTTTTATATACAAGTGCTATTTTACCACCTAAAACACAATCGCCCTTTAAAAACTCCTTTCTTTGTGCCGTACTTAAAAGTAAACCTTTCATTTTCACCGCTCTAGCAATCAAACTTTCATTTTTAGGGCAAATAAGAAGTCCTTGAACTTCTTTGATATTTTCAAAGTCATAAAGTTTTTTCCTATCTTCATCAAGATAAGAAAAGCTTCTTTTTAAACCCTGATGAAATTCGCTCACAAAGGCATTAGAGAAATTTTTTCTTATATAATTTCTAAAATATTTTTCATTTTCATTGCTTTCATCATGGAAATAAAAAATATCTTTTTCTTTTAAAAAAGATGAAATTTCATCTTTACTTATAAAGAGTAAAGGACGTAAAAGTGTATAATTTGATCGTTTTTCACACTCTTGCATACCTAAAATTTCAGCCAAACCTGCGCCACGAGAAAGTTGCATCAAAAACCATTCAAATTGATCATTTAAATGATGAGCTAAAATAAGATGATCATAATCTTGCTCAAGACAAATTTTTTCAAAAAAATCATAGCGAAAATCTCTGGCTTTTTTTTCAAAATTACTTTGAAATTTAGGAGCCTGTTTTATGAAAATTTTTTTATGAAATTTCAAAGCAAGTTCTTTGGCTTTTAACTCTTCTAAATCACTATTTTTTCTAGCTTTATAATTTATCATCACAAGATCAAAGTCGATCTTTTCTTGCATTAAAAGATAAAAAAGCGCACTAGAATCACTTCCATAAGAAAAAGCGAGTAAATTTTTACCCCTTTTTAAAAGGGCTAAAATTTCATCTTTAATTTGCATCTACTTTTCTTAAAGCCTTAGCAAGGAGCTTTTTATCAAGGTTTTGTAAAATTTCACATTCATAAATTTGCCCCATTTCTAAATTTCCACATTCACTTTCATTGATAAGAATTTCCCCATCAATCTCTCTATCCCATCTTAAATCTTTAGCTGCGATAAAAAACTCTCCCTCGCTACTTTCTCCTGTGCAAACTGCTAAACGCTTTTGCCCTACTTCTTTTTCAAAACTTTTTTCTATCACTTCATCAACAATTTTTTCTATGATTTTAAGTCTTTTATTGATCACTTTAAAAGGCACTTGCTCCATATCAAAAGCAGCTGTATCTTCTTCCTTAGAATACGCAAAAACACTCACCCTATCAAAACCAAAGTCTTTAACAAACTCACAAAGCTCTTCAAAATCCGCCTCACTTTCACCTGGATGCCCTACGATAAAACCCGTGCGTAAAAAGCTATTTGGCGCACTTTTCATTAAATTTAGCATTTCTTTAAGTCTTGTGCTATTTGCCCCACGCTTCATGATTTTAAGCATATTATCACTTATGTGCTGCAAAGGCATATCAAAATAATTTACAAAAATTTCAGAAGCTATAATGCGTTTGATCAAAGCTTCACTCGCACTCGTAGGATAAAGATATAAAATTCTAGCCGCTCTTATACCTTTGATTTTTTCGACCTCATCGATTAAGCGTATAAGCCCATCTTTTTCACCCTTATCAAACAAATAAGAACTCGTATCTTGTGCAATAAAAGAAAAGTCCTTATAACCTCTAGCTACCAAATCTTTAAGCTCAGCTATAATGCTACTTATTTCGCGAGATTTTAACTTGCCTTTAAAACTTGGGATAGCACAAAAAGAGCATTTTTGATTACAACCTTCGGCGATTTTTATAAAAGCATGGAAATTTGAACCTGTGATAATACGTTTAGAATTTTCACTTTGCAAATAAGTCGAATTTGAAAATAAATTTGTTTTTTTAAGTATCATTTCGTCGATTCTTTCATAATCACCCACACCTGTGAAAAGATCAACCTCAGGAAGTTCTTTCATAAGTTCTTCGCGGTAACGCTGCATCAAACAACCCGTAACCACCAAAAGAGAATCTTTTTTTCTTTGTTCGTGCAAATCCAAAATCGCATTAATGCTTTCTTTTTTTGCACTGTCGATAAAACCACAGGTATTTACGATCAAAACATCGGCTTTACTTGGTTCATCGCAAAGCTCATAAGCACTAAGGCGTCCTAGCATGATCTCACTATCGACTAAATTTTTATTACAACCTAAAGACATAAGATAAAGTTTTGACATTTTTCTCGCTTTTTTAAATTTTTTGATAAAATAATTTCTTAAAATCATATCAAAATAATAATTAGGAAAAATTTATGAATGAAAAAAATGTAGTTTTATTAGGTGGAAGTAATTCTGTAATGGTAAATGGGTTGCAAAAAGGATTAAAAGAAGGTATTGAAAAATTTAATACCACTGTCAACAAGGAGCAGGAGAAATTAAAATTTTATAATTTAGCCTTGGGAGCATCTTCATCACTACAAAATTTATACGAGTTGAAACGCGATAGAAATAAAACTATACTAAAAAATGCCGAACTTATTATTTCTGAATCAAATGTAAATGATTCTTGGTCTTATAATAATATCGAAATTTATGAAATTGTAAAATCATTTTTTACAGAATTAAGTTGTTTGAATAGTAAAATATTGATTCTGATACTACCTTTTTTTAATTACAATTCTAAAGTCATTAACCAAATTCACAAAAAATTAGCTCTAAAATTTAATTTTAATATCATCGATATAAATAACTATTATGAAAAATTTAATTTAATTGATTTTTCTTTTTTAAGAGAAAAAGATGGCTCTCATCAATTTGATATAATTTACTCACAATTAGGAAATAGTATTATTAATAATATAGAAAATTTTTTAACAAACAATACACATAATACACACAGTTCAACCTTTCATTTTAAAATTTGCGAAGCAGATGCATTGGAAAATTTATCAAAAAAAAATATCATGTATTATCGCTCTAATTCTGCTTTTAATGAAAAATGCATAAGGTTATTTGACTCCAATCTACTAAAATTTCCAAATAAATATAAAGGGTTTAAGCTGATAGGTTATCACTGTTGGACAACAGAAGAAGATGCAAATATTTGTGTTTCACCAAATTGGTTAGAAAGACGAAAAATTACAAGCAATATTCTTATTTATAATAAAAATGGTGAGATTTTATTAAAACCTTGTCTTGATAATATATTTGTTGATATATATTCTTCCATTTGCATTGATGAAGATACATACATTAAAGTTAATAAAGATTCATTATCTTATTGTGATTTCATTGCATTTTTTTAACCTATCCAAAAAAACATATTAATAATAATTTAAACTTTGAAAAATTACAAAATATTAACATAAAAATTCCAAAAAAATATAATTTTAATCACTTAATTCCCCAAATAGAAATTTATAAAGAAATCATTAATGAATATCATTTTTATAAGGATAAATCTACCTTATCACAAGAAAATCTACTAAATTTCCAAAATAACTACGGAAAAGCCAAAACAAGAATTCAAAACCAACTTTCTTATAAACTAGGACAAGCTTTGATTATAAATTCTAAAAGTGTATTAGGTTTTATATCTTTACCTTTCATAATATTAAGTATTGTTATTTCACATAAACAAGAACAAAAGGCTTATAAATTTAAAGTAAAGAAAAATCCAAATTTAGCTTTACCTCCTTTAGAAACTTATCCTGATTATAATGAAACTTTAAAAGAAAAAGAATGTTTTACTTATAAATTAGGAGAAGAATTTATTAAGGCTAGTAAGAATTGGTATGAGGGGGGGGGTATATCAAATTTATCTTCAAAGATGTGCCTAGGTTGAAGAGGGAGTTTGGGAAGAGGTCAAATAAGAAATTTTCTTAAACATTCACAAAAGTAGCAATAGATTTTTTAATGTAAAATTTGCTAAAATAATACCTTAAAAATGAAGAAAGAAAATTTTTATGGATAATTACGAATTTAGCGAACTTTTAAAAACTTTAAAAAACAAAGTCGGCAACATAGCTTCCATCATTAAGCCTGAAAATATCCAAACAAGGCTTAAAGAAATTGAAGAGCTTGAAAATTCTCCTTCTTTTTGGAGTGATGTAAAACAAGCAGGGATCATAGGAAAAGAAAAAACCAAAATTACCAATCTACTTAAAAACTATGAAAATGCTTTTAACGCTCTAAATGACGCAAGCGAACTTTTCGATCTAGCCAATAGCGAAAACGATACAGAAACGCTTGAAGCTTTATTTAATGACGCGCCAAAACTTGAAGATACCATCACAAGTCTTGAAATTTCCATGCTTTTAAGCGGGGAAAATGATGGTAAAAATGCCATTGTTTCTATTCACCCAGGTGCGGGCGGAACGGAAAGTAATGACTGGGCAAGCATACTTTATAGAATGTATTTAAGATTTTGCGAAAGAGAAGGTTTTAAAGTCGAAACTCTAGACTTTCAAGAAGGCGAAGAAGCAGGGCTTAAAGATGTGAGCTTTTTAGTTAAAGGCGAAAATGCTTATGGTTATTTAAAGGCTGAAAATGGTATCCATCGTTTGGTAAGAACTTCTCCTTTTGATAGTGCAGGACGCCGCCATACAAGCTTTTCAAGTGTTATGGTAAGCCCTGAACTTGATGATGATATAGAAATTGAAATCGAAGAAAAAGATATAAGAATAGATTATTACAGAGCAAGTGGTGCAGGCGGACAACATGTTAATAAAACAGAATCAGCTGTGAGAATCACGCATTTTCCAACTGGTATAGTTGTACAATGCCAAAATGACAGAAGTCAGCACAAAAACAAAGCTACCGCTTTTAAAATGCTAAAATCTCGCCTTTATGAACTTGAACTCATGAAACAACAAGATAGTGCTAATGCTGGAGAAAAAAGCGAGATAGGCTGGGGGCATCAAATCCGCTCTTATGTGCTTTTCCCTTATCAGCAAGTTAAAGACAATCGCAGTGGAGAAGCTTTTTCTCAAGTGGATAATATCCTTGATGGGGATATCAAAAAAATGATAGAAGGTGTTTTGATTGCTTTGAAAGCGGAATAACAGGCTTAAAATAAGTAATTTTCATATCAGTATAAAAAAGATAGCGGGAATTTCCCGCTTATTTTATTTTAAACTCCACGCCCTATAGCATTTTCTATTTTACAATTTTCTACTTTATTATCTCCACAAATTAAAGCCCAAAATTCTCTTTTATCGTTTTTATCTTTATTGACATTAATATCATATATTGATAGCCTTTAATGGTGCTATAAAGTTGAAAATCTTTTGATTTTAAATATTTATATCTTTTATCATCAAAATTTTTCAAAGTTTCAGAAAAATAAAATTCCATATTAGCATTATTGTTTTTTGTTTTAATTAATTCAAAACCTTTTTCTACAAAAGGATTTAATTCGTTTTTATTAAATTCCACAAAACGATCATCACCGCCACAACCTATAATCAAAGTCATAGCTCCTAAAGCTAAAACACTTGTTAATTTTTTCCATTTTTTACTCCTATTTTAAAAATTAAATTAATATAATTATACCTAAATTTAAAATTTAAATATCATTTTTTGCAATAAATTCTAAAGTAAAAATCACATAAAATTTAACTCATAATCATTTCACTCAAACAAATTTTTATGCAAAATTTCTTCTAAAACTACAGTGGCATAAGAGCCTTTTTGCAAGAAAAACTCTATACAAAAATGAGCTTTTTCTTCATCATAACGCCATTTTAACTCTTCTAAATATCCCCACATAAAGCGTCTTGAACCTTGCATTTTAGCCTTAAACTCCAAAGCATCTTTAAAAATTTCATTTTCTAAATTTAAGGCCAAACCCTCTCCTGTTTCATAAGTCTTAGCACCGATTAAAAGCCCCATGGCACTTATATCTCTTGCTCTAAAACGTTCAAGCTCAGCGCTTAAATCCTCGCATAAAAAACACTTTCCAAAAGGATAATGCCCTAAAACTTCGCCTTTTAAAAGCTTAAAAAATTGTTCTTGTTTTTTAAGTTCCTTAGCTTCTTCTTTAGAAATTTTATAAATTTGAACTAATTCTTTTTCACTAAAATCATTTGCAAAATGTGATAACTCCACTCTTTTACTCAAATAGCGATTAAAAAGCTCACTTTGAAAAGCTGAAATTAAAAACTCTTTCATTTTGACATTTTTCATCTTTCTACCACGCAAAATTTCAAGCCCTTCTTTGTAATTATCCCCAAATTTTCCAAAACGCTGATAGCCAAAATAATTCGCAAAACCTTGTTTATCCAAATTCATCAAAGCTTGTTCTAGTTTTAAAGCATCGCTTGGTAAAACTTTTTTTAAGCGTATGAAAAAAGAATTTCCTTTTAAATGGCCTATTCTTAGCTTGTTTTCATGGGTAAAAATTTCTAAAATTTTAAGTTTAGGATGAGAAAAATTTGACAAAAAACTCTCAAATTTTTTAGGCATAGAAAGGTATTGAAAGGTTGATCCTTGCTTGTCTTTAAGCCCTGCATAACCAAAATCTCTTATTTTAACCCCGCTTACTTCGCTTAAAATTTTTAAAGCTTCATTTGTGGTTAAATCTTTTTTATTGATATGCAAAATAAGATGCTCACCCTTACCGCTAAATTCATACAAAGGTCTTTCACGCACTACAAAATCATCGCTATTTTTACTAAAATACGCATTAATAGGGCTGTGTTTTAAACTATACAAAGGCTTAAAAATGATGTTCTCTTCCGCTAAATTCATATTTTCCTTTCACTGCTTTTCCAAAGATATTTAATTTCACGCCGTGTTTTTTGGCTATTGTTTCTATATTTTGCCGTTCTTTTTCATCAAAAGCAAATAAAATTTCATATTCTTCTCCACTATAAAGCGTATAATCATCAAGTTTTTTAAACCAAGAAATACCGCATTTATTTAAAGCTAAAAGTCTTGATAAATCTTTGCTTAAACCATCTGAAATATCCATAGCACAAGAAATTAAAGGTGCGATTTCATAAAAAAAACTAGCTCTTAATTTTGGCTTTATAAATACATGGTTTGGTTTTAAAGTACCCCCATTTTGCAAAATTTCAAGCCCTTTTAAACTTTGCCCTAATTTTCCTGTATAAGCAAGTAAATGTCCTTTTTTTAAACCTTTTCTAAAAACAGCTTTATTATTGATCTTTGAAATAATAGTAAGACTAATGTCTATTTTATCATTGCTTATAGTATCGCCGCCTATGATTTTTATATTAAATTTCCTAGCTGTTTTTAAAAAACCTTTTTGCAAGGCTTTGATCTCATTTTCACTTAAATTTTTTGGTAGAGCAAGTCCTAAAAGTACGTATTTTGGCACAGCATTCATCGCAATAGCATCTGAGATATTAACAAGCATTGCTTTTGTAGCGATTTGCTCTAAGCTAAACCACTCTCTTTTAAAATGCACATTTTCAAAAAACAAATCCTTGCTAAAACACCAATCATCGATAATAGCTCCATCATCGCCATTTTTTTCATTTAAAAAAGCTTTGATAATAAAATCTTCTTTGTTCATAATGCGTGATTTTATAAAATTTCCTTTTAAATTCTAGTGAATTTTAGAAAAATTTTATATAATATAGAAATATTTAAGGAAAAACCATGAAAAAATTAGAATTAAGAATTTTTAGATTTGATAAAACCAAGGATTATGAGGCTTATTATAAACCCTATGTTTATGATAATTATGAAAATTTTGCAAGTTTTTATGATTTGCTTTTGCAAGTTCAAGATGATGATATTTATTTTGATTTTGATAAAGATGAAGATACTTACATAGTTGTAAATAAGCAAATCATACCACTTTTTACACCTTTAGAAAAAATAGCAAAAGAATTTGATTTTAATCTTTGTATCGAGCCTTTAAGCACAAAAAGAGCCATTAAAGATCTTATCATCGATAAAAATGATTTTTTAGACAAATACAAACATCTTGAAAAATTTGGCGATGAAGAAGATAAAAAGCTTTATGCAAAATATGATTATTTATATTATGCAAGTGAAATTTTAGACTATCTTCCTGAATATATGGGCGATGGAGTGTTTTATTTAGCTTCAAAAATGATAGAAAAATATCCTGAAAAAAAGATAGAAATTTTAAAAACTCTAGCAGATAAAGAAAAAGGGATTTTTTATCATCTTCAAAGCAAAAATGAAATTTTAGAAACAACGATCAAAAACCTACAAAATGAAATTTTAAATTTAGGGCTTTTTGATAACAATATTTTACACTTTGATTTACCTAAAACTAATGCTTTTGATAATGAGATCAAAGAACTTAAAGAAATTAAGCATAATTTTAAAGATTTCAATGTGGCTTTTTATGGTTTTAATGCTTGTAATACTTTAAAATCCAAACTTAAAGCTAAATTTATTTCCTATGAAAATAGCACAAAAAATAATGGCTTTACTTTGCTGAATTTAAATCCCACACTAAGCTATAAAATGGCTGCAGATATTGTTTTAGATGCTTATGATAGCGGGGCTGATTTTATGGTAGTAAAAGAAGAAAAAGATTTTTATCTTTTTGATACTTGTGCTAAAAAACTTATGCAAACAAGCAAAAGAGATTTTGAAGACTTTTATATTTTAAGTCGTTTTGAGTTTTTAGCCCTTATCCAAGGCATACAAGCCCCATCATTAAAAAATCACACTTTAAAGGTTAGTTTGATATGAAAATCTCTTTAGAATGTAAAGATCTCATCATAGAAAAAACTTTAGAACTTTTTTTAAAAGATCATTTAGTGATGAAAAAAGATTGTGATTTTATTATTAGCGATGAAAAAATTCACACCGCAAAACCCTTATTTATCATCTCTAAAAACTCTCCATTTTTAAGCGTACCATTTAGTAAAGAAGCCTTGTTTGAGTCTTTAAATGAATTTGATAATGCCTTAAAAGCAGCAGCTTTGCAACTTGCACTTGAACAAAAAAGACTGCTTGAAGAAAAAATTGACGCTATTGCCTTAGAATTTAAAAAAGATTATGAAAATAAAATCGATCTTGCCATAAAAGATCTTAAAAACAAACTCGTAAAAGCACTTAATGATGAATGATGAATTTATAAGCGTTAAAGACTTTTTTAATCATAATGAAAAAAGAAAAAAATTTCTTCAAAAACAAGAAATTAGCTCCCCTAAAGAAAAAATAAAAAAAGTCAAAGAAATAAAGCTTTATACAAATATAGAAAGTGGTAAATACAAGGGAAAAAAACTACTTTTACCTAGTCTTACAACAACAAGAAGCACTAAAAGCATAGTAAAAAGTTGTGTTTTTAATGTAATAAGAGAAGATTTAAGAGATAAAATTTTCATTGAAGCCTTTGGTGGAAGTGCTTTGATGGCGGCTGAAGCACTAAGTAATCATGCTTTAAAAGCTTATGCTATAGAACTTGATATAAAAGCTTATAAAATTGCTTTAGAAAATGCTAAAAACATAGATCCAAATTTAGAAGCAATCCATGCAAATACTTTTGAAATTTTACCGCGACTCATAGAAAATTCAAAAAATGAAATCATCTTATATCTTGATCCACCTTTTGATATCAGAGAAGGTTTTAGCGATATTTATGAAAAAATTTATCATTTTTTAGAAAATTTAGATTTAAAGACTTTAAATTTAATCATTTTTGAACACCACTCAACCATAAAAACTCCCGAAAAAATCCAAAATTTTCAAAAAATCAAAGAAAAGAAATTTGGATCAACTAGCTTAAGTTTTTACTCTTTTTAACTCACTTGGAACACTTTTTGCTTGATCTATCATCAACAATAGATTAAAGGAAGAATCCATGAGAGTTGTAACGATATTTTTACTCTTTATGACAAGCATTTTTGCAGTGCAAATCAAGGATGTAGCAAACACTGTAGGTGTAAGAGATAACCAACTTATAGGTTATGGACTTGTTGTAGGGCTTAATGGAAGTGGCGATGGAACAAGCTCTAAATTTACACTACAATCCATCTCAAACCTTTTGCAAGGTATGAATATCAAAGTAGATCCTAATGATATCAAATCAAAAAATACCGCAGCTGTTATGGTTACAGCCAAACTTCCAGCCTTTGCAAAAAGCGGAGATAAACTTGATATTACCGTTTCATCTATGGGTGATGCAAAATCTTTACAAGGTGGAACACTTTTACTGACTGCACTTCGTGGGATTGATGGTGAAATTTATGCCATAGCACAAGGCTCTATCTCAACAGGAGGTTTAACACCTAGACCAGGAGGAGCAGGTTCTCACTCAACTACTGCAACTGTAATGGGTGGAGCTAATGTAGAAAGAGAAATTCCACAAAATTTTAGCCAAAACAATGATCTAACCTTAAGTTTAAAAGTAGCGGACTTTAAAACCGCAAACGATATAGAAAGGGTTTTAAATACTGTCTTTGCCGAAGAAGTGGCTAAAGCCATCGACTCTCGCACAGTAAAACTCAAAAAACCTGAAGATCTTTCAAGTGTTGATTTTATGGCAAAAGTTTTAGAACAAGATATAGCTTATAAACCACAAAGCAAAGTTATTATCGATGAAAGAACAGGAACAGTGATTGCTGGAGTTGATGTAGAGGTAGAACCCGTTTTAATCACTCATAAAGATATCACCATAAAAATAGATCCAAACAATAACGCAGTAGCTAATCAAAATGAAATCGATATGAAAGATGGTGGTTTTGTAGATCCAAGTTCAAATACCTTAAGAATCAACAATGCAAAAAGCACAGTTGCAAATATAGCTAGAATGCTTAACAAACTTGGAGCAACCCCAAATGACATTATCGCTATTATGGAAAATTTAAAGCGTGCAGGTGCAATTAACGCGGACTTGGAGATCATCTAATGAAAGTTGATAATTTTTTAAATACTTATAGTATGAATAGTGCTTTACTTGATCGTGCGGCTAAAGCAAGAAGCTTAGAATCAAGCATCAAAATAAATGACAATGATATAGTTACAAAAACCAAAGAAGATGAAGCCTTGAAAGAACAAACAGATGCCTTTGAAGCATTTTTTTTAAAGCAAGTTTTAGATGTATCTTTAAAAAGTCAAAATTCACTCTTTGGAAAAGATGCCAGCGATGAAATATACTCTTCCATGTATAATGATACCATGAGTAAAGCTTTAAGTGGAGGTATGGGTTTTTCAAAATTATTATACGATTTTTTAAAAGAAAGGGGTTAAGTTTTTTAAATTTGGGTCGATATGGTTTGTAGAGGATTATAACTAAGATCAAGGAGGCAGAAATGATCAATCCTATACAACAAAGTTATGTGGCAAATACCACATTAAATACAAATAGAATAGATAAAGAAACTAAAACAAACGATACTCAAAAAACGGAAAATGATAAAGCGAGTAAAATCGCAGAGCAGATTAAAAACGGTACTTATAAAATCGATACAAAAGCTACGGCTGCTGCGATTGCTGACTCTTTAATCTAAAACTTTCATTCTCTTTTTTTTGAGAGAGAAAAGGAGAAAATATGCTTAAACAAAGACTTGATGAAGTAAATGCTATCTTAGCAAAACTTATTGCTTTAACCGAAGAAGATATAGAAAATATCAAAGTGGCTAAACATGAGAGTGTAACGCCAAGTGTAGAAGAAAAAAACAAACTTATCGCCAAATTTATTACAGCTAAAAAACAACTTGATGTTGCCTTGGTTGAGCTAAATAATAGCTCTACAAAAGGGCTTAGCGAACTCTTAGATGATGAAGATAAACAAAAACTAGATCTACTTAAAAAAAATCTTCAAAACCTTCATAGTAAAAACAAAGAGTATGCTAAATTTGTTCTTATTGTCAAAGATTTTCTTGATGGCTTAGTAAATAAAATGTTTGATATCAATGATGGAACAAATAATGCTTATGGAGATAAAAAGACAAATCCAGAGTCAATTTTCAAGATCAATGTATAAGGATTTATAATGGGTATTTTTGGAACATTATACACAGGTGTTACAGGCTTAAAGGCAAGCGAAGTTCAAATCGCAACAACTGGAAATAATATCTCAAATGCTAATGCAACTTTTTATACACGCCAAAGAGTGGTGCAAACTACAAATGGGTATATTACCACAGGTGGAGTTCAAGTAGGCACAGGAACTGCTATAGAAAGTATAGTACGTTTGCATGATGAGTATTCTTATTATAAATTAAAAGGTGCATCAAACCAACTAGAATACACTAAATATATGGCCTCAACCTTACAAGAAATCGCTCAGCGTTTTCCAGACTTACAAAATACTGGAATTTTGAAAGATTTAGAAAATTATAACAAAGCTTGGAATGATTTTGCATCTAACCCCAATGAAAATGCCACAAAAATAGCCCTTGTAAAAGCTTCTCAAACCTTAACAGAAAGCATTAATAACACTTTTGCAACCTTGGATAAAATCCAAAAAAAAGTAAATGATGATATTAAAAATACGGTTGATGAGATTAATAGAATTGGCGAAGAAATTGCCACCATAAATAAACAAATTTATGGACAAGAAGCCTTACCAACAGAACACGCAAATGAGCTTAGGGATAGAAGAGATGAACTTGAACTCACTCTTTCAAAGCTAGTTAGCGCAGTTGCAAGTAAAAATGAAATCAATCAAGATAATCGTCTTGATACAACCATCACTGATCCAGGACATCAATACAATCTAAGTATAGAAGGTTTTAGTATAGTAGATGGAATAAATTTTCATCCTTTAAAGCTTGATTATGATGATAAAAATAAATCTTATAGCATTTATTATGAAACTCCTGATGAAAAAGTTCGCGATCTTACTGCCAAGATTAGCGGTGGACAGCTTGGTGCTCAACTTGACTTACGCGGTAGAAACTATAGCAAAAGCGAAGGAAAATATGAAGATGGAATTATCCAAGGTTATATGGACTCTTTAGATACTTTTGCTAAGACCATGATCAATGAAACTAACAATCTTTATGCGAGTTCTGCGAAAAGTTCTGTCACTTCTGATTATCTATCTGGGCTTAAGGGAGATATTCCTTTAGTTAATTACGATAGAACCATACAACCAGGAAGTTTTGATATAGTCATTTATGATGATAAAGGCGATAAAAAACTCACCAAAACCATCACCATAGATGTAAATACAACCATGAATGATATCATGCGTCAAATCAATGCTAATACAGATGATAATGACAATAAAAATTCAAACGATGATGTTGATGATCATATCAATGCAAGTTTTAGCTACGATGCAAAAACTGGAGATGGTTTATTTCAAATCAATGCAAAACCAGGTTTTAAGGTAGCCATTGAAGATAAGGGTACAAATTTCGCAGGTGCGTTTAGTATAGGTGGTTTTTTCAGCGGAACTGATGCAAGTGACATGAAAGTAAAAGATTCCATCTTAAATGATCCAAGTACAGTAAGAGCAAGCTTAAATGGGGTTGATAGTGGCAATGACATGGCAAATAAAATCATCCAACTTCAATATGAAAAAGTTAATTTTTATAATGAAGATGGCACCATCGATAATCTTACCATGGAAGAATATTACCGCAAACTTACAGGTAAAATAGCCTCAGATGGTGAAAATAACAATGTCGTAAATTCAAGCAATGAAACTCTTTATAATTCTGTTTATAGCGAATACCAATCTAAAAGTGGTGTAAATACAAATGAAGAATTAGCCGCTCTTATACAATACCAATCAAGTTACGGTGCTGCAGCAAAAATCGTCTCAACCGTAGATCAAATGCTTGATACCTTACTAGGGCTTAAATCTTAAGCTCTAGTAATATCAAGTGAAAAATTTTATCCATCTTAAAGCTAAGCTTGATTTTTTAGCCAATCAAAAAAATACCAATCATTCTCTTTTTGAAACTCCAGATCCTTTGCAAATTGCTAAAATTCACAATGATGAATTTATTGCCTTAATTTGTGCTTTATTTGCCTATGGAAATGCTAAAAATATAGTAAATTTTCTAAAAAAACTTGATTTTTCTTTATTAAACCTTCAAGAAAAACAAATAAAAAAAGAACTTAAAAATTTAAAATACCGCTTCCAAAATGAGAAAGATATACAAGAAATTTTTATCACTCTTTCAAGACTGAAAAATGAAATTTCACTCTACGAACTTTTTTATCAAGCCTATCAAAAAAGAGAAAATACCACAGATGCCATCTTAGCTTTTATGCAAAAAATCAAAACCTTAAATTCATATTCAAGTTATGGGTATGATTTTTTCTTTGGAAAAATTTGGCAAAACAGCCCTACTTCACCTCTTAAACGCTACAATATGTATCTAAGATGGATGGTTAGAAAAGATGAACTTGATCTTGGACTTTTTACCAAAATTCACACCAAAGATCTTTTAATTCCACTTGATACACATACACATAAAATTTCCTTGACTTTAGGACTTCTAAAGCGTAAAATATATGATTATAAAAGTGTTTTAGAACTCACGCAAAATTTAAAAAAATTAGATGCAAATGATCCCATAAAATATGACTTTGCACTCTATCGTTTAGGACAAAGTAAGGAAATTGACAAATTTAAGGAGTGAAAAATGGGCTTTGAGCACTTAGATATGATTTATTATTTCATACTTTTTTTTGTAGCCCTTTTTGCTGGTTTTATAGATTCTATTGTAGGCGGAGGAGGACTTATTACTCTACCAGCACTCATAGCCTGTGGAATTCCTGCGCATTTATCCTTAGCAACAAACAAACTCCAAAGCGTCTTTGGTTCTTTTACGGCTACTTTAACTTATTTTAAATCCACTACTCTACCTCATCTTGTTTGGGGTGTTTTTTTTACAGCTTTAGGAGCAGCTATAGGAAGTTATAGCGTTCTTTTTGTAAAAGATGAGCAATTAAAGCTTATTATCTTAATCTTTTTAACTCTTACTTTCTTATATACAGCCTTACGTCCTAACTTAGGCAAACACGAAAGTGAACCTAAAATAAAAAATATCAAAATTTTTCATTTAATTTGTGGCTTAACTTTAGGATTTTATGATGGATTTTTAGGGCCTGGAACGGGTTCATTTTGGATTTTTGCTTGTGTGATGCTACTAGGTTTTAATATGAGAAAAGCAAGCATTAATACTAAAATTTTAAATTTCACTAGTAATATTATTGCCCTTGCTATATTTTTATGGCAATACGAACTTTTATGGGCTGTAGGCTTGCTTATGGGCGTAGGACAAGTTTTAGGAGCTTATTTAGGCTCAAAACTTGTATTAAAAACTAATGGAAAGTTTATTAAAACTTTATTTTTAATTGTTGTAGGAGCTACTATCATTAAAGTAGCTTGGGATTATTTTTCTTAAAATCTTTTTTAATTTTTAACACTTCAAAATAAAAATTAATATATCCGCCTTTATACCAATTTTTATGTGCTTGTATCAAAGCATTTCCTAGTTTATATGAAAAATAATTTTTATATCTTAAGGCCTCTTCATAATCGCTAAAATTTTCTAAATCCACCCTATTTTTGGCTAATTTTTTATGAGCTTTAGAAATTTTTATAAGCACAAAGGGCATTTTTAAATATCCTTTGAAGCTTTTTGAATTTTCTATCATTGCTATACCTAACTTATAAGAAAGATGATTTTTCACTAAGCATACTGCTCCTAAGGGCTTTGATATAAAATTTTCTTGTTTTGTAAGATTTTCAAATTGTAATTTTGAAAAAGGCGTTTTACTTTCATCTTTATAAAGCTTGCACTCACTTGTATCACTATCTTTAAACAAAGCAAAACGATTTTTATGGGTATTATTGTAAATATAATCATATAAAAATTCTAATTTTTGCGCTGCAGTTTCGAACTTTTCAAGCTCTGCTTCAATCAAACTTGGATCTAGAAATTTATCTTTTTCAAAATTAAAAATAAAATCATTTTTTGACATATTTTGATACTCCCCAACTTGTTTTTTTGTTAAATGAGGTGTATGATCTCTAGTCCAAAAATTATCGCTTTTTATAAACTTTGAAGGATTTCCCGCATAAATGGAATTTGAAAATTTCACTCCACTATTTACACTTCTTGCCCCTAAAATGCATCCACTCGCTGCAAAACTTCCTTTTAAGATAGCAAGTTCTCTCGCACACCAAATATGATCGCCCATATAGATACTTTTACCAACATTTATACGTTCATAACTTTCACTAAAAATCATATGATGATCAGTTGTATCTAGCCAAATTCCCCATGAAAACATACAATCGCTGCCTATAATAATATTTTTACTCTCAAAAACACCCATATGTACGCCGTTAAAAGAAGTATTATTTCCAATATAACAAACACTATCATTAGATATTTTAATATTTCCACTTCCTGCCTTGTCGCCTATAAAAACTAAAGAATTATTTTGGCAAAAAATAATATTAATAGAAGAAGAAGCGCCTGCAAAAAAGACTATGTTGTTGTATCCTTTAAATTCTAGCTTTAAATTTTTTTGTAAAGATAAATCTCCATAAATTATATTGCCTTTTTCATCGACAGTTTTTAACATCGATAAGTCCTATTTTTTAAAATTTTAGTCCTAAATTTACCTTGTTGTCTTTTAAAGCATTTAAAGATAAATTTAATAAAAATTTTGGATTTTAAATGACACAAAGAGATATAGCTGGAAAACTTGATATAAATGTCAAAACCTTACGCAAGTGGAAAAAAGATCGCCCCAAGGTTTATAAACTTTTAATGATAGGTTTACCAAGCAGAAACTTTGCTTCAAAAACTTAAAAATGAATGTAAAGAATTAGAAGATCTCCTAAAATAATTAGATAAAATTTATACCCGAACTAAGCTCCCACATAGGTAAAAATATACCTAAAGCCAAAAACAAAACTAAAAGCGCCACAAATAAAGTCATCATAGGCTCTAAAAAAACCAAAAATCTATCCATTAAATTTTCACTTTTTTGTTGATAATATTTGGCAATTTCTTCACTTAACACTTCAAGTCTTCCACTTTTCATCGCAACGCTAAGCATAGAAAACACCAAAGAATCAAAAATATCAATCTTTTTAAAAGCCTGACTTAACTCAAGACCAGAATCTATAAAACTAAAAAGTTTTTTATACTGAAAAATTAAAAATTTATTTTCAAGCCCTATAATAGCTAAATCAAAAGCTTTAGATATTGAAATTCCATTTTTTAAAAGCAAAGAAAAAACCATAAAAAAATAATAATTTTGATTATAAATAATCAAACGAGAAATCAAAGGTATTTTTAAAAATAAAAAATCGCAAGAAAAAGCAAAAGAATGAAAATTTTTATAAGCTAAAATAAGCATAACAATAAAAATAACAAACAAAAATATGCAAAAAATTCCATAGTCATCTAAAAAATTATAAATTTCTAACATTACATGCGTGATAAAAGGCAAACTCGTGCCTAAATTTTCAAATAAATCTTTAAAATTAGGCACTACAAAAAGCATTAAAAACAAAAATGCTCCGATAATACTTAAAAAAACCAAAGTAGGATATCTAAAAGCCTTTTTTAATTGTTTTTGAGTCTCTAAGCTTTTTTCTCGAAGTTTAGAAATTTGACTAAACACTTCGCTGATTTTTCCTGTCTTTTCAGCCGTTTTAATCAAGGCTAACTCCGCACGATTTAATCCAAAATTAGCATTTTCAAAAGCTTGATTTAGATTTTGAGCTAAAATTAAATTGTCTAATATTTTTTTCATAATCTTGCAAGAATGCATAAGATATAATTCTCTAATCGCTTCTTGAACACTTAATCCAACTTCACACAACAAAGCCAGCTCTTTAAAAAAGAGTATAAAATTTTCATCTTTTAATCTCTGAAAATTAGATTTTTGAATTTCTTTTATATTAATGATTTTCCAATTCTTTGATAAGGCTTTTGCTTGTGCTGTATTTAAATTTTCAGCTTTTATAGTTTTTGTATAATTTTGATTGTTTTTAAGAAATTCTACTTCATAAAATTTCATCTTACAACCCTTAAAAGCTCATCTATACTTGTAAGACCTTCTTTGGCTTTTTTTAAACCTTGTTCAAACATAGTTTGAAAACCATATTTTTTTGCAAGCTCCATTAAAATCGTTTTATCTTGATTTTCCCTAATTGCACAAGCTAAATCTTCATTGATCTCTAAGCACTCAGCGATTAATTCTCTGCCAAAAAATCCACTATGATGACAACGCTCACATCCTTTTGGTTCAAAAAATTCACCTTCAAATTCAATATAATATTTTTTGCTTTTTTGCTTACACCAAGGACAAAGTTTTCTAACCAAACGCTGTGCTATAACAAGACTCAAAGCCGATGCTATCAAGTAACTTTTTGCTTGCATATCCAAAAGCCTATCAATGGTACTAAGAGCATCATTAGTATGTAAGGTGCTTAAAAGCAAATGACCTGTTAAAGAAGCTTTAAGTGCAATATCTAAACTTTCTTCATCGCGAATTTCTCCTATCATGATAATATCAGGATCTTGCCTTAAAATTGCTCTTAAAACACTATTAAACTCGACTCCAACTTTTGAATTGAGCAAAATTTGCTGCACTAAAGGAATTTTATACTCTATAGGATCTTCTGCGGAGATAATCTTTTTTTCAATACTTTTCAACTCATTTAAACACGCGTATAAAGTTGTGCTTTTACCACTACCTGTAGGGCCGGTTAATAAAATCATTCCATTGGGACGATGTAAAATCTTTTTTAAAATTTCTAAATTTTTATTTCCAAGATTTAGTTTATACAAATCCAAAATTTCTTTATCATGTTTTAAAATTCTTATAACAACACTTTCGCCATAAATCAAAGGCAAACATGAAACACGAAAATCATATCTTTCATTTTCAAAATCTAATTCAAAACTTCCATCTTGCGTTTTTCTTGATTCAGCTAAATTCAAACAAGCTAAAAATTTGACATGAAAAACCAAAGCTTCATAAATATCCTTCTCAAAAATAGCAAATTCACGCAAAATTCCATCAACCCTAAATCTAATCAAAGCGTCATCATTCCTTGCTTCTATATGAATATCACTCGCATGAAAAGATAAAATTTCATGTAATAAAAAATCAAAAATTTGACTGATGCAACTTTGATCATCTCTTTTTTGATTTTCTTGCCATTCAAGTCTAAGCTTAATGCTTAATCTTTTAATCTCCTCTTGAATGCGAATTTGATTTAAAATTTTAGCTATCTTTAATTCATCGGCAATTGCAGTGTCGATTTTTTCACAAATCATAAAAGTCTTAACTTGCTCTAAAAGCTCTAAAGAACAAGGTTTGGATCTAATAATCATAAAGCCGTCATTGTTTTTAATAAGCAGAAATTTAAATTTTAAAAGTAAAGAAAAAGGTATACCTTCATCAATAAAATCATTATCTTCATCTAAATCAACAAAATGTAAATTACAAAAATTTGCTAATTTTTTAAAAAAATCCCAAGAAGTGATATTAAATTTAGTGCAAATTTCATCAAGACTTATTTCATTATCAATATAAGCTTGAAAAATTTTATCCATTCTACTTTCCATCTAATTCCATTAAACCATAATAATTTATATAAGCATCTAAAGCACTTTGAGCTTCTTTTTCTTCGCCTAAAGCTCTTTTAGCCTGAGCAAAAATCAGCCAAGAATCTTGTTTTTGCTTGTCAAGTTCATTGGCTTTTAAAGCCCAAAATATTGTCTTTTGATAAGCTTTAATATCAAAATACTTCTTAGCTAGATTTAAAGCCTTTTCATAGCTTGGATTTTGATAAAAAGATTTTTTTAAATCAGAAATATTTAAAATTTTAGAATCAATTTCTATCTTACTAATATGTGTATTTTCCTGCACCGCTTTAACTTCTTCTAGTTCTTTATATAACTTTTCCCTAGAAATCTTATTTTTTTCTTGTAAAATTTGCGCTTGAAGAATCTTTTGCTCTAAATGCTTTTTATGTTCAATAGCTTGCAAATAAATATTTTTTTGCTTATTATATTTTTGCATTAGCACAAAAAAACAAAATGCTATAACTGATATTAAAATAACTAACAATAAATATTTTAAATATTTTTTAAGTAAAAAGTATTTATACCTAAGCTCAAGCTCTTTAATTCTTTCTTGCATATCTTACCTTAATAAGCCATTCTCTAAAGCACTAAGCTTTAAAATATACTCTTGACTTTTATTTTTATCAAAAAAACTATTTATCTCATAAAAACTTTTTAAAGTTTTATCAATATATCTTAAATTTCCTTGAGAAATTTTTTGTAAAAACTTAAGACATTTATTTGAAAAATTCATTCCGAATTTCAATTTAATATAATCATCAAGCTCTAAAAGACTAATATTTTTCAATTCAAAACAAGCACTTAAACGACTTTTAAAATGCTCTTTTTTAAGTATATTTAACTTTTTATGAGAACTTAAAACAAAACTTATAGAATCACTATAAATCCTAATGCTTTCTAGCATTGCATAATCATACATTCCTACTTCATCAAGAATGATTAAACTCTGACCTTGTGAAATCAAAAACTCAATTTTTTCTTTTAAGAAACTCTGATCTTTAAAATTTTCATTAATAAAACCAACATTATATTTTTTTGCCAATCTTTGCAACAATACACTTTTACCGCTACCACTTTTTCCCCATAAAAAAATAAAAGCTTTTTGGCTTTCTAAAATTTGATTGATTTGATGAAAAATTTCTTCTCTAAATGGAATAATTTTACTCATAATGCTTAAATCCTAGATCTTTAAGACTTGGAGCGTTTACACTATCTACTATACTTGGAGTGATAATAAAAACAATTTCGGTTGCTTTAGAATTTAAAACTTCTCCTTTAAACAAAGAACCTAGGATTGGAATTTTTGATAGAAAATTGATAGAATTTTTCTCATTAGATTTATCGTGAGAAATCAATCCACCTAAAATTAAAGTTTGATTATTCTCTACTTGCACAACACTAGAAAGCTTTTTTTGTATGGTATCAGGAGCAATAGTTCTTGGTTCTTTTTGTCGTTTATTATCTTCTGGATACTTAAAATCACTTAAGCTTGGATTAATCCTAAGCATTATTTTTCCATCATCAGAAATTTCAGGCAAGATATTGAGTAAAATGCCTACAAAAATAGAATAATTATTATAACTTTCACTAACAGTAGTCCCATTTTCAGTACCTTTAGAACTTTCTTTAACTTGATAATTTATAGTATCGCCTACAGAAATAATGGCTTGTTGGTTATTTAAAGCCATAAGCTTTGGATTAGAAAGCACGCTAGTTTTTCCATTTTGAGAAAGAAAGTTAATAATAGAATCAAAATTTAAATTCGCCCTTAAACCCAAATTCTTAACAAAACCTTGCCCATTTTGAAACTGAATAAAAGAATTTTCATTATTTACTTGTGAATTTAAACCTATATTAAAATTTTGCCAATTAATCCCACTAGAATGGCTTTCATTTAAACTCACAGCAAGTATACTAACATCGATAATAACTTGTTTTTTAAGACGATTTTCTAGTTTTTGCAAATAATTTTTCACACTTTTTAACTGAGAATTTGTTCCAGTTACTATAATAAGACCTGCATTGGGATTTATAATGGGAGTTTTAGCCTCATAATCTTCATGAGAATTTTTTAATAATACAATAATCTCTTTTTCTATATTTTGCCAAAAATCAAATTTTTCCATACTTTTAATCATATTGTCTTCTGCGTCATCAAAACTACCGCTATATTCACTTTGCCTTGGTTTAGCGTCTACAGACGCTTTAGTTATGCTTTGTCCTTCTCTGATAGAAGTGATATAACTTATCTTAAAAATCTTCGTATTAATGCCTGAAATTCTTAAAATTTTACCATCAAAATCATAGCTAAGATCATGCTCTTTGATAAAAAAATTAAAAATTTCGTCTAAACTCATTTGATGAATATTGACAGAGTTTTGCAACGTTTCTAATTTTTCTTTGGCAATTTTATCTTTAACAATAATACTAAAAGAACAATATTTTGCAAGCTCATCAAGACTTTCTTGTATGCTTAATTTTTCATTAATACTGATATCAAAAAGACGCTTTTGACAATCTAAAGCATAAAGATAATGGCAAAAAAGAATGTTAATTAATATTAATCTTATCATTTTTATTTATTTGGATTGCAATTTCTAAATTATCATATTGGAATTTAATCTCTTTAGTATTTATTTCATGTATTATAGCATCATCAATCATATCACCTTTTTTATACCATCGATCATAAATTTTTACTTTATCAAGCATAATTGCAGTAATTTTAATATGTCTTAATTTTTCAAAAGTAGGATTCACAAATGGGTTTTGAAGAGTATTAAAATTTATGCGATTTTCTTTATCTATAAGTTTAAAATACTCTTCAAAATTATCTTGTGCAAACAAAGTGCTAAAACACAATGTAGCACTAAAAATATATTTTATCAGCTTTCAACCTCATTGCTATAATCAGCCATAGCGATACGCTTAAGCTGTCTATAGCGACGTTGAGCGTCTTTTTTATTGCGTTCAAAAAGCTCAGCAGCGTGTTCAGGATTTGCTTTTTTAAGTGAATTATAACGCACTTCATTCATTAAAAATTGCTCATATAAATCCCAATCAGGCTCTTTTCCTGTTAGAGTTAAAGGATTTTTTCCTTGCTCTTCTAAACGAGGATCAAAGGTATAAAGTGGCCAATAACCACATTTTGTAGCAAGCTCACCTTGCTCTCCTGAGTAACCAAGCCCACCTTTAATACCATGAGCTATACAAGGAGAATAACAAATCACCAAAGATGGTCCATCATAGGCCTCAGCTGCAGTGATAGCTTTGATAAGATGAGTATAATTTGCCGTTGAATTTACTTGTGCTACAAAAATATAACCATAAGTCATAGCAATTTGACCTAGATCTTTTTTCTGTATAGGTTTGCCTGCTGCTGCAAACTGTGCTACAGCTCCTGTTCTAGAAGATTTTGAACTTTGACCGCCTGTATTAGAATAAACTTCTGTATCAAGCACTAAAATATTTACATTTTCTCCACTTGCTAAAACATGATCAAGTCCGCCATAGCCTATATCATAAGCCCAACCATCACCACCAAAAATCCAGTGAGATTTTTTACTTAAATACTGTTTAAGCTCTAGTATATCTTGCACCGCTTTAATATTTTTATTTTGCTCTAAAATAGGGATCATTTTATCTTTAATTTCCACAGACATAACACCATTGTCTTTATTTGCAATCCAATCTTTAAAAAGGGCTGATAAAGCATTTGGAACTTCTTGCATACTTTCATTCATGATATGTTCAATGCGGTGTCTTGTGTTTTCAGTTGCAATTTTCATACCCAAACCAAACTCAGCATTGTCTTCAAAAAGTGAATTTCCCCAAGCAGGACCATGTCCATTTTTCACACTTTTTCTATAAGGAGTTGATGGAGCTGAACCCCCATAAATAGAACTACATCCTGTCGCATTAGCCACAATCATTCTTTCACCGAACAATCTTGTAATTAAAGTAATATAAGGAGTTTCCCCACATCCAGGACATGCCCCATGGAATTCAAATAAAGGTTGGGCAAATTGTGCTCCTTTTGTGGTTTCTTTATTTAAAATATCATCTTTATAAGTGATTTCTTTAAATAAATAATCCGCATTCTCTTGCTCACCAAAATCCATCTCTTCTTGAAGTGGTACCATAACCAAAGATTTTTCTTTAGTAGGACACTCATGAACACAAAGCTCACAGCCTGTACAATCAAGTGGAGAAACTTGAATTTTAAAGCTTAATTTTTCTCCTTTAGTTCCTTTAGCTTCTAAAGCATGATCTTTTACACCACGAGGTGCATTTGCCATTTCTTTATCATTGATCAAAAATGGCCTGATAACAGCATGTGGACAAACTGAAGCACATTGATTACATTGGATGCAATTTGCCTCTATCCATCTTGGCACCATAACCCCGACACCACGTTTTTCGTATTCGGTTGTGCCGTGTTCAAAACTTCCATCTTCATAACCTAAAAAGGCTGAAACAGGTAAATCATCGCCCTTAGCTGCGTTCATAGGTTTTACGATTTTTTCAACAAATTCAGTACCTTTATAGGCATTGGTTTGTTCTTTTTCTTTAAGTTCTAAATTTTTCCAATTTGGATCCACTTCAACTTTTACAAGTCCATCAGCACCCACATCAATAGCCTTGTAATTCATTTCTACAATAGCATCGCCTTTTTTACTATAAGATTTATACGCAAGCTCTTTCATGTATTTTTGTGCGTCTTCATAAGGAATGATTTTTGCAAGTTTGAAAAAAGCTGATTGCATAATGGTATTTGTACGATTTCCCAAACCTATATCACGAGCTAGTTTGGTTGCATTGATGATATAAAAATTTACTTCTTTTTCAGCTAAAGTTTTCTTTACTGCATCTGGAAGTTGTCTTATGGTTTCTTCAGCATTCCAAATACTATTTAAAAGGAAAGTTCCGCCTTTACGAATTCCTGCTAAAACATCATAAATTTCCAAATAAGCCGCTACTGAACAAGCGATAAAATGCGGAGTTGAAACAAGATAAGTTGAACGAATAGGTTTTTTAGAAAATCTTAAATGGCTTCTTGTATAACCCCCTGATTTTTTAGAATCATAAGCAAAATAAGCTTGAGCGTAAAAATCCGTTTTATCTCCGATAATTTTAATCGAGTTTTTATTTGCACCCACAGTTCCATCAGCACCAAGTCCGTAAAATAAACATTCGATCGTACTTTCATCTCCAAGTGAAATTTTCTCTCCAGTACTCAGTGAAGTATGAGTTACATCATCAACTATACCTACAGTAAAGCCATCTTTTGGATTATCAAGTTTAAGATTTTCAAATACTGCTATCATTTGAGCAGGATCAACATCCTTTGAAGAAAGTCCGTATCTTCCACCCACTATAACAGGAGCATTTTCTCTTCCATAGAAAGCTGATTTTACATCAAGATAAAGTGGCTCCCCAAGACTTCCTGGTTCTTTGGTTCTATCTAAAACTGCGATTTTTTTCACTGATTTTGGCATAACATCAAAGAAATATTTTAAACTAAATGGGCGATAAAGATAAACTTTTAAAATCCCTACTTTTTCACCCTTAGCATTAAGATAGTCCACTACCTCTTCAAGTGCTTGAGTTACAGAACCCATAGCAACAATCACACGCTCTGGCTCTTTGTGACCATAATAAGTAAATGGTTTGTATTCTCTACCTGTAATTTTTGAAATTTCTTGCATATATTCATTAACAACATCAGGCAAAGCATCATAAAAACGATTGCTTACTTCTCTAGTTTGAAAATAAATATCATCATTTTGTGCCGTTCCGCGTGTTTTTGGATTTTCTGGATTTAAAGCATTATTTCTAAATTCAAGCAAAGCTTCTCTATCTAATAATCTATCAAAATGCGCATAATCCATCACTTCAACTTTTTGAATTTCATGGCTTGTTCTAAAACCATCAAAAAAATGTAAAAATGGCACTCTTCCCTTAATCGCAGCTAAATGTGCTACACCAGCTAAGTCCATGGTTTCTTGCACAGAATGCGAACAAAGCATAGCAAAACCAATTTGTCTTGCCGCATAAATATCTTGATGATCACCAAAGATAGATAAAGCTTGAGCAGCCAAAGAACGCGCTGCTACGTGGATTACACAGGGGAGTAATTGACCTGCTATTTTATACATATTTGGAATTTTAAGGAGTAATCCTTGAGAAGCTGTATAAGTTGTAGTCAAAGCCCCAGCCTGTAAAGATCCATGCACACTACCTGCAGCTCCTGCTTCACTTTGCATTTCTACGATTTTTACAGGAACTCCAAAAAGATTTTTTTTGCCTGCAGCTGCCCACATATCGGTGTAATCAGCCATAGGAGAACTAGGTGTAATAGGATAAATTCCAGCAACTTCAGTAAAAGCATACGCAGCGTATGCAGCAGCCTCATTTCCGTCCATAGTTTTCATAATTTTACCCATTGAGACCTTCCTTTATATTGATAATTTTTATAATTTTTTAGCTATCAATTTACTATAAATTCTCTTAAAAGGCGTTTAACGAAAACTTGAAATTAGTTTAATCTAGCTATATAATTAACAGCCTCATATGCATTTAAAAATACCATAGAATAGGCTTTTAATTCATTTTCATTGCCATAGCCACAAGCTAAGGCCAAAGGAGTGATATTAGCAGAAATTGCAGCTTGAATATCTAGTATTGTATCGCCTATCATATAGGCATTTTCTTGAGTTTTATTGAGTCTTTTTAAGGCTAAAATTATAGGCTCGGAACTTGGCTTTGGATTTGTGACATCTTCAAGAGTAATTAAAGTTTTAAAGAATTTTTTAACTCCCAAATAATCAAGTAAAATCGGAGTAAATTTACCTCCTTTTGTTGTAACTATACCAAGATCTGCAATTTCGCTTCCAAGTTCTAATGCTTCTTTTGCTTTAGGCAAAAGAGTGGTTTGTTCTAAATAAATTTGTGCATAAATTTCACGATAAGCTAATACAAATTCTTTACTTAAATTTACTTTATCTGGATAAAGCATTCTAAACATTTGCTCTAAAGGATAACCTATGAGATTTTTGATTTCTTCATTATTTTTAGAAGTTAATCCAAGGGCTTTAAAAGCTCCTTGGAAAGAATTTAAAATAGCATCAGTAGAATCAATTAAAGTGCCATCTAAATCAAATAAAATAGTTTTATTCATTATCTTAAAATAAATTTAGCATCCACTCTTCTATTATCCGCTCTACCTTCTTTAGTGTCATTGCTTGAGCGAGGATTATCTTGTCCATAACCTACTGTTTTGATGCGACTTTTTTCTACACCATATTTTTCAAGTTCATTAGCAACACTTTTAGCACGTCTTTCTGAAAGCTTTTGATTATAAGCTCTTGAACCTATATTATCTGTATGTCCTTCAAGAATAGTATCATATCTTTCATTTTCATCTAAAACTTTTGCAATTTCTTTGATTTTTTCTTGAAAAGTTGGATTTATAGTAGTTTTATCAAAACCAAAATGACCTTCCAAAGAAATAGTTTTTTCGCAACCATTTTCATCTAACAAAGCACCTTCTCTTGGTTCTACAGGACATTTTGCTTGTGGAGCTGGATGAGTATCAGCAACTTCTTCTACAGCTTTTTCCTTTTTGCCACCAAAACCAAAACTAATACCTAAAGTTGAAACCCAATTATGGTTTGCATGATTAAAATTAATTTGATCTCTAGTTTCAAGTCTTAAAGCCAAAGAATCACTAAGGCGGAATTTTACACCCGCGCCATAATGTCCAAATCCACCGCTTTTATTATCATAAGCAGCATTTGAAAAATCCTCATATCCTCCACCTGCTAAACCATAGAAATAAAATTTCTCACCTACATCAATACCTTTAATAGCACTCAAATAAGTTCTTGTAATATCTGTAGTTTTATTTGTATTTGTATATTTAACATCAGAATAATGCTCTAACCCAAATTCTAATTGATCAAGCCAAAAATCGTCAAAATGATAACCAAGTCTAATCCCTGGTGCATAACGATTATCCATATCTAAATTACCTTCAAAGTAATTATAGTTTAAAGTTGGAGTGATTTCAAATTTTACATTGTTATCAGCACCGAATAAAACACTTGCCAAACCTAAACATAAGAATATTTTTTTCATAGAAAAAACCTTTCATTGTGTTATAAAATAAAAATTTAAATTTTGCAATTATAACATAAATGATAGAAAAAAGGATGAGTTTTATAAAAAATTGTAGAAAGGTGGGAAAATCCCACCAAAAAATATTAACGTTTAGAGAATTGTGGGCTTCTTCTTGCTTTGCGGCGTCCATATTTTTTACGCTCAACAGTTCTACTATCTCTAGTAAGAAGTCCTTTAGGTTTTAATAAGGCTCTAAAATCAGCATCCATAGCTGCTAAAGCTCTTGAAATTCCATGTCTTAAAGCTTCAGCTTGAGCACTATAGCCCCCGCCTAAAGTAGTTGCTTTAATATCCATTGAAGTTTCTTGTTTAGTCACAAGTAAAGGTTGAACCACTTTAAGCTTAATCGCCTCGTGTCCACCAAGCCAAGTGTTTAAATCAACACCATTAACACTAATTTTACCACTACCTGGTTTTACCCATACCTTTGCGATAGCAGTTTTTCTCTTACCTGTTGCGTATGTTGTTGCCATGATTATTTTCCTTCTTTAGCAATTTGCGCAGTGTGTGGGTGCTCACTACCCGCATAGATTTTTAATTTTTTAAGCATAGCTCTGCCCAAATTTGTTTTAGGAAGCATACCTCTAACTGCTAATTTATATAATTTTGCAGGATTTTTTTCAAGTAAATCACCAAATTTTTCGCTTTTTACACTTCCAAAATATCCTGAATGTCTATGATAAAGCTTATCTTCTGCTTTATTAGCACCTGTAAATACAGCTTTTGAAGCATTGATGATAATTACATAATCACCACAATCAACATTTGGAGTAAAGCAAGGCTTGTTTTTACCTCTCAAAATTGTTGCTACTTCAGTTAAAAGACGACCAAAGCGTTTGCCTTCTGCGTCTAAAACAATCCATTCTCGTTTTACTTCGTTTGGCTTTGTTATCTTTGTCATAATTTTTACCTTTGCCAAAAATTTAAAATGTGATTGTATAAAAAATAATATTAATTTTTACTTAATTTAAGTAAAAATAAAGTTTATATTTCCAAAATTTGAATTTCATTTTCCAAACAATAAACTATAAAAGCACGTACTTTATCTTTCTTCAAAATTTCACTAATGGCGATCTTATAAGTTCTTACCTGCTCTTTATGTTTATCTTGCATAGCAAGACCTGTTTTATAATCAATTATAAAAGCTTCTTCATCTTTTAAAGCAAGCAAGTCTAATTGTTTAATTTCTCCATTAAAACTCAAAGCTTGTTCTTTTAAAAGCTTTCCATCACCAATCAAATTTTGAAATTGAATATTTTTAAGCAAAATTTCAATTCTTTTAAAAAGCTTTTCAAAATCACTCTCATCCAAAAAATGTCTAAATTTGCTCTTGCATCTTTGAGTAAGTATTTGAAAATTTTCACCCTTAGGGAGTTTTAAATTTTGCATAAAAAAGTGAAAAGCATTTCCAAAATATAGCTCTTTACTATCAAGCTTTTCTTCACTTTGAACTTCTTGTGGGCTAATTTTTTCAAATTTTTGTAAAGCTTGAATACTTTCTTTTTTAACACTTAAAATTTGCTCTTTGCTTTCTAAAAAACCTCTCTCTTGAGAATGTATATTTAAAAATCCCCCCTTAAAATAACTTGGATAATTTCCATTTACACTTTCTTCGTTTCTTTTCACGATGATCAAACTTTCCTTAGCTCTTGTAAAAGCCACATAAAGTTTATTAATATCATCTTCATAATTTGCTCTTGTAATATTTTCTTTAAAAAGAGTATAAATAGGCTCTTTAGTAAGCTCTCGAATTTTATCTTTAATATGGAGTTGCCAACCTTGATTGATATCATATTCAAGCATAATGTCTTCATTGTTTGAATTGTTTTTAGATAAACTATCAAGCAAAATCACATGATCAAATTCCAAACCCTTAGATTTATGCACACTCATAATACTAATACCCATATTTTGTTCGCTTACTATTTTCAAAGCACAAGGCTCAAATAAAAGTTTTAAAAAATTTTCCTTAGTTTTAGCATATTCGATGAATTGCATTAAAGCGATATCATTTAAATCAAGTTTTAATTCTTTTATTAAAAAAAGTACATTTTCCATAGCATTTTTTGAAAAATCAAGGGCGATTTTTCTGGGCTCAAAACCTAAAAGTTCTTTTAAAAATACCAAGTAAAACTCATCGCCAAAAATACAATATTTAGCATATTCTAAAACAAGTCTTACGCTTGCTTTATTTTCAAGCAAAACATTACTTTGAGTAAATGCGGGAATTTTTTGCTCTCTTAAAAAATCCAAAACCATATCTGCATCGCTATTTTTCCAACACAAAATACAAATATCATCATAAGAAATATTTTTAGATCTTAAAAAATTAATTTGCTCAAATAAAGTTTCTAAAGTCTTTTCCTTGATTTCTTGGGCTTGGTTTTTAACCTTTTGTTCTTTAGATTCCACAATACGCACAAAACCGCCTTTTTTACTTTCTAAGGCAAATTGCTCTTTATAATCTTTGATTTTTTCTTTAAAAGTTTCATTAACAAAATCAACCAAAAGCTCTTTAGAACGATAATTAGTATTTAAACTATCACTTTTAATTTGACTAAATTCTTGTTTTAACAAATCAAATAATTCTTTTTTTCCTTTACGAAAGCGATAAATACTTTGTTTTTTATCTCCTACATAAAAAAAAGTGCGATTTTTCTTAGCCCCTTCTCCTGAAACAAGCTCAGCGATCAAAGGGCGTAAAATTTGATATTGGATCACGCTTGTATCTTGAAATTCATCAATAAGTAAATGCGAAATAAAGCCATCTAAACGAAAATAAATCATATCCTTAAATTCACTGGTTATTAACTCATAAACTTTTTTACTCACATCTTGGAAATTTAAGGTATTTTTATCTTTATGAAATATATTTTTAGCTTCACTATAATGATTTAAAAGATTCATTAAATTAGCAATTTTATAATTTTCAAGCTCTATAGCATAAGTATTTAAAGCATTTATAAGCTCCATTCTTTTTGCGCTAAAATACAAGTTAGTGCTTTCTAAATCTTGCAAATATTTTGTACTTTCAAATTTTGTCATAAAGCTTGATTGCATAAACACGGATAAATCTAAAACTTCGCTTTTAAAATTGTCACACAAATTTTTATAATTTTTTACATGAGTAAGACCCAAACAATAACTTCTTAACTCACTATAAGCTTTATTGATATAAGCTTTAGATGGATTTGGAATTTTAGGATGATTTTGAAAATAAGCATTCTCATAAAATTTTTCAAGCTCGTTAAAAAAATTTTCTTTCTCATCAACTAAATTAATATAATAAGCCAAATCTTTTAATTCATCTTTTTTAAGAAGTTTTAAAAAAATCTCTCTTACATCAAGCTTCTTTTCACTCATTGTAAAATCACTACTTAAGCCCAAATTTAAAGCAAAAACACGCAAAATTTTTCCGAAAAAAGCATCAAAAGTACTGATTTTTAACTCTGTTCTTAAAAATTCTTCTTTTTTAGCATCTCTTAAAGAAATAAGCTCTTCTTTATCTTTACCTAAAAGCTTGCAAAGTTCATTGCATTCACTGGTTTTATTTTCTTTTTCTAAATTTAAAAAAGTCTCAATAATTCTTTTTTGCATTTCATTAGCAGCTTTTTTGGTAAAAGTTAAAGCTAAAATTTCATTAATCCTAGCCCCTTTTAAAATAAGCGCTACAAAACGCACACTCAAAGCAAAGGTTTTTCCACTTCCCGCGCTCGCTTCTAATGCCAAAAAAGGCTCAAATTGACTCATTTTAATTCCTTTTTATAAATGAGTTTATAAGGACAGTACTCATCTTGTTCATTTTCAAACTCTATTTCTTCCTTGCTCATAAGAACTAAGTCTTTAAGTCTTTCTCTTAGCTCATCTAAACCTTTAGCTTTTTGGTGCAATATTTGCATACTATTTAAATCATAAAAACCCACGTTTGCATTTTCATCATATAAGGCTTGGTAAAAAGCAAGTTGATAAGAATTGCTTGGTACTTTTCCACTTTTATAATCAATGATCAAATTACCTTCTTTTGAACTATCGATACGATCTATAGTGCCCTTAAGTTTTATACTATCTGTTCCGAGCTTTAAAATATTATTTAACTCAAGCTCTGTATGTGCGACATAAAAGCCTTTTGAAAAATGCTCTTTTTCATTTTTAGCAAATTGTATAAATTTTAATTTAAATACTTCAAGATCAAGTTCGCTAATATTGTATTTTTGATATTCTTTATCCAATAAATTTGCAAAAACTTTTATATCAAAATCATTATTTGCATAATTTTTATAATAAATTTCAAGCATTTTATGGATGAAATTTCCTTGATTTTTCGCTTTGCTTTCCTCGCTTAAAACCCTAGGTTCTGCTAAATTTAAAACATAACGATAATAATAAGTTCTTTTTTGATTTTCCAATAAATTAAAACGACTAAAAGAAAGCGCAAACTCGAAAGGATTATGCTTTAAAATAGGAGCTTTTATAGGAGTTAGATTAGGTTTTATGCCCTCATAGTCTAATTTTAAAGCATTAAGATAAGCTTTTTGATGGATATGAGTTTCATAAAAAAAGTCAAAATCAAGTTCATCTAAAAAACGTGATTTGCTCTTTTCTTCATTTTCCACAAAGCAAATACTTACTTCTAAAGCATTTTTCATCAAGCTTTCATAATAAAATCTTTGTAAATTTTCTCTTCTATCATAGCTAATCAATCCTGCTTTTTTACGCACTTCATTGTTTAAAAAAAGTTCATTAACACTTCTTTTAGGAATAAATTCTTCATTAAAATCAACCAAAATTACCCCATCAAAACAAAGCCCACGACTTTCTAAAAGTCCCATTACCGTAACCTTACCTCCGCCTACATCACTAAGGGAAAGTTGTGAAATTTGCATGAAAAAAAGATGGATCAACTCTTTAAGAGTTAAAGACTGATTTTTCAATAAATCTTTAATAAAATAAAGTTCTTTTCGTATCAAATAAACAAGCTCTTGCTTTTCATTTTCTAAAAACAAAGCAAGTAATTTTTCAAAATATTCAAAATCACATTTCTCATCAAAATACTTTTTAAACTCTATAAAATCAAGCTTTAAAGAATGTAAAAGCGTATTGTGATAATCAAAAATCATCTGCGTGTCTTCAAAATAATCCTCTTGATTTTTATAAACAAAAGAAGCACTACTAGCACTTTCATAAAGTGCTTGAAATTTTTGATAAAACAAACTTTCTTTAATACTAATCCCACTTGCAAAATTAAGCATATTGTCTTTATCAAAAAGTCTTAAAAACTCACAAAAACTTTCATCTGGAGTTATAACTACAATATTTTCAGGCTTTAAACCTTTGCGTACAAAATGTGAAATTTCATCCATAACAAAGGCGCATTGTAAAGCCCTTAATTCAAAAGATTTGAGTTTAATTTTTGAATTTTTTGTTTTAAAAATTTCTTCTTTTAAAATCTCTTGTTTTGAAAGATTGATTTCATAATGAGTGTTTATTTTTAAATCAAATGTTTTTAAAAAATCAAGTTTTAAAAGATATTCAAGATTAAATTTACTTGTTTTAAAACTTAAAACCACTTCTTTAATCTGAGAAATTTCACTTAATAAATTTTCTTCAAATTTACTCAAAAAACCTTGCAAATCATAAACTATAGCTTCATACTCATCTAAAAAATCTTTATTAAGAGTGTAATTTTTAGGCAAAGAAAGATCATCATAAAAAGAATTCTTTTCAAGCAAAGCAAGATAATTCTTATATACCTCATCTAAAATTTCCAAATGTTCATTATAGGTAGCATAATAATCATTGTTTTTAAGATCTTCTATGCTTTTTTTTTCTAAACTAAGTTCTTTAAAAAAAGAAAAAAGATATTCGTTATTTTTCAAAAAAGCAAAAAATTCTACCGAAATTCCTAGTTTTTTTTCTAAATCCTTACTTTTTAGACAAGCTTCTTGCATTAAAAGCAAGCTTTCATAAGAACTTGCCTTATGAAAATTGCTCAAACAAACTTTATCTAAAAATTCACCTATATGAATAGCACTATCTAATAAGGCATTTTGCTGTTTTTTTTGGTTATAATACTCTCTAATTTGTCTTGAAGAACTAAAAATTCTTAATTTCATTGAGCATTTAATTCGTAGCTAAAAAAACCCACTGTTTCTTGATTTGCATAAAACTTTAGCTTAAGCTCCCATCTACCTTTATCTAGTTTAGGTAAAGCGATACTTAAAATTCCATTTTTAACTTGTCCTTCTAACTTTTGATCAAAATTTTTAGTGAATGGTCTTGTAAGAAGAGCTTGAACTTTTAAATCATCAGAATTTATATTTTGTAATGCAGAAATTTTAAAATTTGCAACATAGGAATTTTGATCCACTTCATAACTAGGAATTTTTCTTTTACCAATAAAAGTGATTTTATCATTTTGAAAATTTACTTTAAAAAAATTATCAAAATTTACTTGTTGTTTTTGTATTTGATTGTAATTATTTTCAACATTTTGATAAGAGTCAAAATAAAAATCATCCTCATACACAGGATGGTGACTTGCTATAAAAATCGTTACAATACAAGCAATAATTATAGCCAAAAGTGAAAGCAAAATACCATAAGGCCAAAAACTTTTTTTAGTTTCTAACATTTTTTTTCCTCTTTATTCTTCTTTGTGCATAGTATAACAATGCAAAGCAAATAAATCCATAGATAAGTATTCTTAAGATATTGATAGTATCACGATTTGCATTACCTATAGAATGTTCTAATTGTAATCCTAAGGATTTTGCCACACGATCTACAATATCTGCATAACCATTAAGTATAGCAGCATTATAAATATCACCTTTATTTGTAGCTAATATCGGCAAAATAGATCCTGTTCCAGGATAAGGACTAAGCACAGCTTCTTTATCAATCAAAGCTAAAGCACCTTTTGAGCCCACTATATCAACTTTGTGAGAATTTTTCGACAAAAGAAGCAATATATAAGATTGAGGAAGTTCTTTTTGTTTATTTAATAAAGTTTCAATTTCAGTTTTATCACCAACCATAACACCGATAAAAATATTACTTTTTTGGTAAAGCTCTTTTCCTATAAGATTAATCTCATTACTTACTTTTTGACTTAAAATATTTTCATTAAAAAGTACAGCATCAAGAGCAAAAACCCTAGAAGGCAATAAAACAAAGAAGAAGATGGCTAAAAAAAAGCCATCTTGTAATATTTTTTTCATCCTATATGAAGATGATTTACGGTCAAAACCGACCAAGCGGTGATTGCAGCAGCAACAACTAAACCAATAACAATTAAATATTCCAAAGCCTTACTCATTGTGCTTCCTTTATACTTCTATGATCTTGTTTTTTTGAACCAAACATCTTTACACTTTGTACATCTTTAAGACTATATGGCTTTTGCATCACTTCTTGCTGAGCTTTAAGACCCCAAATAGTTAAAACTACTAAGATAGCAAGTAACAAAACCGTAGCAATTAACATACCTGTAACACCTGAAAGAGAAAACACACATCTGTTATTATTTTCCATCATTCACCCCTTGAAAGAGAAATTACATACTCGCCAACAGCTTCTTTTTGAATATCATTAAGTGTTGGAAAACTCGGCATTGTTCCTATAAAACCAGCCTTACCACTATGTAAAACATCTACTACAAAAGCTGCAGAACCGTATTTTGTAAGATCTGGGAACATTCCATCTTGACCTTTTCCATCTTCTCCATGGCATGCTGCACAAGTTGCATAAGCTTCTTTACCTTTTGCTACTAAATTTTCATTTGCAGTTTTCTTAATAGCTGAAAGATCTTTTGCTACATAAGCAGCAATAGCAGGGATATCTTCTTCTGCCACACCTAAATCAGCAGCACCAAGCATTTCTCCACCTGGAAAATTCATACCTTTTGAACCATGTTTAATTACATTGATTATACCTTCTTCGCTACCCCAAATATTTAAATTTTGAGCTTTACCATTGATACCATCGCCTGTAATTCCATGACAAGCTGAACACTGAACTAAAAAGATATTTTGACCCATTGCTATTTTATCTTCAGGAGATAAATTTTTAAATTTTTCTTCGAATTTTGTATTATGAGTTGCTACTTCTTCATTGTATTGACCTATACTTGAAAAAGAATTTAAAGGATATCCCCATAGAAAATACCAAATAGCCCAAACAATAGTCAGGAAAAATACCACAGCCCAACCAGTAGGAACAGCATTTTTATACTCTCCTATTCCATCCCAACTATGTTCACTAAGCTCTGACTCGCCTTTTTTTTCTTTCATTTGCTTAAACATTCTACCCACAATAACTAGTGTGATTAAAATGATAAGAATAGCTCCAATTAAAGATAAGAGATTAACATTATCTTCTAAATTTAACCATTGCATTAAGCACTCCTTTTACTTTCTAATACACTATCATCAATATCATCTTTTAAGGCAAGGTTTGCATAATTTTCATAATTTCTCTCACCTTTTTTTTCTGTTCTATATAAATGATACCAATACGCATATAATACTATTGACAAAAACATCACGAGTGCAAAAAAACCATAACCTTGGAAAATCTCCCACTCATGTTTTTGAACTGTTGCTAAATCAAATGTGATTAAATTTTTAATCACATCAAAAACTATTGATAAATGTTCCATCATCTTACTTTAAGCTATTTAAATAAGCGATCAAAGCAACTATTTCTTTGATTTCACCTTTAGCAAAAGCATCTTTTACTTCTTGATTTTTCATTTGATCAACTATAGCCTGAGCTTCAGCTTTTACTTCAGCTTGTGCATCCTCCCAAGAACCAAGTTTTGTTCCATTTTCTGTATCATAAGGAACATTGAAAACTTTTTTCACAGTTAAAGCCTCAGCATAAGCAGTTTCAATATCTGCATTATTTTTAAACATATGCTTATATGAAGGCATAATAGAATCTGGAACAACAGAAGTAGGATCCCACATATGATTTTCATGCCAATCAGCTGTTCTATAATTTCCTACACGAGCAAGATCAGGTCCTGTTCTTTTTGAGCCCCAAAGAAAAGGTCTATCATAAGCAAATTCACCACTTACAGAATACATACCATAACGATCTGTTTCTGATTTAAATGGACGAATAAGCTGTGAATGACAAGCATTACAACTATCTTTAATATATACTGCACGCCCTGCAAGTTGTAAAACCGTATAAGGTTTTTTACCTTCAATTGGTCTTGCATTTTCTGCAAAATTTGGTAAAACTTCAACTATGCCTGCATAAGCAATCACTACAAAAACAGCTACAGCAAAAAAGAATGGATTTTTTTCTAACCAACTAAACATATTTTCTCCTTTTTATGCTGCCATAGGCGAAGCGCTTTTTGGTTCTTTATCAAGCACTCTTCCACAAGCAATTGTTTTGTAAATATTATAAGTAAACATAAAGAAACCGATAAGATACAACAATCCACCAATCGCTCTAATCCAATAATAAGGAACAATAGCCACAACAGTATCAATGAAGCTATAAAGCAAGTTACCATACTCATCTGTCGCTCTCCACATCATACCTTGAGTAATACCCGCAATCCACATTGAAGCAAAATAAAGAACTATGCCTGTGGTTTGGATCCAAAATTGAGCTTCCATTAAAGATTTGCTATAAAGCTCTCTTTTGAAAACTCTAGGAGTCATATGATAAAGCGCAGCCATAGTCATAAATCCTACCCAACCTAATGTTCCATCATGAACATGTCCTGGAATCCAATCTGTAAAGTGTGCTAAAGCATTAACAGATTTAATTGAAAGAATTGGCCCTTCAAGTGTTGAGAACATATAGAAAGTTGATGCCAAAATCATAAATTTAATCAATGGACTCTCGCGAAGCTGGCTCCACTCACCTTTCATAGTAAGCAAGATATTAATCGCTGAACCCCAAGAAGGTAAAATCAATACTACAGAGAAAACCGAACCCATAGTTTGCATCCAATCAGGTACAGTTGAATAAATCAAATGGTGACCACCTGCCCAAAGATAAACAAACATTAAGCCCCAAAATGCAAATAAAGAGAGTTTATAGGAGAAAATCGGCTGACCACTTTCTTTTGGCAAGAAGTAATAAATTTGAGCGATAATACCCACAGTAAATACAAATGCCACAGCATTATGTCCATACCACCATTGTACTAAAGCATCATTTGTTCCTGCATACATTGATACACTATGCCACCATTTACCCATTCCAGTAACAAAATAAGTTGGTACTTCCATGTTGTTAAAAAGATAAAGCATAGCTATACCTAAAAATGTAGCTATATAATACCATAGAGAAATATAAAGAGTTTTTTCACGGCGAATTCCAATAAGTCCAAAAATACTTACACCCCATAAAACCCAAACAAGAACAACAAGAATATCTAAAGGCCACTCAAGCTCTGCATATTCTTTAGATGTAGTCACACCCATAAACAAAGATATAACAGCTAAAACCATAGTAAGCATATAAAGCCAAAAATGAAGCTTACCAACAACCATTAAAAATCTTGACTCAGCCATACTTACCTTAAGAACACGCTGACCTATATAATACCAAGTTGCCCAAATCCCTGAAAGCATAAAACCAAAAATCACACCTGAAGTATGAAGTGGTCTAAGTCTTGAAAAAGTGGCATATTCTCCTGCTAAATAATTTAAGTTAGGATATGCCATTTGAAAAGCTATAAGAGTTCCTATAGCCATACCAACAATGCCAAACAATACGGTTGTAAACATAAAATATCTTGCAACCGTATAGTCGTAATTTAATACATTACCTGGATGCATCGACTTTCTCCTTAAAATTTTTGATAACAAGAGAATATTATAGAATATTAATTATACATTTTTTCTTAAAAATGATAATTTTGTTAATCATTTGTTACGCTTTATATTTTAAGGCTAAATCAGTCTTATTTATTGATATTTATCTTATAACCTAAACTTGGTACATTTTTTATAAAATCTTCACCCACTTTATCTCTTACTCTTTTAATAAAAGTTCTAACAGCAGTATCACTCACATGTTCACCTATCCAAACATTTTTCTTAATATCTTCATGCAAAACCAAAGCCCCAGGTTGCTTTAAAAGCAAAGAAATAAAAGCCAATTCTTTTTTAGTTAAAACAATTTCTTCACCATTGTAAATCAAAGTTCGTTTAGTTTTGTTAAATTGATATTCTTCAGAAATTTTTACAAGCATATTTGCTTCAATTTTTTCGCCTATCAGATAATCTAAAACTTTAAACAACTCTTCTATATCAATAGGTTTGATCAAATATTTATCTATACCAATATCAATAGAACGCAAAAGTCTCTCTTTCTCTGAATACGCACTAAGAACAACAATTGGGACATCATCTGAAATTTCTTTAATCTCTCTTGCCATATCCAGTCCATCCATAATAGGCATAGCAATATCTGTGATAACTAAATCCGGTTTAAATTTTTTAAATTTTTTAAGCCCTTCATCTCCATTTTGAGCTCCGATTACTTTACTAAAGCGTTCGCTTAATACATTAATCAATGATTCTCTAGTCTTAATCTCATCTTCAACTACCAATATTATCAATTCTTTACATTCTTGTGACATTTTTACTCTACCCTCTCTTTTAGCTTTAAAAATACTTCAAAACAAGCCCCATCTTTTCCATTCTTAACTTTTATTTTTCCTTGGAAACTTTCGATAATTTGTCTACTTATATAAAGTCCTACTCCTATACCCTGACTAGGATGTTTTGTTGTAAAATAAGGTTGAAAAATTTTATCTAAGTTTTCTTTATCAATCCCACCAGCATTATCTTTTATTGTAATTTTCAGATAATTTTTTCCAAATTTTGAAAAAGTTATTGTTATGATTTTTCTTTTTTTGTTTTTAAATGCTTCTATTGAATTTAAAATCAAGTTAAGAAAAACTCTTATTAAACCATTCTCATACGCCAAAACTTCATAATCACTTTTCGAAACAATATTAATATTTACATGATTTTTTTCTATAGTTTCAAAAGCAATTTCTAAGGCTTTATTTAAAGTCTCTTTTATAAATACACACTGCTCTACTCCTTTGTTAAACAAAGTTCTAAACACATCAATTGTTTCTGACATATTTTTAATCATATCTTTTGATTGTGAATAAATTTCAGCAAATCCTTTTTCATCTTTAAGATTTTGTTTCATTTGAAACATGGCAATACCAAGCTCATTTAACGGTTGTCTCCATTGATGTGCTATATCACTAATTATTTGCTCTAATGAAGATTTCAAAATCTCTTCATATGCTATTTTAATATCTTTTTCATTTTTTTCCAAGGCAATTTGCATTTTTTTCTCAAATTTTTTACCTAACTGTATAAATTCTTGTTGGTGGTTTTTAACTGTATTTTCAAGATTAATACTTAATTCTCTTAATTTAGCGTGATTTAGAGCAAGCTCTTCATTAAGCTTAAAAGAATTACTGACATCATGAGAAAGTGCTACTATTTCTATTAATTCATTATTTTTATCCAATATGGGGATTAATAAAGTTTCAAGATAGAAGGTTTTGCCTAATTTATCAATATTTTTAAAAATAACCTGATAAGGCTTTTTATATGAAAGATCTTTTAAAAGCTTCTCAACATAACATTCCTCAACATCTGGATGTTTAAATATCGAATGTTTTTTTCCTATAAGCTCTTTTTTACTATATCCACTTATTTGACAAAGCTTATCACTGACAAAAATTAAATTTCCTTGCACATCGGCTCTTGAAAAAATTGTATTTTTTTCAAGAGCTTTAAAAAACTGATCTTTAAAAAAATCTTTCATTGAAAAGCCTTAAAACCTATATAGGCAAGATTTATACCGTAACAAACAATAATGCCATACGATAAATAATTAAACAAATTTTTCAAAAAATCACTAAAAAACTGTGAAATTTTAGAAAAAAATAACATCGCAGGTAAAGTTGATATTCCAAAAATCATCATTACCAAAATACCTTCAAAAATATTTTGCTTACTCATTGCATTGGCTATAAAAAAATACACCAATCCACAAGGAACAAAACCATTTGAAAATCCTAAAAATATGGCTGATTTTATTCCTTTAAAATTTTTAGATTTTTTAATAATTTTCTTTACAAAACTATCAAAAAAAACATTATTTTCAATAAAAGATAATATGTTGCCTCTAAAAATAAGAGCAAAACCCAAAATCATCATAAATATACCAAGAATAAAAAATGACAAACTTTGAACCTTAGTATTGATTGCTAAGATATTCCCAAAAGTCCCAAAAATTATCCCTAAAACAATATAAGCAAAAATTCTAAACAAATGATAAATAAAAGTTAATACAAATAAATTATTGCTTTTTAAATTCAAATTTATAAAAAGTAAATTAAAACCACCGCACATAGAATAGCAGTGTCCAAAACTAGATAAAAAAGCAACGCTGATAATAGCTAAAAAATCTATACTCACATCAAATTCATAAATTCTTTAAAAATGTACTTACTTTCATGAGGACCCGAAGAACTTTCTGGGTGATGTTGGACTGAAATAATAGGATAGTCTTTATATCTTACTCCTTCAACATTGTCGCCAAATAAATTTCTATGAGTGATATGAGCCACTTGAGCTAATTCTTCTGGAACATTATAATTATGATTTTGTGCGGTAATTTCTACCGTTTTTGTATCAAGATTGATCACAGGATGATTTGCTCCATGTTGTCCAAATTTCATTTTATAAGTTGCATATCCAAAAGCATTACTTAAAAGCTGGTGACCTAAGCAAATTCCAAGCATAGGAATTTTAGCTTCTGCAAGTTTTTTAATCTCTGCAATCTCTTGTTTTAAAATCCTTGGCTCACCTGGACCATTAGAAAGAAACACGCCTTGAATTTCACCTTTCTTATACAGAGTAATCAACTCATCTGCTTTAACATTATATGGATAAACTTCTACTTCAAAACCTACTTCTACAAGTTCATTTAGGATATTTGTTTTAACACCATAGTCTATAACAGCAACTTTTTTCTCACTTCTTTTAGCATCATTAAATTTTTGAAAACTAGCGTCCCAAACACCTTGTTTATGAGAATAATTTTTCTTAGTGCTAACTTCTTTTACAAAATTTACTTCATCAATTTTTGCTGATTTTTCTAAGGCGATTTTTAAATCTTCTTTATTTGAAATTTCAGTTGAAATTACAGCTCTTAAATTGCCATTATTTCTTATCATTTTTACTAGATATCTCGTATCAAGTTCATAAATTCCTATTTTTCCATGTTTTTCAAGATAATCTTGCAGACTTTCTTTAGCACGAAAATTTGAAAAACTAGAACTTAATTCACGCATTAAAACGCCACTTGCAAAAATTTCCTTACTTTCATTATCATTTTCATTGGTTCCCACTATACCAATTTCTGGCATGGAAAATACGATAAATTGCCCTGCATAAGAAGGATCTGAAATAATTTCTTGATACCCTGTTAAAGAAGTGTTAAATACAAGCTCTCCAAAAAAAGTACCGCTCTTTCCAAAAGCCTTAGCACTTAAAAAAATATCATTTTCTAAATAAATATAAGCCTTCATTAAAACATACCTTTTTTTCTAAGCTCTTCTTGATAGAGTTTTTCAAAGATAAGATCGTATTCTTCGCTACCTGGAATAGGTTTTGTTTTATAATTGCTAATTTTCTCATAAACCTCATCTTCAAGTTTTTCATAAATTTTAAGATAAGACTCTATGCTTGAAAAGATTAAATTTTTAACTCTATTTTCACTCACTATAAAATTAATATAATCATTCTCTACAAGTTCTTCCAAAATTTGATGCGCTAGATGATTATGTCTATCTTCAGAATCTAAAATCACATTAAATTCAGGAGCTAACTTTTTCTTCACAAGCCAAAACATATTTTTACGATCTACTTGCATAAGCTCCATTTCATCTTCTTGTTGCTCTAAAAGCTCTTTTACTCTTTCATCTAATTTTCTTTCATTTAGAATATCTTTCTCTAAAACTTCTATTATACATACCTTAAGCTTTTCTAATTGATCTTTAATTTCTACAAAAGAAGAATTAGCTATATCTAACATCATTTTATTTGCGATATAAGGAATATGTGGTAATTTTATACGCATCTTGAAAACCTTTTATTTAATAATGTTTGAAATAATAGCTTATTTTTGGTAAAAGAATGTTAAAAATGAAAAATTTTCATTCTTTTAATCACCTAATTACTAGCATTATTATCTAAATTTTTCAAAAGCAAAGTAAGCTCGCTAGCTTTTTTTGGATCCATTTTAGATAAAACACCTGAAATTTTACGCGATTCCAAAGAAAGCATTATTTTACTTGCATCCTCTGCATCCATTTGACTTAAAACATCTGCAATGGCTGCATCTTTCATTTGGGAATAAATTTCTTTAACCCTACCTTGAGTTTTATCATTGATTGAATTTAAAATCTTTTGTTGCTCTTCTACAAGCCTTGCGTTTTCAAGCTTTAATTCTTCAATTTTTGCTAAAGTTGCATTAACCTCAGCCTCTTTTTTTTCTAAATTTTCAAGCCTTTCTTTTTGCAAAGCTTCAAAAGAGGCTTTATAAGCTTCTAAAGATTGTCTTGCTTCATCAAATTCTCTAGTTTGCAATTCAATTTGAGCTTTTCTAGCTTCAAAATACTGCTCACAATCTTGTTCAGCTCCAAAAACTACACTTGAAATAAAAACTAACAATATAAATTTTTTAATCATCTTTTTCCCCTTTGAAAAAACGACTGATTGCAATTTCATCTAAAAATTTTTCTTCAGCCTTCGCAAGTTCTTTTTGTTTTTGTTTAATTTCTTCAGTTTCCAAAGCCTTCATTTTTTCATAATCTAAATGCGCTTTTTGATATAAAAACTGATAATGATTCATTTCTTTTTTAGAAAGTTCTACTTTCTCCTTAGCTCTTGCCAAAGCCTCGCGTCCTACTTGCGCCATACTTAAATTTGATCTTAATTCTGCTATAGATCCTGATTTTGGCAATACGCCTAAACTTTCACACTCTTGGCGTGAAAGTTCATAAGCTTTTTCATGTTCAAGCTGTCTTTGTTTGGCTTGATTAAGATTTGATTCTGCTTTATCAAGTTGTTGTTTTCTTACTTTTACAACAGAATTATATTTACTTTTCATAAGATGATAGTATCATCTCTTTCAGGGCTAGTGGAAATATACTTTACTTTAACCCCTGCAAGCTCTTCAAGTCTTGCTATATATTTTTTAGCATTTTCTGGCAATAAATCATAATCTTTTATACCAAAAACTTTATCCCAACCATCCATTTCTTCATAAATAGGTTGAACATTTTCTAAATCACTTGGTATATAGTCGATTTCCATACCCTTATATTCATAAGCACGACAAATTTTTATCTTTTCAAAACCATCTAAAACATCAAGCTTCATCAAAGATAAAGCATCAAGACCATTAAGCCTTGCTGTATATCTTACAGCAACCGCATCAAACCATCCACAGCGTCTTGTACGTCCAGTGCTTACGCCAATTTCTTTTCCAATTTGCGCAATTTTTTCTCCATCTTCGCCCTTATCCTCAGTAGGAAAAGCTCCATTTCCCACACGCGTTGCATAAGCTTTTACAATACCTATAATATTTCCCGCTTCTTTAGGATTTAACCCAAGTCCTGTTAAAGCGCCTGCTGAAATAGTACTTGAACTTGTAACATAAGGATAAGTTCCATGATCAATATCAAGCATAGAACCCTGAGCTCCTTCTAAAAGCACTCTTTTATCTTCATCTAAAGCCTTCCAAAGCATTCTTGTAGTATCTGTAATATAAGGAGTTAAAATTTCATTAAAGCGTTTTAAATCAGCAAGCAATTCTTCAGCACTTGGAATTTCAATTTCAAGCATTTCAAAAAAAGTTTTATTAGCTTCAAAATCTTTCATCAAAGCCTCACAAAGTCTTTGTGGTTCTAAAAGCTCTCCAACTCTATGTCCCGTACGATTAATCTTATCTGCATAAGAAGGTCCTATACCCTTACCTGTTGTTCCTATGGCATTTTTGCCTTTGAGTTTTTCTTTTGCAATGTCTATTAAAGAATGATGTTTTAAATTTAAATGAGCTCTATCACTGATATATAATCTACCTTTTAAATTTTCAAATTGAGCCATTTCAGCAATCAATACTTCAGGAGAAACCACAACTCCATTTCCGATAATATTAATACATCTTGGATGCAAAACTCCACTTGGCATAAGATGAAGCGCATATCTTACACCATTTACCCAAATCGTATGTCCTGCATTGTGTCCACCTGCACTTCTGCAAACAAAATCATAATTTTCACATAATTTATCAACTACCTTACCTTTTCCTTCATCGCCCCATTGAATGCCGACAATAATATCTGCTTTGCTCATAAAAATTTCCTTGATTTTACTTAATATTGGCGAGAAGATGAGAGAATCGAACTCCCCAAAGAATAGTCAACTATCCTTTCATCTGATTTGAAGTCAGTGGCGATCACCAGATACGCTAATCTTCCAAAGTGATAATTATAGCGATTTTTAATGAAAAACAAAATAAATTTATCAATATTCTTTTTGACTTCATATTAAATTTAAGCTATAATCTCACTCTTTTTTTAGCATCAAGTTTTGATGATTACATTTTTAGGATCTTTCTTTGAATTCTTTTAAACAAAAATATTTAATCAATTTTTGGGACAATTCCCGTTCTATGATTGCACTTGGAATTTTAAGTGCAGTGTATTTTGGGATTTTTGGTGGCGTTTGGGCTGTTACTGGAGAAATGACGCGTTGGGGTGGTGAATTTTTAGAACTTTTAGGTATGAATTTAGATGGGTATTCTTATTACCAAAAGCAAAATTTAAATGGAACCCCTTTAACAAGAACTGATGGTATTATGCTCATAGGTATGTTTATAGGTTGTTTAGTAGCCGCACTTTTAGCTAACAAAGTCAAATTTCGTCTACCTGCTAGCAATATAAGAATTTTTCAAGCAATAGTAGGTGGAATTCTTTCAGGATATGGAGCAAGACTTGCATTTGGATGCAATTTAGCTAATTTTTTTACAGGTTTACCTTATTTTTCTTTACACACTTGGCTTTTTACTGTTTTTATGGTTTTAGGAATTTATCTAGGAGTGAAAATTTGCAACACTTCCTTTTTTAAACCTAAAGCTAAATTAGAACGGGTAAATAAAGAAAACTTGCCGCTAAACAAGCAAAGTTTGCGTACAAAACTATATTTTAACTTAGGCATATTACTTTTCATAGCCTTTTTAGTTTGGGTGTTTTATCTTGTTTTTACAAACGGCAATATCAGCACACAAAACAAACAAAGCCTTCTAGCTTTAGCGCTGATTTTTGGTTTTGTTTTTGGCTTTGTTATTTCTAGAGGGCAAATTTGTTTTACTTCTTGCTTTAGAGATTTGTTTTTATTTGGTAGAGATAATGCTATAAAAGGCGCATTAATCAGTATGATTATCGCCTCTTTAATCGCTTTTGCTTTTATCTTGCAAGGTCATACTAGCAAACTCATAGAACTTTCTCCTGCTGTAGCTGTAGGAGCATTTTTGTTTGGTTTTGGTATAGTTTTTGCCGGAGGTTGTGAGTGTGGTTGGGCTTATCGTGCCTTTGAAGGACAAAGTCATTTTATGATAGTAGGAATTGCAAATATAATAGGAACTATGATTTTAGCTTTAAGTTACGACTTTTTACCAAAAGCTTTTAAAGAAGGTATAAAAATCAATCTTTTAACTGAATTTGGAAATTTAAATGGATTTTTTATCAACCTTATTTTATTCATCTTGATGTTTGTTTTTGTAGTATTTTACAAAAAACACTTCTTTAAAAATCAACTTAAAGGATAAACAGTGAAAATTACTTATAGTTTAAATTTACAAGGTGAAGCTTGTCCTTATCCTGCTATAGCAACACTTGATGTCTTACCTAAGCTTCAAAGCGGAGAAATTTTGGAAGTGCTTTGTGATTGCCCACAAAGTATCAATTCCATACCTCAAGATGCAAAAAACCGTGGTTTTAAAGTGCTTGAAATCGATCAAAGTGGATCCACGCTAAGATTTTTAATACAAAAGCCTTAAAAAAGGCTTTTGTTCTCAAAGCTCTTTTAACATCTTTTCATAAGCTGCTTTAGTTCCAGATCTTACATTTGTAAACAAACTTGCAATAATAATTACCACAGAAGCTGCTAAAAACCCTGGAACTATTTCATAAAGACCTGAATTTGCAAAATTCTTCCAAAGCACCACAGTAGCAGCTCCTGTTATCATACCTAAAATCGCTCCTACTCTTGTCATCCTACTCCAAAATAAAGAAAAAAGCATTACAGAACCAAAAGAAGCTCCAAATCCAGCCCATGCATAAGAAACTATACTCAAAACACTTGAGTTTTTATCAGTAGAAATCAAAAACGCTATTACAGCTACTAGTAAAACACCTAATTTACCTAAATTTAATACAACATGACTTGGTGCATCTTCTCTAAAAATCTTTTTATAAAAATCTTCCGCTATAGTAGAACTTGAAACCAGCAATTGTGAACTTGCTGTACTCATAATAGCTGCTAAAATAGCACTGAGTAAAATACCTGCTATCCAAGGATTAAATAAAAGCTGCGACATCACGATGAAAATCTTTTCAGGATCTTGCAAACTTAATTCAAATTTATGCACATAAGCTATGCCCAAAATACCTATCATACAAGCACTTAAAAGACAAACCGCCATCCAAGCAATACCTATAAAAGTGGCCATAGGAATATCTTTAGTAGAACGAATCGACATAAAACGCACTAAAATATGTGGTTGACCAAAATAACCCAAACCCCAAGCAAGTGCAGATATAATGCTTATAACTCCTACTCCTTCGCCCATAGATAAAGCTTGTGGCTTTATTTCTCTTACTATATTCACCGCTTCACCAAAGCCACCTAAATGATAAAGCATAACCAAAGGTACAATAATTAAAGCCATCATCATTAAAAGCCCTTGTATCATATCCGTCCAACAAACCGCCTTGTATCCGCCTAAAAAAGTATAAGCAACAATAATAATCGTTCCAGTAGTTAAAGCATAATCATATCTGATACCAAAAGTACTTTCAAAAAGTTTTGCTCCACTTACAAGCCCTGATGAAACATAAAAGGTAAAAAATATCAAAATTACCACCGCACATACGATGCGTAGTATATGTTTATCATCATCAAAACGAGTTTCAAAATAATCAGGAATAGTCAAAGAATTTGCAATCACACTGGTATAAATTCTAAGTCTTTTTGCCACAAAAATCCAATTTAAACTAGCTCCTATAGTAAGCCCAATTGCAATATAAGAATCTATAAAGCCACTTACATATAAAGCTCCTGGTAATCCCATTAAAAGCCAACCACTCATATCAGAAGCCCCTGCGCTAAGCGCAGATATCACAGGCCCCATAGTACGCCCACCTAGAAAATAATCCTCTGAATTTTTATTTTGTTTATAAAAATAAAAACCTATATAAAGCATTAACAAGGCATAAACTACAAACATCACTGCTATTGGGGTATTAATTTGAACTACTTCCATCAATCTCTCCTTGATCATTAAGATATTGCTCTAATGCCTAAATTTCCATAGCGATGAAAAGATATACTTAAAGCTTTTTCATTAAAATAATTTAAAAGTTCAAAACGACCATTTAACAATGGCTTTTCTCTTATGATGATTTTAGCAAGCTTTGCAGCCTCTTTATAAATCTCATCATTTACATCTGGTTTTGCTAAATAACGCACTCTTTCATATTCTTTAATACTCTTGATAAAATTTTCTTTATTTTCTTTTAAAAATAATACTTTTACTCCTATGCTTTGAACAATTCGTTCTATCATACTAATATCTTGCTCATCATAACTGATACTTAGATCAATATTTACAATATTTGCACCTAAAATCACCCCTAAAACATCTTTTAAGCTTTCATTTCCACAAAGTCTTAAAACCATATTCTTTATTTTAGTATAAGAAAAAAGATTATCTTCTCCACGTATATTGACATAATCTTTTGAAACACTAAACTCATTTTTATAATGATAAGCATAAGATTGAGACATTTTAATTAAATCGTTCATAAAATCTTGTGCTTCTTTTAAATCTATTTGTGCTAATTTTTTTGAAAATTTATCTTCAATTAAATGATCATCAAAATCTTCTTGCTTAATCTCTAAAAATTGAGTGATATAATTATAAATTCCCACTTTTCTACCCAAACCTATGGCTGATTTTTTAACCCCTCCAAAAGGTTGACGCAGTACTATAGCCCCTGTGGTTGGTTTGTTGATATAAATATTTCCTGCTTCTATGTGAGTGTGAAAATACTCCCATTCTCTTTCATCTAAGCTTTCAAAACCTGCAGTTAAACCATAACCTGTGGAATTTACTATATCAATAGCTTCTTTTAAGTCTTTAGCCTTCATCACGCTTAAAATCGGTACAAAAAGTTCATTCATATGAGTAAAATCACCCTTTTTAGTGCCATATTTTATACCTGGAGTCATCAAATAAGGATTATTCTCTAAAAACTTAGGTTTTAATGCCCATTCTTCATAAGGTTGTAATTCATCTAAGGCCTTTTGAACTTTAGAACTTGGCTTATCAGCTAAAGTACCCAATTTATTTTTAAATTCAAAAGGATTACCCACTGCCATAGAACTTGCAGCATCTACTAAAGTCTTTTTAAATTCTTCATCATGATAAACTTCTTCTTCTAAAACTAGCAAAGAAGTAGCTGAACATTTTTGACCGCTATTGCTAAAAGCAGAATGAATGATATTTTTAATCGCACTATCACGATCAGCAAATTTAGAAACTATAGTCGCATTCTTTCCGCCCGTTTCAGCACTTAAAAGCAAGGTTGGATTAGCTTTTAACATAGCATAAGCAGTATCCTCCCCTCCTGTAAGAATTGAAAATTTAATCGCTTCATCAACAAGTAAATATTTAGAAATATCACTTCCTTTTGAAGGTAAGAAAATCAAAGCGTCTTTTGGAATACCTGCATCCCAAAAACACTTACAAAGCATATAACCTGTTAGAGTTGAAAGTGAAGAAGGTTTGTAAATCACCACATTACCTGCAGCTAGTGGTGCAGCTATGGTGCCCACTGAAATCCCTATAGGAAAATTCCAAGGAGCTATGGTAACCCCTATGCCCTTAGGTGTGAATTTAACTTTTGGATTTTGTTTTTTAAGCTCTTCTAAAGAGTGCGGATAAAACTCTATAAAATCAATAGCCTCACTTACTTCAGGATCGATCTCTAAAAAGGTTTTGCCCACTTCTAAAGCTGCCAAACCTATCAAATCCCCTCTTCTTTCTCTCATAAGTTTTGCACTTTTAGCTAAAATTTGATAAATTTCATCATGACTTTTTTGTGTAAATTTGGAATTTTTAGCTACTTCTAAAGCTTGTTTGATTTCTTTTTCTCCGGCTAAATAAGCCTTTCCTATCACTCTATCTTCAATCTTATCTTTAACTTCTAAAACATTTAAATTTTCTGCTTTAAAATCAAGCTCACCTATAACAGGATAAACATCATAATCTTTTAAATTTTCATATTTAGCTTTAATTTCTTTAGCCCATGCTCTATTTTGCGCTAAAATAAAATCCGTATCACTTTCGTTGCTAAATTTTTTACTTTCATAAGAACTTATGATATTTGATTCTTTATTTCTATCTTGCTTACGATGTGTAGTATTATCAAGAGTTTTTATGCCTTCTAAAGATTTTAAAAAAAGTTCTTTTTGGATATTCCAGTTTTTATCTCCTACTTTAAGATTGAAAAAATAACGCATAAAATTATCTTCACTTGTATTTTCATCAAGGCGTCTTACAAGATAAGCAATGGCATTGTTAAAATGTGCTTCATCGCAAACTGGGGCATAAAGGATTAAATCATGCATTTTAGATAATTCATAAGAACATTGCAAACTCATACCTTCAAGCATTTCAAAAGTAAAAGAATCTAAAGCACCCGCTTCACTTATGCGTGTATAAGCATAAGCAATCTCAAAGATATTATGACTTGCAATTCCTATGTTGATGTATTTATAATTATCTCCTTCAAGAATAAAATCAAGCATTTTATTATAATTGCTATCAGTATCTATTTTTTTGTAAAAAGTAGGAAGCTCCCAGCCTTTTTGAGATGCAATAGTTTCTTCACTTTCCATATTAGCACCCTTAACAAAACGGATCTTAATAGGCTTCATACCTTTTAAAACCCTCTCTTTTGAAAAAGCAAAAAGTTTTTTAAGATACTCATAAGAATCAGGAATATAAGCTTGCAAAACAATCCCCGCTTTAATATCAAATTTAGCCACACTTTCCATAAAAGCTGCAACAGTAAGTTCTAAATCTCTAAATTCTTCCATATCAAGATTGATAAATTTAGATACACCTTGTTTTTTCTCTTCTTCTAAGGCTAAAGCATAAAGATAATCTAGTCTTTTTACTACCTCTTCTTTGGAATAATCAAAATCTATAATATTAATTTGTGAAAAAATCGTAGTAATTTTTATGGAAATATAAGTGATATAACTTGATTTTAAAGCCTCTTCATATTTTTGCATACGATATTTACTCTCAGCTTCACCTAAAACCTCTTCGCCGATTAAATTCACATTTAAGGTAATTTTATCTTGCTCTTTTCTTTTGTTAATGTGCGGTTCTAAAACACTAGGATTTGCATCTAGAACCATAGCTTTAGTATCTTCTCTTAAATGTTTGACAAAAAAAGGTACACTTAAATTAGGAGCAAATTTGCCAAAATTTAAAAAGCTAAAAAGTAGGAATTTTTCAAAAGTGCTAAAAAAATCCGCTATGCCATATTTACTCAAAGTATATTCTATAAGCTCAAAACTTGCATTTTTATCTTTACATCTAAAAGAACGATCTAAAAGTTCTATAAGCATAACTTTATTTTTGGGATTATTAAGAAGTTTTTGCATTTTAGCATGAAATTCTTTTTCAGAATTTGAAATATTGACTTCTATTTGTCCTTGCAATTCTTCAGCTAAGGCTAAAGCTTTTTGTATCATTTTATATCTCCTAAGATAAAATAAATTTTAATAGATAATATATAAATAAGATAAAAATAATATTTTAAATCATAGAAAATGTATAAAAAATGATAAAAAAAATTTTAATGGGTATATAAGTAACAAAAATTAAGAAATGATAATATCATTTTCTTGCTTATTTACAACCTTGGCAATAATTTTAGCTTGAATATTTTCATCTTCTAGTTTTTTTAAACATTCTAAGGATTCTTTTTCACTTATAGAAATCAAAAGTCCTCCTGAAGTTTGCGGATCACAAAGTAATAATTTTTCTTCATTTAAATCAGGGATAAGTTCTTTTATAAATTCTAAATTTTTATAAGCTCCAGCAGGAATTAAACCCATATTAAAATACTCTTTTACTCCATCTAAAAAAGGAAGTTCACTTTCAAAAATTTCAAAAGAAATATTTTTATTTAGCATTTCTTTTAAATGTCCTAAAAGTCCAAAACCTGTGACATCACTCATGGCACTTGGATGAAATTTAAGAACAATTTGACTGGCTTTATAATTTAACTCCATCATACTTTTAAGCATTATATCTAAATGTTTTTGATTTAACATTTGCGCCTTTAAGGCTGTGCTTAAAATTCCCGTTCCTAAAGGCTTGGTTAAAATGATACAATCTCCAACTTTAGAAGTATTATTAGCAATAAATTGACTAGGATGTATTTTTCCTGTAACACTAAGTCCAAAAAAAAGCTCAGTGCTTTCTATAGTATGACCACCCACAACTAAAGCATTGCATTCTTGAACCTTATCATTTGCGCCCTCTAAAAGCTCTTTTAAGATATTTAAATCATGATTACAAGTATCAAAACCTACTATATTTAAGGCATTAATCACCTCTGCACCCATAGCAAAAACATCGCTTAAAGCATTTGCTGCAGCAATAGCACCAAAATGATAAGCACTGTCTACTATAGGAGTGATAAAATCAAGCGTTTGCACCAAAGCTAAATCGGGACTGATTTGATATACGCTTGCATCTTCATTATTTCCGATATCACTAAGTAAAGCAGGGGTTTTTTGCATGAAATTTAAAATTGTTTTAAGACCACCCGGGCTTAATTTCGCTGCTCAGCCTGCTGCTTTAACAAAATGGGTTAAATTTTGATTTTTATATTGCAGTATTTTTCCTTTACAAAGTAATAATTTTTGCTTTACCAAAAAGCTCGTTTAAAATTTCATATGCGTTACCTATATTTCCTATTTTAAGCTCTTTGCTTTTATTAAAAAATTCTAGACAAGCTCCACAACTTATGATCTCGATACCTAAATTTTCAAGTTCTTTCATAGCTAAATGTGCTTTATGATTTTCATCAACATTGATTAAAACACTTTCATTTACGCAAAGAATTTTACTTGGGGCATGATCTAAATTTTTTAAGGTACTTAAAAATCCTACAAGTAAATTTTGTCCCAATTCACCCTCACCCACTTTGTCAGTTTTTAAAAATAAAACATTATAATCGTGAATATTTACTTCACTAGAATTAAAATTATTTTTTTGTACTTTGATGCAAAACTCTTGTGCATTTTCATCTACAACAGGGTTTAAATTTAAAGAGTTAAGAAATTTTACAACATTATTTTTTGAAATAATAGAATTTAAAACGATTTCTAAAATTTCATTTTCCTGAAGTTTTTCAAGAGCGTTTTTTGTTTCAACTATAGGCTGAGGACAAGAAAGATTGCGACAATCAATTTTCATTATTTTTCCTTAATATTAGCTTTGGAAAATAATATTATTTTATTACTTGTTTTGTGTTTAAAAATTTTAAATAATATAGAAAAAATTTAAAAGCTCAAAAATGAGCTTTTTTTAAAATCTTTTTTTATTCACATCTTCAAGAATTGCTGCAGCAATTTGATTGACTTCATTTGTTATATTATTGGTGACATTTGCAACTTCGACATTTTCCTTAGTTACAGTTTCAAGTTGCGCTATAGCATCGTTAATCTGTGTGATTCCTGCTGTTTGTTCTTTTACAGATTCTGCTACTTCATTTACGCTTTGAACAAGTATATTAATATTTGCCTCGATTTCAGATAAGGATTTTCCCGTTCTTTCCGCAAGCTGTCTTACCTCATCTGCAACAACTGCAAAACCACGCCCATGTTCTCCAGCACGTGCAGCTTCAATAGCTGCATTTAAAGCAAGAAGATTCGTTTGCTCAGCGATATCTTTAATCACATTGACAATATTTTTTATATCATCAGCTTGCGAAGCAACCTCAACTGTTTTTCCACTTACATTTTGCATAGAAGAATTAATCTCCTCTACAGCTGCAGCCGATTGTTCTAAAGAACTCGCTTGTGCATTAGAGCCATCAGCAAGTTTTTGCATAGAATTTTTTAACTCTTCTGACTGATTGGCTAAATCTTTAGCAAAATTGGAAGAAGCTACAAGCATCTTTTTAATTTCTTTACCTAAAATATTAGTTGTAATCTCAACTTCGCCTTTAGCATCAAATACTTCTGTGCTAAAATCAAGCGCTTTATAACTATCAAAAACTCTATTAATTTCATTCATATTAGAACCAATTTTACTTTGCAAAACATCAAGCATTCTATTAAGAACATTTTTAAGTTCTACTAATTGAGGATTTATAGGATTTTTAGTAATTCTTGCAGTTAAATTACCTTTTTCGATTTCTCTAGCAGTTTGCACTGATTCATCTACAGCATTTTGATCTTGTTCTAAAGATATTTGAATCTTTTCAATATTTTCATTTATGATTCTACCCATTGCCCCTAATTCATCATTAGCTCGAATTTTAATTAATTTGAGCTCAATTTTTTCATGATTTAAGAAACGGAAAAAAGATTCTAAAGAATTAAGAATAATTGGCAATCTTGTTGCAACAATTTTTCTTACACAATAATAAACCACTCCTAAAACAACAAAAATAAAAATCAAAGATGCACTGATAATAATTAATTGTAATTTTTTCAAAGGTTCAAAAACTGAATATTTAGGGGCTGTTACCAAAACTGTCCAAGAACTATCTTGCACTTTAAAACTATTAATCGCGGCATAAGAATCATCACCATCAAAAGCTATATAGTTAAAAACTCCATTTTTTCCTTCGCTCATAGCCTTATAAGTCTCTTGTGCACCTTTATTAGGATTGATATCTTTTAAATTTTTTAAAACCAAATTTTTATTAGGGTGAATCGCGACAAATCCATCGGAATTTAAAAGAACTCTTAATTCTCCATCATATTTTTGACTCTTAGGATCTAAAAGATAAGTAGCAATAGCCGAAAAATCCAAAGTCATACCGATAACACCTACAACTTGATTCTTTCGGTCAAATATAGGCATAGCAATATTTACAGCATCAAAATCTTGACCTTCTAAATTCATCCTAATAGGACGTCCTATATATACTTTATTTTCCCCATATTTTGCTTTTTTTAATATATCTTGCACAACTTGTAAATTAGCTATTTCATCACTAGCTTGTATTGCTTTTATCCCGCCTTTGCTATCTTTTTCTTCATCAACATAAAGCATAACAAATTTTCCACTTTGAGTATTGAAAAATTTACTCTCCTCTTTAAAATATTCTGGCGGATCGATAAGATACAAATAAGTAAAATTAGAATAAGCACTATTATCAAAAGTATTGGTTATAATATTTGTTATACTATCTATATCTAAATTTTCTTTTGAAGTTGATCTAAACATTTCTGTTAAAGTACCTGAAATACTTTTATTTAAAGCAATCATTTCCCCAAAAATTCCTTGAGTTTGGGTAGCATATTCTTTCGTGATAGAAGCTAGAATATCTTCTGTGTTTTTGGTAATATTTTGACTTACTTGTTTTGTGATTAATGAGATTAAAATAATAAGCCCAATAACAACAACAGTTGCTACAGAAAAAATAAGTTTTAAACCTATATTTAAAGATTTAAACATCTTAATAACTCCTAAAAAATAAAATTTTGGATTTTATATTTTAACATATTTTTTAAAAAAATACCATTAATTAATTATAAAAATATTATGTATTAGTATTTTTTGATAGAAGATTTATTTTTTTCCTTTTAAAAACAATTCTTTAAAGCGTTTATTAGCGTATTCTTCTATGTCCTTTTGCAAAATAGAGTAATTTTCCATTAATTCCAAAGCTCTAGGAGTAAGTTTTGTTCCTGATTCTTTAGAGCGTCCTTGTCGTGTGCTAACTAAAATTTCTTGAGAATTTTTTTGTAAGGTTTGTAAATGCATCCAAGCTTTTTTATAATTAATCCCCATAAGTTTAGAAGCATGCAATAAACTACCTGTTTGTCCGATAAGCTCTAAAAGTTCTGTTTTTCCTCGTCCAAAAAGCAAATCTCCATCCGCATTTTCAATCCAAGTTTTTGTTCTTACTATAAATTGCTTACCTTTTTTTTCTTTAAAACAACCAAGTTGACAATACTTTACATCAACCTTATAAGCTTTTAAAGCTGAACGCATACTTTTAAGTCCACAACCTTCTTTAGCAATATCTCTTGCATCTTTACAAAAAATTCTACGCTTTTCATCTAAACTAGGTTCTATTTTTTTAAGCACTTCAATCTTTGCTTTTTCAAAATCTAAATGTCCAAATTGCCCCAACTCGCAATTATCAATTCTCATGTGATTTTCATCGGCTAATTGTCCGATTTTTTCTATATTTACATTAAATTTCTTTGCAATTTTAAAAGCCGTACCACAATCTAATTTTTCATTACTATTTAACAATTCTCTCATGTATGAGATGATTTCTTTTTCTTGGTTTTTATCCATGAATTCTAAATTCTCCACTATAAATATTGATCTTATTTTCTCTAGCAAAACCACAAAGCGTTAAATCAAATTTTCTTGCTATCATAACTCCTAAACAAGTAGGAGCCGTGCGTGAAACAAGGACTGGAATTTTATGCATAACTGCTTTAGCTACCATTTCAGAACTTAGCCTTCCACTAACCATTAAAAAACATTGACTTAAATCAACCCCAGCTAAACATGCTTTTCCTAAAGCTTTATCTATGGTATTATGTTGAGCTATATCTTCACCTATAAAAAAAGTTTTCTCATTTACAAAAAGCTTAGCCGTATGCACACAGCCTGTTTTCTCATAAAGCTCACATTGAGTATAAAAAGTACTCATTTGTTTTAAAATTTCATCTTTGCTAAATTTTGCATCAGAACTAATTTTACTCGCTTCAATGGCTTCTAAATCGATATTTGCAGTATGTGCTCTACCACAACCACTTATAACTACGCCTTCAGCATTAAGCTTTGCTAAATTTTCTTTATCAATCTTTGCTTTGATATACACACTCATACCATCATCTTTTGTTTCTATGTTCTCAATATCGCTTACTTTTGCAATGATATTTTCGCTCATTAAATACCCTATTGCTAATGCCTGTTCATCTACAGGAGTTGCCATTAAAGCACCTACTTTTTCATCATTAATAAAAATTTCAAGCTTAATTTCACGCACTAAAGTATCATCGCATGTAAAAGATTCATCACCTTTATATTTTAAAATCTGAGTTGTAAATAATGGATCCATACCTTATCCTTTAAATATCTTTAAATAATATTATATCAAAAAAACATAAATAACAAATTTATATATGGAAAAATAGATTTTAGATTCAACTTGTAAAATAAAATTCGTTCTATTTATTTCAAAAAAGCTTAAAACTACCGCTATGCAATAACATAGCGGTTAAAGATTAAATTTTCACATTAGGATCATAAGAAAAATTAGGTTCAATTTGTTTTTTACTACTTAATTCTTTATACCAATAAGAATGTAAAATATAAACCTCTTCTTCCTCTTTATAACCACTAATCATAGAATGGATACTGCCTTTGATTGCAAATACTGCCATATAAATATGCACACCAAAAAATACTGCACACACTATACCCAAGAAATTATGCACTATAGCTGAAATTCTTAAAAGTTCAATTTGAGTTAAACCAAAAAGACCTTGAATTGCCGTGGAATTAAAATCAAGAAAATACATAAATCCACCTGTAATTATCATCAAAAATCCACCAAAAACAGCAATATAATACCAAGATTTTTGACCAAAATTAAACTTACCTGCAGGTACAGGACGTTTTACTTTGCTTAAATAACCACCTACTATCATCATCCATCTGATATCATAACTTGCAGGAAGCATTCTTTTAATCCAGCATAAAAACATAGGGATTATAGAGATGATAAATAAAACCGTTGCAAAAGCGTGTAAATTTTTACAAACTCTTACAAAAAGTCCACCTCCAAAAGTCGCCCCAAACATCATCACAAAACCAGTTGGCACTAAAATCACCCAAGAAATTGCCGCGATAAAATGAAAAAGTCTTTCAAATAATGTAAAAGCATAAATTTTCTTTCCATCGTGTGAAAATTGTTTAGGTCCTATAACCATATAATGCAAAGCAAATGCAGACAACACGGCAATAACAGCAATTAAAGCTATAGTAGCTATATATTCACCTTGCAAAGTTGTCCAAAGTTTGCCAAAAGTTTCATAATTTGAGATATTTGTAATACGATGAAAATCCCAAATTTGAGTATCTTGTCCTATTCTCTCACTACCATAAGCAAATAAACTTACTACGCTTAATAAAAGCGTTGCAAATACTTTTCTCATAAGCGTTCCTTTCCTGTGTAAGCAATCTTCCATTCCAAACTTTCCGAAGGATTTGGAATGCCATAATTTCTATTCATAAGTCTATTATGATAAATCTCTTCTATTTTAGAACTTTCGCCTACTAAAAGTGCTTTTGTTGAACACATCGCAGCACATACAGGAACTTTACCTTCTGCAATACGATTTTGACCATAAAGTTCTCTTTCTTTTTCTGAATTTGTTGCTTCAGGGCCACCTGCACACATAGTACATTTATCCATAATGCCTTTATTTCCAAAAACACTATCTTTTGGAAATTGTGGTGCGCCAAAAGGACAAGCATAAAGACAATATCCGCAACCTATGCAAATTTCTTTATCATGCAAAACAATACCATCAGCACGGATATAAAAACAATCCACAGGACAAACGATAGAACAAGGAGCATCATCACAATGCATACAAGAAATAGAAGTTGAAACTTCTTTTCCTTGAATTCCTTCATTTAAAGTAATCACACGGCGACGGCGAATGTGAATAGGAAGCTCATGTGCTTCATCACAAGCTACCGCACAACCATTACAATCAATACAACGCTCATTATCACAAAAGAATTTCAAGCGTTCTTTTTCCAAATTTGCAAAATTTACCTTACTCATTTTCCATCCTTACTGATTCTACAAAGCCCACCTTTAGTCTCTGGAATCTGACACATAATATCATAACCATAATTTGTTACCGTATTAGCACTTTCTCCGCTTGCATAAGGCTTAGTTCCTTCTGGGAAGTTATGTGTTAAATCCACACCTTGCATTACCCCTGTAAAATGGAAAGGTAAGAAAATCATATCTTTTGCTACACCTGGATTAACCTTCACTCTTACATGAATTTTAGTACCCTCTGGAGAATGCACCCAAATCATATCTCCTGCTTTAATGTCTTGCTCTTTTGCTAATTCAGGATTGATCTCACAAAACATTTCAGGTGTTAAACGCGTTAGATACATAGATGCTCTATTTTCCATACCCGCACCATTTAAATTCACAAGTCTTGCAGTAACAAGATTAAGCGGGAATTCTTTAGAATAATCCTTAGCTTGTTGCACAGAAACAAATTTAGTATCCACGCGATAAAGTGCTTTTTGATCTTCAAAACTTGGATATTTTTGTACCAAATCGTTTCTTGGAGAATGTAAAGGCTCACGGTGGAGTGGAATTTTATCTTTAAAAGTCCAAACTACAGCTCTAGCTTTAGCATTTCCATAAGGAACTATGCCTTTTTCTATACATTTAGTTGCTATGATATTGCTATCATCATAAGACCAAGTTGATCCCATTTTTTCTTTTTCTTGGGCACTTAAAGTAATGCCTAAAACTTTTTCTATATTATCCTTAGTAATTTGTGGATAACCTGTATCAATAGGCGAATTTAAAGGTGCATTTTTAGCAAGTAAACTCTCTCCTTCATACTCAAGTCCAAAATTGTTTCTAAAGCCCATACCACCTTTTGCTACTTCAATGTCGGTATTATAAAGTACAGGAGAACCTGGGTGTTTATCACTCCAACAAGGCCAAGGAAGCCCGTAATACTCGCCAGCAACTTCGTCTTTTCCTTCTAAAGTTACCTCATCAAATTTATCCCAGTATAAAGTATGCTTTTTAAGCCTTTCAGGACTCCAACCATTAAGCCCTATACTTCTAACTGCTTTTGCAATTTCTCTTGTTGCATTTTCAGGCCAAACGATCTCACCTTTTTCATCGCGTAAAGTCTTGGTAAAGTCTTCATAAAAGCCTAATTTTTTAGCAAGCTCAAATAAAATTTCTTGATCTTCCATGCTTTCATAAAGTGGATCTACAACTTTAAATCTCCATTGTCCGCTACGATTTGTTGCTGTTACACTTCCGCTTGTTTCAAACTGTGTTGCTGCAGGTAAAAGATAAATTCCATCTTTTCTTTCTGCGATAATCCCTGCTTCATTTACAAAAGGATCAGCCAAAACTAAAAGCTCTAAAGCTTCTAAACCTTCTTTAACCTTAGCTTGTTGTGCGGTTGAAGTGATACCATTTCCCATAACTACTAAAGCTTTTAAAGGCGTTCCTGCATTATCGATAGCATCATTGCCATCTTTTCCATTTAAAGCTGCTGCCCACCATCTAGCAAGTGAAAGTCCGGTTTTATGCATCCAATCTTTACTTACAAAATTTCCTAAAAGCCACTCATAATCTACGCCCCAAATTTTGGCATAGTATCTCCAAGTCGCTTCATTTAAAGGATAATAACCAGGTAAATTTTCGCTTAAACAAGCCATGTCCGAAGCACCTTGAACATTATCGTGTCCGCGTAAGATATTAACTCCGCCGCCAAATTTACCTATATTTCCAAGTACCATTTGTACAATAGGTGCTAAACGCGTATTTGAAGTTCCTACGGTATGTTGAGTTAAACCCATAGCCCAAATAAGCGTAGTTGGTTTATTTTTAGCTACTTCGTGAGTAATTTGCACTAAAAGTTCTTTAGAAATTCCTGTAACATTTTCTACTTCTTCAGCTGTCCATTTTGCTGCTTCTTCACGAATTTTATCGATTCCAAAAACTCTTTCATCGAGATATTTTGTATCTTCTAAACCTTCATCAAAGATAATTTTTAGCATTCCATACATGAAAGCAATGTCAGTTCCCGGACGAATTCTTGCATAAATATCTGCCTTAGCTGCACTTTTTGTAAATCTAGGATCTACAACAATAAGCTTTGCGCCTTTTTCTTTTGCTTTTAAGAAATGTCTAAAACCCACAGGGTGATTTACCGCTGGATTTGCCCCAATGATAATGATACATTTACTTCTTTGAATGTCTCCAAGATGGTTTGTCATAGCGCCATAACCAAATGTATTCGCCACACCGGCGACTGTTGCGCTGTGTCAAATTCTAGCTTGATGATCTACATTGTTCGTTCCAAAAAACGCTGCAAATTTACGCACATAATAAGCTTGTTCATTGCTCATTTTTGCAGAACCTAAAAACATAACACTTTCAGGATTTTCTTTACGATAAGCAGCTAGTTTTTCTCCAATCTCACTTAAAGCTTGCTCATAACTTATGCGTTTCCATTCTCCATTTTCTTTTTTCATAGGATATTTTAAACGCACATGCGAACGCACCATATCGATCATATCAGATCCCTTGCAGCAATGTCCACCTGAACTCACAGGATGATCTTGAGCAATTTCTTGACGCACCCAAACACCATTTTGCACTTCTGCAATAATCCCACAGCCTACAGAACAGGCTGTACAAACTGTTTTTACTTTTTTACTACCTTCGTACGCTTCTTTAAGCTCATCAGCACTCGCTTCTCTTAAAGTTTCACTTCTAGCAAGCAACGGTGTTGCTAGGCTTGAAAGTGCTGCCATTTTAAGAAAAGAACGACGCGTAAGCTTGATATTTTCACCTACACTTGACATTACTCAGCCTTTATATAATAATTTTCCCAATTAGCACTTCTTTGAAAAAGCACTTCTTTTTTCTTACTTTTACCTTTAACTAAATCTTTTCTTTCTTCATCTTTAGCTAGAGCTAAAGTCGTACTACCAAGCACTCCAGCAGCCCCTAAGGCAAAAGCGGATTTTTTAAGAAATTCCCTGCGATTTTTCACGAGTCCTCCTTTGTTTATTTGCTTCTCTTCTTAAAAATTCTGAACGCGATAGATCGTTTTGCACTTTTTTAGAATTTATTTTTACAGGTTTTTCTACTTCAAAGCAAAATCTTTCAAATTCCATAAAAGCCAATGCAATACTTGAAATTTCCTTGTATAAATTCGCATTTTTATTCATGAAAACATCACCTAAAAACTCATCGATGTTTTTATTGATCACTTTTTCAAAAAGTTCTTTGGCTAAATCATCTTCATTTTGCCTTAAAAATTCACTCATCAACAATAAACAAAATCCAACACTATCTTCACTTTCTTTAAAAAATTTTTCATTGCGTCTTATTTTACTTTTGACTAAAATTTGACGCACACAAAGTAAAGGATTTGAATTTTCAAAACCTTCTTCTATGTAAGAAAAAGTCGTTGGAATGCTATTTTTAAGACTTAAAAAAAGCAAATCATATTCTTTAAAAAATGCTTGTATAGAATTTTCATCATCTAAATGCTTGAGCAAGATATCAAAATTTGATTTTAAATTTTCATCAAATAAACATTCTTGCATTGTCTTTAAATACTCTTGTAATTTTGACAATCTTTCTTCAGAAAATGAAAAAACAAAAAGCTCTCCTAGACATTGATAATAAAGACTTCTAGCTAATCTTAATTTTTCCAAATCCATTAAAGCCTCCATGCATTCAAAATTTTCAAAAATAGCTTTAAATTTTGCTTGAATGAATATTATGCAAAATATACCTAATATTCATTTTAAAGCCGATTTTTAAATCGATTTATCTTAATACTATTTGATTTAAAAATCACTGAATTTCAATAAAATTCTATAAGGACTTAAAATCTTAAAAAATCATACCAAAGTATTAAAAATTAGATATTTAAGTTGATTTTATATTTGAAAAAATAAAATACTTTGTATAAAATTTATGTCTTTGATTTTTTCCAAGTAAAATTAACATTTTATGCAAATTATAAATAATACTAATTTCTTAAAGAATAATCCTTATAAGAAAATTCTCTTATCATTTGAAGTTCATTTTTATGGTCTAAAAGCATGAGATTTGGAAGTCTTATACCATTAAAAGTTGTGTTTTTCACAATGGTGTAATGAATTTGATCTAAAAAAATAATTTTATCGCCGATTTTAAGCTTTTTATCAAAGGCGTATTCTCCCATTACATCACCCGCTAAACAAGTATTTCCAGTAAGCAAATAGGAAAATTCGTTTTCTTTTAAGTCTGAAATTTTTTCATTTTCTCTTGTGGCTAAAATTCTAGCATTTAAAACTTCACTTGTATAAGGCATGATGATAGTATCTGGCATATGTGCTTCGCTTGAAGTATCTAAAATAGCAATTTGTTTTTCATTTTCTATGATATCTACTACACTAGCCACCAAATTTCCTGTTTGCCAACCCACCGCTTCACCTGGTTCAAGATAAACTTGCACACCGTATTTATCACTGAAATTTTTACACAAAACAATAAGTTTTTCAACATCATAGCCTTTTTTAGTGATGTGATGTCCTCCTCCAAAATTCACCCATTTCATTTGCCCTATCCATTTACCAAATTTCTCTTCAAAGACCTTTAAAACAGCTTCTAAAGCGTCAGCACTTTCTTCACAAAGTGCGTGAAAATGAAGTCCTTCTATAGCATTTAAATCCACATTTTCAAAATCTTTAGCACGAATTCCAAGTCTTGAGTATCTTCCACAAGGATTGTAAAGTTCTTTTGGAGCTAGAGAAAATTCAATATTACAACGAAGGCCTAAGGAATTTTTTTGTGTTTTGCTTTGAAATTTATGAAATTGAGCTAAAGAGTTAAACACTATATGATGAGATAAACTGGCTATTTCACCTATTTCATCTTCTTTAAAAGCAGGAGAATAAGTATGAATTTCTTTATCCATGTATTCTTTAGCAAATTTTGCTTCCCAAAGTCCGCTACAAGTACAACCTTTTAGATATTCTCCGACAATTTTCATCGCTCCTGAAAAAGCAAAACCTTTTAAAGCTAAAAGCACTTTAGCACCACTTTTTTCGCCAACACTTGCTAAAAGCTCGCAATTTTTTCTTAATTTATCTTCTTCTAAAATATAAGCTGGGGTTTGAATATTTTCATAAAACATTATTTTTCCTTGATTAAATTGCTAAAATCATAACAAAATTAAACCAAATTTTCAAAATAAATATTTACTAAAACTAAAAAAATAATGACTATAATACAAAAAATCAAGCAAAAGGAAAAACTAATGAATAGAAGAAATTTTTTAAAATTTAATGCACTTACTCTAGCAAGTATGGGTGTAGCCTATGCAAATCCTATGCACGATATGCACTCCATGCATAAAAATCATTCTATAAATCATGACTTAGATACTTCTTTTATAAACTTTGCTTCAAAAAATTTAAAGCTTTTAGATCCAAAACAATTCCCCCAAGGAGAAATTTTAAAAGCCTTACCTTTACTCAAAAATGAAAGTAAAGAAAAAAATATTTTTCGTGCTACCCTAGAAATCAAAGAAAATCATATAGAGCTTATCAAAGGTAAAAAAACCTTATTTTATACTTACAATGGTCTAGTACCTGCTCCAAAAATAGAAGTTTTTGAAGGAGATAAACTTGAAATTTTAGTCAAAAACAAACTCAAAGAAGCTACAACTATACATTGGCATGGCGTTCCTGTGCCACCTGATCAAGATGGAAGCCCACATGATCCTATCTTAGCAGGAGAAGAAAGAATATATCGTTTTGAAATTCCTCAAGATAGCGCAGGAACTTACTGGTATCATCCACACCCTCATTATACCACTTCTAAACAAGTTTTTATGGGTTTAGCAGGGGCTTTTGTGATCAAAGCAAAAAAAGATGCTTTAAGTCATTTAAAAGAAAAAGATTTGATGATTAGCGATTTGCGTCTTGATGAAAACGCTCAAATTCCAAACAACAACCTAAATGATTGGCTAAATGGTAGAGAAGGAGAATTTGTACTCATCAATGGACAATTTAAACCTAAAATCAAACTCGCCACAAACGAACGCATACGCATTTATAATGCTACTGCGGCAAGATATTTAAATTTACGCATACAAGGAGCTAAGTTTATACTTGTTGGTACTGATGGTGGACTTATAGAAAAAGCTATTTATAAAGAAGAACTTTTTTTAAGTCCTGCTTCTCGCGTAGAAGTTTTAATCGACGCTCCAAAAGATGGAGAATTTAAGCTAGAAAGTGCTTATTATGATAGGGATAAAATGATGGTAAAAGAAGAACCTAATACCCTATTTCTAGCCAATATTAGCCTAAAAAAAGAAAATTTAGAACTTCCAAAAAATTTAAAAATTTTCAAACCTTTAGAAGAGCCTAAGGAATTTAAAGAAATAATCATGAGTGAAGATCATATGCAAATGCATGGTATGATGGGAAAAAGTGAAAGCGAATTAAAAATCGCTCTTGCGTCTATGTTTTTAATCAATGGTAAAAGCTATGATTTAAAACGCATTGATTTAAGCTCCAAGCTTGGAGTAGTTGAAGACTGGATAGTGATAAATAAATCTCACATGGATCATCCTTTCCACATACACGGCACGCAATTTGAACTCATCTCATCAAAACTCAATGGCAAAGTTCAAAAAGCCGAATTTAGAGCCTTAAGAGATACTATAAATGTGCGTCCTAATGAAGAGTTAAGACTTAGAATGAAACAAGATTTTAAAGGACTTAGAATGTATCATTGCCATATTTTAGAACATGAAGATTTAGGAATGATGGGAAATTTAGAAGTAAAGGAATAAAATGGTAAAAGTGGAATTTTTAGGCCCTATAAATAAAGAAAATTTAGAACTTGAAGTAAAAAATTTAAAAGAATTAAAAGAAATTTTGCAAAAAGATGAGAGTTTAAAAGAATGGCTAGAACTTTGTGCCGTATCTTTAAACGATGAAATCATTTTTGATGAAAACACTAAGTTAAAAGATGGTGATAAAATAGCACTTTTACCGCCAGTTTGTGGGGGTTAAATGAAACATTTTACACTCTATCAAGGTTCTTTAGATATTCCTAAAATTTATAGCCAATGGTATGAATTTGCCAAGAATAAAAACTGCGGTGCTTTGCTGACTTTTTGTGGTATTGTGCGTGAAGAAGGAGGCATTGAGGCACTTAGTTTTGATATTTATGAACCGCTTTTAAAAAAATGGTTTGATGAGTGGCAAAAAAGAGTAGATTTTGATGGTATTAGCTTGCTTTTTGCTCACTCTATAGGCGATGTGGCGGTTCATGAAAGCTCTTATTTTGCAGGAATTTTAAGCAAACAAAGAAAATTAGGACTTAAACTCCTTAATGAATTTGTTGAAGATTTTAAAGCAAGCGCACCCATTTGGAAGTATGATGTGATAAACAAAGAAAGAATTTATGCCAAAGAAAGATCAACCAAACTTTGCGGTGCAGGACTTTTAAAAGGATAAAAAATGTTAATGTCTTATGAAGAAAGTTTAAAAATTTTACACTCTCATATCAAAACTTATGAAAAGATTGAAAAAATAGCTCTTACAGAGTGTTTAGGACGCATTTTAGCTCAAGACATAAAAGCCCTTAAAAATCAGCCTGAATTTCCAACTTCGGCTATGGATGGTTATGCGATCAAATTTGAAGATCAAGATAAGCCTTTAAAAATTTTAGGCCTCACACCTGCAGGCACTATGCCACAATTTAGCGTGCAAAATGGTACTTGTGTAAAAACCTTTACAGGCTCACTCATGAGCGAAGGAAGCGATACTTTAGTCCCTGTTGAAAATGTACGCGTAGAAAATGATACTCTTTTTATAGAAAAAAAAGTTCCCCAAGCTTTTGCCGTGCGTGCGGTAGGAGAAAACTATAAAAAAGATGAAATTTTACTCAAAAAAGGCACAAGGTTAAATTATAGCGAAATAGCTCTTTTAGCTGAACTTGGATTTTTTCACATTGGTGTGTTTATAAAGCCTATTGTAGGGGTTTTAAGCAGTGGAAGTGAGATAAAAGATCTAGGAGAAGCCTTGGAAAATCCTGCTCAAATCCGCTCTTCAAATCATATCGCCATAGCTAATTTAGCTAAAAATTTAAATTGCGATACAAGGGTTTTTCCTCTTTTAAAAGATGATGAAAAAGCCACTTTTTCTACCCTTGAAAGCGCTTTGCAAAGTTGTGATATTTTGATTACAACAGGCGGGGTTTCTATGGGGGATTTTGACTTTTTAAAAAAAGCTGTAAAAGAATATGAAATCATCATCGATAAAGCCGACATAAAACCAGGTAGACATATCAAAATAGCCAAGGCTAATGAAAAATTCATCATCGCCTTACCAGGTTTTCCTTACTCGGCTATGGTAATGTTTAATCTTTACGCAAGAGAGATTTTAAACTCTTGGTTACTTCAACCTAAAGACTATATTTGCAAGGCCTTTTTACAAGGAAGTTACAAGAAAAAAACACCTTATTTGGAATTTGTCGCTTGTAATGTGGAATTTAAAAATGGACGCATTTTAGCCAATCTTGAAGGTAAGAAAGAAGGCTCTAGTGCGATTATAAACAATCTTAACAATAAAGCTGCCCTTATGGTGGTACCAAAAGAATGTGAAATTTTAGAAAATGAAAGTTTAGTGGATATTATCTTTATGCCTTAAAATTATTTAAATAATTTTATTTCGATTTTAATCAACCCTAAATTTCAATAAGTTTCAAATTTACAACCTCCTTTTAGTGAAGTAATTAGCCCTAGCAGAATTTCAATCCACTAGGGTTTTTTAGTCCCTTTTTAAATTTCTTTATGGTAAAATCAAGCGATGCTATTATAAATAATGCAATAAGTTTTAGTCCCTTTTTAAATTTCTTTATGGTAAAATATAATAATCAACAACTCGCCTGTAAATATTGTTTTAGTCCCTTTTTAAATTTCTTTATGGTAAAATAGATATTTACCAGATAATGAAAATTTCGGGGTTTTTTCATGAAAAATAGCAAAAATTATGCTATAATCTCATAAGAAATTTAAAAAGGGACTAAAATAAAGAGTTTGCGGGACTCTGCGGGGTTACAATCCCCTAAAACCGCTTTTAAAATTCAAATAAATTTTGCTGATGATATTTTTCTTGTTTTTTGTTTATTTGAATTTCTTCGTTATTTGAATTTTTATATTTAAATTCTCCATGACTATCTATATCAAAAAGCGTTAAATTGGTTTCGTTATTAACTTTTTCGTTAAAAACTATGCCACCAAGCAAAAGCTCCATTTTATCAAACTGCTTTTCAGTGATGATTAAAGCCCTTACATTTCCATAAGGTGGCAAAATCTTTTTTACATTTTCAATAGAACTTTTTGCAGAACTTAAACCCTTGCAAATACGCATATAAACGCTAAATTGCAACATAAAATAACCTAATTTTATAAGATTGTTTCTAAATTTACTTGCTAGTTTTTGCTCTTTTTTACTTTTAGTTGGCACATCAAACATCAAAAGCACACGCATAAATTTATCTTCAATCATCAAATTTTACTATCTTTAGCTCATCTTCATACAATAAAGCATTTTTAAAATTTGCCACATAATGATTTATCGCTCTGTTTAAAGGATAATTTTGCCCATCAAAATTGATTTTGCTTTGCAAATTGCCAATCAACGCTCTTTTGTCATCTTTGCTTAAAAACTCACTTTCACCCTTAAGCTTTAAAACACAATCATCAACACTAGCCCTAAACACTTCTATCAAATCATCGCAAAGCGCAAAAGAATTATAAATATTATCGTGCTTTATGCCAAGCCAAGGCAAAAGCCCACTTATACAAACTGCTCTAATAATACAAGCCCTAATGATTGCATAGCCATAATTTAAAGCAGAATTTTCAAAGCAAAGCTCATCTCTTGAAAAAGAAACACCAAACAAAGTTTTAAAATAAAGCGCCGCCGCAACAGCTTCGATATTTTTACTATCATTTAAGCTTACTTTTTTAGCCAAATTTATAAGCTCATTGCTTTGCTCTATTTTATTGTGTTTTTTCAAAACAAAGGCTTGATTTAGGATTTTGTTTTTAATGATTTTTTGCCATAAAATAGCCTTTTTTTGAGCACTTACATTTATTTGTTCTTTTGCGATTTTTGCACTTTGAAAATGCCCTAAAAAAGGAGTAAAAACACCATTTATACTATGAGTTTCATCGCAGGTTAGCAAGATGATTTTATGCTTTGCAAAAGCGTTAAAAAGTGCGGAACTAAGGCTTGCTTGTAAGCTTTCTAAAATGATGATATTTATATCTTTTAAAAACAATTTGGCTATATTTTCATCTTGCTTAATCACAAGATGATTTAGCTCTAAATTTAGCTTGGCATTAGAGCTAATAAGCAGTGTTTTAAAAGCTTCATCGTAACTCATTTTTTAAAATCTTCTCTTTGTCTAAACTCAGCCTTTGTCACTTCTCCAAGTGCTGAAACTATGTATTTTTCAAATACTTTTAGATTTTGAATTCCTATGCTTTTTGCGATTACTTCTTTTTCATTTGCATTTTTAAACAATATTTTTTGATTTTTGCTTAGCGTTTCAAATTTATTATCGTGTTTTGAAACAATCAAACTAACAGTAGAGCTTGTAAAAGCATTAAAATAAACAAGTTCTGGCTCTTGCATATCTTTAGTTTGAATTAAAATCAAACTATCTTTGTATAAAGAAAAGCAAAACTCATAATTTTCATCCATTAAAATCCAATCTTTTATAAGACCTGACTTTTTATCTTTACCTTGCACCACGGCTTTATTTGGTAATACTTTTAAAGCAAAATCCATAGTATAAATTGGCACAGCATAAAATTTATTTGTCTTTTTGTGTTTAAAAATATCCACTCTAAACATATCGCCATTTTTAACAATTTTACCATTTACTTTGCGGATTTTACCAAGCTCTAGGGCTTTTAAAACTCCTTCTTTTCCGCCGTATGATTGATAGAATTCTTCTTCTTTTCTAAATGTTTCTTCGTGTAAGGCTCCGCTTGGCTTTTTTCTCTCAGGTTTTGAGACAAAAATTTCATCAATTTTATCTAAAACCTTTTGCCTAAAACCACTAAAAGGCTCAAAAAACTTCCTTTTGTTTTTATAATCTAATTCACTAATTTTTTTTGCATAAAGTTCTGCACTGTTGCTTTCTTGCTCTTTTTTAAAATCTGAAAAAGCCTTTACGATAGAGTTGTTTGCATAAGCTATAATTACCGCATCGATGGCGTGATGAAGATGATTATTTCTATCTTTAGTGCTAAAGCCCCAAGTGTGTCTTAAAGCCGATGTTAGCATACCGCTTTTTGCTTCTACATGCACTTTTGAGCCTTTTTGTATGTCATTTAACTTTGTATTTTCATCATCGCTTAAAGGTAAAAAATCTAAATAATCTTTAGTATAGTTTAAAACAAGCCTTGCGATGTAGCGAGTATCGTTTAGATTTCTATCTTTAAAGTCTTTTTGCTCTTTGTCTTTATAGTTTTTATCTAAAATTCTTTTTTGCTTTTTAGTAGGCAAATTTTTTGCTAAAACTTCAATTTTCTGCCATTTTGTACTATCATTGCCAAAGGCTTCAAAGGGGGTTTTATTAAGCTTTTCTTGATTTTGCTTGGTAAAAACTAAAACCTTATTCATATAAGAATCATCAAAACTTCTAGAGTAAGGGTAAATATGGTCAATTTCAAGCATTTTTTCATCTTGCAAATCGCTAAGTTTAATCTTTTCTCCACTATAAGCACAAAATTCTTTTTGTTCTTTAAATAATCTTAATTTTAAAATATTTTTATTATTTATTTTTAAGCCTAGTTTTTCACACTCAAGCTCGGCGTCTTTTTTGGCCTTGTAGTTTTCATTTTGCTCTTTTTCTATTTTAGCTCTTTGGCTGTGATTTTTACCTACTTCTCTTGCTAATTCAATGTTTATTTTATGCACTTTGCCGTATTTTTTAAGTAAAGCATTTAAGACCTTTCTGTATTCTTTAATCGCCCTTAAAACTACAGGATTAGTTACCTCATCTTTATAATAAGTTTCATTAAATGCGGGTAAAAAATCTTTTTTATCTTCATTGATTACTACTTTTAAATTAAGCTCATTACAAGCTTCATCGTATTTTTTACCTTCAAGCATTAAAGGAGTGATAAGTTTTAAGGCTTTAAAACTTATATTTAAATGGTCTTTAAATTCCAATTTGCTTAAACTATCAATTTGATTTTGATTTAAATCGTATTTTGCTAAAGCCTTTTTAAGCTTAATCTCATCTTTTATAAGGGTAATATCTTTTGCTATTTCATTTAAATCATCTTGGCTTAAACTATGATCACCTAGGGCTTTTATAAATTCTTTATATTTTTTAAACTCAATAAAATAAGTTCCTTTTTCTCCTTTAAATTCATAATCATCGCTTAAGCCCAAAAGCTTTTTTGTTTGTTTATAAGTTAGAGTGCCGTTTTTTAAAACTTCATTCAAAAGCGTGTTTAAATCATCTTTTGTATATAAAATTCCTTCAGTATTTTTAAGATTGTTTAAAAGATTGATAATTCTTGTAAGCGCTACAAACATAAAAGCTAAAGGCGAATTTTTTGGCGCTCTTTTTTCATCAGTAAAAAAACTACAATTTCCCACCAAATGAGAAAAATCTTTTAAAGCCCTTTTATAAAATGCTACACTAAGCACTTCTTCTTCAAATTTCTTTGAAAAAGAAAGGCCAAATTCTCTTTGTTTTTGAAAAATAAGCTTTAATTCATCTTTTAAAAAACTTTGCGCTATGCAGCGTTCATAACTTTCTTTTTTATTTCTAACATTTATAAATTCTTTGGAATTTTCTTTGAATTTTTGAAAATACTCTTTATAAAGATACTCTCCCACACTTTGATAATTTACTAGTTTTTCTTCATTTTGCTTGATAGCTTTTAAAATTTCACTCTTTTCTTCATTATCGCTATTTTTAATATCATCATAGCCACGCCTTTTTGCAATATGTAAAATCACTCTTGCAAAATCTTGCTTACTTAAAAGCTCGTTTAAAGCTCTAAATCTTAACTCATAAGGGCTAATTAAAGAGCCTTTATAAGCCTTAGCTAAACTTTCATCAAAGCTTTGATAATCTTCGTAATTTAACTTAAATTCATTTGCGATTAAATGTTTTAAGTGATTTAGCCTTGCTTTGCGTCTAACAAGGCGTTTTCTAGCACTTCTTGCAAGGCGTCTTGGCAAGGCTAAGGATTCTCCTGTTTTAGGATTTTCAGCCTTTGTAAAAATCCTAACTCCGCAATCTTTTAACTCATCATTTTCGCTAAATGCCCAGCCAATAGAGCTTATTCCTATATCAAATGCCAAAATTCTTGCCACACTAGATCCTTTTTAATATTTATGATTTGTTTATAATTATAATATAAAAATCATTTTTTATACAAACATAAACCTTTCAGTAACCAAACTATACATATTATTAATTTTATAATGCAAAAAATAAGTAAAATTTTAAATGAAAAATATTTATTAGTTAAATTTTAGCTAAAATAAAATAAAAGCTAATAATAACCTTAGGAGAAATCATGCCAATTTTTATGATATGTTCTACACTTTTAGCGGTAATTGTTGTTGCTTATTATATACTCAAAAAATACAATCCCATTTTTGTATTTTTTCTTTCAGGTATTATCTTGCTTATTTTTGCTTTTTACATCACAGGAACACCTATACAAAAAGCCCCGAGCAGAGAACATGCAAGCTTTTTGAATGTTTTACTTGATAGTTATGCTTTTATCACAGCGACTTTTAAAAGTCAGCTTTCTGGAGTAGGACTTATTATCATGAGTGTGGCAGGTTTTGCTGCTTATATGAAACATATCAATGCTTCGGCAAAACTTGCTTTTTTAGCAAATAAACCCTTAGGAAAAATCAAAAATAAATACTTGATTTTAAGTGGAACTTTTGTTGTTGGAATGGCTTTAAAAATCGTCATTTCTAGCTATGCTGGATTGCTTTTGCTTTTGTTAGCATGTATTTATCCTGTTTTAATCTCACTTAAAATCCGTCCTATTACAGCTGTATGTGTGCTTTCTTTAATTGCGCTTGATTATGGTCCAAAAGATGGAAATTCAATCAATATGGCAGATATGGTAGGACAAAGTGATAATGTCGTAGGGCTTTTTTTAAATTACCAAATTTATAGTGTGATTGCCTATGTTGTAGTTATTGCCATCTTGATTCCTTTTTATTTTGCTTGGATTGATAAAAGAGATAAAGAAAAAGGTGTTTTAAATGATGAAGTTGAAATTCCGCAAATCATTGATCCTAAATGCCCTACTTTTTACATACTCTTTCCTTGGTTACCTGTTGTATTTTTATTTACAGCGTATTTTTTTACTATCAAGCTTGATGTTGTAACAGCAAATTTTGTAAGCATTTCTTTAGTTTTTCTTGTTGAATTTGCAAGACACAGAAATGCTAGAAAATTAGGCGAAGATATAATGGTGATTTTAAAAGCTATGGCTGAAATTTTTATCTCAGTCGTAAGCATAATCATCGCTGCTGGAGTATTTGCTGAAGGCATTAAAGCACTTGGTGGAGTTAATATCCTTGCTAACGCGGTTTCAAATCTTGGAACAGGAAATTTTGCATGGTTTGGAATTCTTTTGAGTATAGCTATTTTAAGCTTTTTAGTTTATTTTGCCACAGTGATTATGGGAAGTGGAATTGCTGCTTTTAATGCTTTTGGCAAACTAGCTCCTGATATAGCTACAAAATTAGGCGTTGCACCTATTACTCTAGTTTTACCTATAGAAATTGCATCTTGTTTAGGTCGTGCAGCTTCACCAATAGCAGGCGGAATCATAGCTTTAGCTGGATTTGCAAAAGTAGCTCCAATGGATATTATAAAACGAACCACTCCTCTTTTACTTATCGCTATGCTTGTAAATGTACTCGTAGCCTTTTATCTAGCACAAACCAATCCTTTGCCAAAAGAACAAAACACTACAAAAATAGAACTTAAAATACAAAAATAAAGCGTATTGACGCTTTATTTTCACTCTAAAACAATACCTTCATTAATGCAAATTTCGCCGATAATAAAGGCATCTGAATTTTCTAAAACCTTACTTACATTAGAAGGATCTACAACCATTACTAAACCCACTCCCATGTTAAAGCTTCTATACATTTCGCTTTCTTCTACAGCCTGTCCTATAGTATAAAAAATTTCAGGAGTTTTAAGATGATGTTTGCGTATAGTTGCACCCATACCACGAGGTAAAACGCGTGGTAAATTTTCTACTAAACCACCCCCTGTAATATGTGCTAGAGCACTGATATAAGGCTTTAGTGTAAGAAAATCACGTACATAAATCCTTGTAGGTTCTAACAAAATATCAATTAAATTTTTACCCTCTATCTTGTCATCAAATTTTAATTTTAAACTTTCAAAAAGTACTTTTCTAGCTAAAGAATAACCATTTGAATGAAGTCCTGAACTAGGAAGTGCCAATAAAATATCACCATTTTTAACAAATTTACTTCTATCAATCTCATCTTCTTCAGCCATACCCACTGCAAAACCCGCAAGATCAAAATCATCTTTTGCATACATTCCAGGCATTTCAGCAGTTTCTCCGCCAATTAATGCACAATTTGCCATCTTACATCCCTTGGCAATACCTGATACAACAGCCTTTGCTACTTCTACTTCGAGCTTGGCTGTAGCATAATAATCTAGGAAAAACAAAGGCGTAGCAAAATTACAAATCAAATCATTCACACACATTGCTACTAAATCTTGCCCTATAGCATCATATTTTTTAGCATCAATTGCCAAGCGAAGCTTAGTACCAACCCCATCTGTTGCACCTAAAATCACAGGCTTTTTAAAACCACTTGGCATTCTAAAAGCACCAGCAAAAGAACCAATTCCACCTACAACATTATCATTAAAAGTTTCTTTAACCAAAGGTTTTATAGCCTCTACAAAGGCATTTCCATTATCTATACTTACGCCTGCATCTTCATATGAAATTTTCATTTATTTTCCTTTAAGAAGTAAAAAGGTATTTTAACGAAAAAAGTTTTAATAAGGCATAAGATGAAAAATGCTTTTTTTGTAACCGCTTCAATTGCTTGTGGTAAAAGCACTTTTATAGAAATAGCGAATTCTTTAGGCTTTAAAAGCATTAGCGCAGATAAAATCACTCATAAAATTTTAGATGAAAATGCTTTAGAACTTGAAAAGATTTTTTCTCCCTTTAGTTTAAAAAATTTACTCACAAAAGAAAAGAAAATCGATAGAAAAATCCTTGGAGAAATTGTTTTTAATAATAAAGAAGCTAAAAAAATCTTAGAAAATTTCACTCATCCTAAAATTCGAGCTAAAATTTTAGAACAAATGCAAATTCTAGATAAGGAAAATAAAGCTTTTTTTGTAGAAATTCCTCTTTTTTTTGAAAGCGGTGCTTATGAAAATTTAGGCAAAGTCATAGTAATTTACACACCTAAAGAATTAAGCCTTAAAAGAATCATGCAAAGAGATAAGCTCAGCTTAGAAGCTGCAAAAGCAAGACTTGATTCTCAAATAGATATTGAAGAAAAACTTAAAAAAGCAGATTTTATCATTAAAAATACTAATTCTTATGCCGATTTTAGGCAAGAATGTGTTAAAGTAATACAAGAAATTTCTAAAGGAAAAATGTGAAATTTTATAAATATTGTGCAAGTGGGAATGATTTTGTCATAACAAATGCTGATAGAAAAGAAGATAGAAGTGCTTTAGCTAAAGAACTTTGTAATCGTTATGAGGGTATAGGTGCGGATGGCTTTATCGTGATATTGCCTCATGAAAAATACGACTTTGAATGGGAATTTTATAATAACGATGGCTCAAGGGCTGCTATGTGTGGCAATGGCTCAAGGGCTGCGGCACATTTTGCACATCATATTAACAAAATAAATCCTAACATGAGTTTTTTAACCGGTGCAGGAGTAATAAAAGCAAAGGTAAATCAAGATAGAGTTGAAGTGTCTTTAGGCAAAATAAAAAGCGTGCAAAATACTTTTGAAGAATTAGGAAAAACTTGGCAACTTTGCGACACTGGAGTTCCACATCTAGTGCATTTTTGTCAAAATTTAGATGAATTTGATACAATGCTTTGTCAAAAAATGAGACAAAAATATAATGCCAATGTAAATTTTGTAAAAATTTTAGATGAAAATTATTTAAAAGTTCGCACCTATGAACGCGGAGTTGAAGATGAAACCTTAGCTTGTGGCACAGGAATGGGGGCTTGTTTTTATCTGGCATTTTTAAATAAAAAAGTACAAAATAAAGTTAAAATAACTCCTAAAAGTGGTGAAGAGGTGGGGTTTGCATATAAAAATGAAGAATTGTTTTTTGAAGGAAAGGTAAAGTATTGTTTTGAAGCCAATTATAATTTTTCTTAGTTTTTTTCTAATCCCACTTTTTGCTGATGATCTAAAGAGTGGATTTGGAGAGGAATATTATAAACTTGATATAGATCAAAAAAGACAAATTTTTTTTATAAAAATGAATGAAATGTTTAATCAAAGCTTTAAAAAAATTGAGCAAGAAAAAGCTTTTATCGAAGCGTTTTTTAAAGATGCTTACAAAACAGGCTTTAGGACTTCAAACCAAACAAATCTTGAAAAACTTATCATGATAAAAAACAAATATCGCATTGAAAATCTTTATGATTTTACAGAATACAAAAAACGTATTCAAAAAATTCCAAAATCCATGGGTATAGCCCAAGCTTTAGTTGAAAGTGCTACAGGTACAAGTCGCTTCGCAAGAGAAGCAAACAATCTTTTTGGAGAATGGACTTGGGGTAAGAAAGGTTTAATTCCTGATTTAAGACATCCAGATAAAAAACACAAAATTAAGATTTTTGATAGTCTGCAAGATAGTGTTGACTCTTATGTTTTAAATTTAAATCGTCATTTTGCTTATGAAAAGTTTCGCGATGCAAGATCTAAATTTAAAAGCGAAGGCAAAGAGATAACAGGGCTAGAGGCTATTAAAACTTTAGATTCTTATTCTGAACGCAAGGGATATTATATCAATCTTATTACAAAAATCATCAAACGATACAACCTTGAAAAATACGATACGAACTCAAACAACACCTAAAATCCAAGTGAAAATTTATCAAAAGATATGACTTCAAATTTAACCCCTTGTTCAAAAAAACTATCCTCGCTTGAAAGAGTGATAAAAATCACATGAAAAATTCCAAGTTCTAAAGCCTTTGGTAAAATTTTCTTAGCACGTAGTTTAATCAAATCAATATCTAAAGTTGGACTTGAAATATAAGCAATTTTAGATATTTGGCTATAAAAGTTAAAGTATTTGTTATAAAAAAATTCTTCTTTAAATTTAAACAGCTCGCTTAAAACTAAATTTTCAAATAAATGTGAAAAATCCTTTGAAATACAAAGATTATTTCTTAGGCCAAAATCTTTAAAATAAATCTTTTGAAGTTTTTTTTCATCATGTTTTAAAGTATAGATCACATAAGTATTTTCTAATTTTTTTATAGCTTGATAAACACTATCTTTTGAAGTTTTTAATCTTTTTTTGAGTTCTATAAATATCTTAGAAATACTGATTTGCTGACCCAAATTTAAAGCTAAATACTTTAAAATTTCTAATTCTAAAAGAGTGAAGCTTTGTCTTAGAAGTATGTTTTTTTCTCCAAATTTACTGCGTCCACTTTGCAAAAAAAGACCTACTAAATTATTTATAGGTAAATTTTTCTTACTTACACTAATAAATTCTTCAAAATCAAAATAATCGAGTTCAAGCTCTTCAAACCCATTTATATTTAAATCTTTTATATTTGTACTTAAGATGATGGGAATTTTAATTTTTTCTAAATTAGGGATAAAATCCAAATTATAAAGGCAAAGAATTTTAATTTGTAAATTTTCATTCAGAAAATCAGCAAGTCTTTCTAAACTTTGTTTTTCAAAGCGTGTATCATATAAATCTAAAAACAAAATTTCACTTGCTTTAAATTGAGATAAAAAATTAAAAATAAGTGTTTTTTTACCACAAAATCGTGGGCCTTTTATGATAATATTTGGTTTTGAAATTTGATTTTTTCTTTCATAACTTACTTCAAATTTAGGGTGGTTTTCATAAAAAAAATTAAGTACTTTCAATTTTATCCTTTAAAAAAGGATATTATAACCTAGTTTGTATAATTGGGGCATAAAGCCCCTTAAATTACATTTTGCAAGTATCTTGTAAAGTAGCGCCTATCATCCAAAGACTTTTTTCATATTTTGCGATATTTTCTTGCGCAAAAGCAGCTGTTGTGGTATCACTTTCTTTTTCTGCTGCTTCATTGAGTTTTTTAAATTCTGCTAAAAGATATTCATAATCTTGTTTGATCAGTTCTATGACTTCAAGCGGAGTAAAGCAATCTTTTGCAACTTTTGGACTTTTTGCATTTTCCATTAAAACTTTTTGGCAAGTGATAGCTTTTTCACCAAGTTGTAAAACTCTTTCAGCACAACTATCAAAAAGTTCTGCCATTTCTTCATAAGCTTTTTCTGTGTATTCGTGTATAGAAAAAAATTGCAAACCTTTTACATTCCAGTGATAATTATGAAATTTAACCCATAGATGATGAGCATCTGCTTGCATTTGTAATAATTGTTTTGTAACTGACATGATTGACTCCTTTTTTTTGATTTTTAAAATTATAACATAAAATTCTTAAATAATAATTATTATTAATTAATAGTTTTTATTATAATTTTAACTTAAAATCATTATACTCTTTTTTAATGAATTTTTATCAAGAATTCAATATATTTTTTAAGATTAATTTTCCAACTTCTACACCAGGTTGATCATAAGTATTAATTCCTAGCATAATACCACAAGTTGAAGTAAAAAGTTCATAATAATACATCAAATATCCCGCATGCCAAGCGTCAAGTTTTTCAAGTTCTATCACATCGACACTTAAATTTTCAGCAATTAAAGCGTGCATAGTTGCATCACATTGGGCGTTTAAAAGTTCGTGAAGATTGACTTTGTTACTTAAAGAATCTAAAAATTTAAAATGAATATCAGGGATAATAGGCGCTTTTTGAGCGTCTTTGATTTTTAAAAAAGTTACAGTTTTATTTTTAGGTCCATCCATAATGAGTTGTAAAAAACTATGCTGATCTCTTGCTCCAATGAGTGCAATAGGAGTTAAACCTATGCGTTTGTAGCCTTGCTTTTTACCTAAACTTTCAGCAATAAGCTGGATATACCATTCATTAAAGCCTTTAAAAGCATCGCTATATGAAAAAAGTACATTGATATTGGCATTTTTGTGTGTGCAATAATGATAGGCTTTTTGTAAAATTTCATCTTTTTTATGAGTAAAAAAATCTTCAAAACAAGCTTTAGCTCCTTCTAAAAGAGCTTTGGCATTATAGCCACAAAAACAAAGTGGAACTATACCTACAGCTGAAAGTATGCTAAAACGACCTCCTACATTTGCAGGGATAAAAAAGCATTTAATACCTAAATTTTCACCTTCTTGATGAAGTTTTGAATCCTTATCGGTAATAAAAACAAAGTATTTTTTTAATTCTTGCATATCAAGTTTAAAATGTTCAATAAGAAGTTTAAAAAGCGATACAACTTCTATAGTGCTACCTGTTTTACTGATGATTAAAAACAAACTTTCTTCAAGCTTGATTTTTTCTAAAGTCTTATTAAAAGAATGTGAACTTGTGTTATCGAGTATAAAAAGCTCTCTTTGGTTGCTTTTTTCATTAAAAAGCATATCACGCAAGGCTTTTACACCACAACTTGAACCTCCCATTCCCACTAAAACAATATTTTTTATGTGTTCTTTGTCTTTGATAAAAGCCAAACTCTCATCAATCAGGCTTAAGCTTGTGTCAATAAGATGATAATACCCTATATCTCCACTTTTTACCTCATCATTAATACGATTTGCATAAGAGCTTATAGTGTGAATTTCACTTTGTTTAAAAAAAAGTGTATTGTTTAACATTTACTTTTCTCGTAAAAATAATTTGTCGCCTCTACAAAGCCTTCTACACTTCCACAATCAAAGCGTTTCCCTTGAAATTTATAAGCTAAAACCATACCATTGGTTGCTTGAGTTAAAAGCGCGTCGGTAAGTTGAATTTCGCCATTTTTTCCTACTTTAGTATTTTCTAAAATTCCAAAAATATCAGGAGTTAAAATATATCTTCCTATGATAGCAAGATTACTTGGAGCTTCATCAGGACTTGGTTTTTCTATCATAGAATTAACCATGATAAGATTTTCTTCTACAAAATTTCCAGAAATTACTCCATAGTTTGAAACTTGTTCTTTTGGTACTTCCATCACAGCTATGATGGTGCAGCGATATTTTTCATAAATTTTTACCATTTGAGCCATAACATTTAAGCCTTCTTCATTGACACACAAATCATCAGCCAAAATTACGCCAAAAGCTTCATCGCCAACCAAAGGTTTACCTTTTAAAACCGCATCACCTAAGCCTTTCATTTGATTTTGTCTTGTAAAAGTAAAGGTGCAACGATTGATCAAAGAGCGAATTTCATCAAGCAAGTATTCTTTTTTTGTACCTGAAATTTGATGCTCAAGTTCATAAGAAATATCAAAATAATCCTCCAAAGCTCTTTTTCCACGCCCTGTGACAAAGCCCATATTTTCCATTCCTGCTTCCAAAGCTTCATCAACCCCATAATGGATCAAAGGCTTAGTTAAGATAGGTAACATCTCTTTAGGTAAAGTTTTTGTTGCAGGTAAAAATCTCGTCCCATAACCTGCCGCAGGGAAAATACAAGTTTGAAGCATAAAAATTTCCTTTTATTTTTTTATCATTATAGCTTATTTTTATGAATTTTTATGCAACAAGGCAAAGTTCTTTTTGCCTTGTTATTCAAACTCTGCCTTAGCTAATTTAACAATGATTTCTACTACTCCAGAATCTTCGAGCGTTGAAATATCCTGTTTGATTTCTTCACCTCTTGCTATAGTTCTTAAAATTCTTCTCATTATTTTACCACTTCTAGTTTTTGGCAAACCTGGAGTATAAAGAATTTTTTCTATTTTAGCTATAGGTCCTATTTCTACTCTTAAAATGTCATTAAGTTCTTTTAAAGTTTCTATAGCTCCGCCAAGATCACAACTGGATGCAGGACTTAAAACCACAAAAGCAAACAGTGACTCGCCCTTAATCGCATCCAAAATACTCACTACAGCTGATTCTGCTACACTTGGATGTTTAGCAATAGCGCTTTCAATTTCAGCCGTTCCTATACGATGTCCTGCAACATTAACCACATCATCTGTTCTTCCTGTGATAGTTATATAACCATTTTTATCATAAAAAGCACCATCGCCACTAAAATATACAGCTTTTCCATCTTTTCTAGCTTGAGAAAAATAACTTTCTATATAGCGTTCATCATTACCCCAAATTCCACGAATCATCGAAGGCCAAGGTTTGGTTATACAAAGCAATCCATCTTCACCTTCATTTTTTTTATTGCCTTCTTCATCAATAACTTCTGCAAAAATTCCTGGCAAAGGCAAGGTAGCACAACCTGGTTTTAAAGGAGTAGCACCTGGTAAAGGCGTGATCATATGCCCACCTGTTTCTGTTTGCCACCAAGTATCGACTATAGGACTTTTAGTTCTCCCTATTTCATCATAAAACCACTTCCAAGCACTAGGATTGATAGGCTCTCCAACCGTTCCAAGCACTTCAAGCGTACTTAAATCATATTTTCTTGGCTCATCAGGTGCATCAGCATGAAGCATTCTTATGGCAGTTGGCGAAGTGTAGAATTTGCTTATTTGATACTCTTCTATCATTCTCCACCAACGCCCAGAATTTGGATAAGTAGGAGTTCCTTCATGCATTATAGTCGTTGCTCCACATGCTAAAGGCCCATAAACTACATAAGTATGTCCTGTAATCCAACCCACATCAGCACTACACCAATAATTATCATAATCTTTAATATCAAAAACCCATTCCATAGTCATTTGTGCCCAAAGTATATATCCTGCACTTGCATGCATAACTCCTTTTGGCTTACCTGTTGATCCTGAAGTGTAAAGCAAAAACAACAAATCCTCGCTATCCATGATTTCGGGTTCACACTTATAAGACTCATTTTTCACAAGTTCGTTATAAACATAATCCCTTCCTTTAATATATTCTATAGGTTCATTATTGCGTATAACTATAAGTACTTTTTCTACACTTTCGCACCCTTCACTTAAAGCCTTATCTACTGCAGGTTTTAACATATAAGGTTTGCCACGACGAAAAGCACCATCAGCTGTTACTACAAGTTTAGCTCCTGCATCTATAATCCTATCTCGCAAAGCTTCTGGAGAAAATCCTCCAAATACCACACTATGAATAGCCCCAATCCTTGCACAAGCTAACATTACTATAGCTGTTTCTGGAATCATAGGCATATAAATTACAACCCTATCGCCTTTTTTTACTCCGAATTTTTTAAGCAAATTGGCCGCCTTGCAAGTTTCATGCAATAATCTTCTATAAGTATAAACTTCATAATCCCCCATTTCACCTTCAAAAATCAAAGCAGCTTTATTGCGTCTTGTTTTCATATGACGATCAAGACATTGATAACTTACATTTAAAGTTCCACCTTCAAACCATTTATAAAATGGAGCTTTATCCTCATTTAACACTCTTGAAAAAGGCGAAAACCACTCGATCTTCTCAAGTGCTTGTCTTTTCCAAAAACCTTCAAAATCTTCCTTGGCTTCATCGCATAAATCATAGTATTCACATAAATTTTTTATACGAGCATTACGAGAAAATTCTTTACTTGGCTTAAAAAGCTCTTGATTATTTTGATTAAGCATAAAAACTCCTTTATGGTTATTTTTAAACATTATATAAGAGTTTATTTGTATTAAATACAAATTTAAAAAATAATTAAGATAAATTTTATAAAAAATGGGAATATTTGTAATATTTTATTTAAATTTTATAATGTATGTTAATTTAAGAAACATATTGCATCTTCATAAAAATAAAGACTGAGTTCTTCGTATAATTTTAAATCGAATTTTAAAAATTCTTGTTTTTCTAAGGCAAATTCTAAAATTTTATCCATACAACTTACCCTTATAAAAACATCACTTTTCCTGCTTCTAAGTGCTATAATATAACATTTTTCTAAAATAAACTCATAATTATTTTTTGGGATATTTTTAGAATTAAAAAAAGAAATTTTATAAGGATCAATAGCAATTTTACTTGGAGGTTTTTTAAAATCTTTATATTTTTTACAATTACTAAAATCTATAAAATTACAAAATTTCACACCTTGATTTTCTAGTTCAAAAACATTAGTATTTTCAAATTCTAAAATTTCTCCACTGTGTAAATAAAGTTTTTTTTGCGCCAAAGAATCTAAAAAATGTTTATCATGACTTGCGATTAAAAAACCTGTATTGAAATTTTCATGCATTTTAAGAATAGCTTTTTTAAATAAAAGCGTAGTATTTTTATCCAAAAAAGCACTCGGTTCATCAAGTAAATAATACTTCGCTCTTACGCTTAAAGCTATAGCAAAAGCTATTTTTTGACTTTGTCCTGATGAAAGTTCATTAGGATATTTACTTAAAAGACTTTCATCTAAATTTAAACACATCAAACTTTCTTTTATGCGTTCTTCGATATTTTCTTTAATCCCATAAGTTTTTAAAGTAAATAAAAAATTTGCCCTTACACTACGATTTAACAAAATGGGCTCTGGAAAAAGCAAATAAATTTCACGCTTTTGTTTATTATTAAGTTTAAAATTTCCAAAATAAGAAATATTTTTTGAAAAATCTCCTTCTAAAAATTTTAATATTCTTAAAAATGTAGATTTTCCACTTCCATTCACTCCCATTAAGATGCTAATTTTACTTGTATCAAGTTTTAAATTTTTGATTTTTAAAACTTCTTTGTTTTGATAGTTGAAAAAAAGATTAGAAATTTCTATCATTTTATGTTCTTTTGAGTTTGTGTGTGATGAAATTTAAACAAAAGGCAATGAGGATTAAAACCAAAGCCAAAGCTATACCGCTAGCAAATTCGCCTTTGTTTGTTTCAAGTGAAATAGCTGTGGTTATGGTTCTAGTGTCGTATTTGATATTTCCACCTACTATCATCGCTACTCCTACTTCTGCTACAATGCGTCCATAAGCTAGTGCAACGACGCTAATCAAAGCAAAGCGTAATTCATAAATCATCATTAAAACAAGTTTTAAAGGACTTAGGTGAAAAGATTTTATAAGTAAAAAATGTTTTTTATTCATGTTTTCTATCAAATTTGAAAAAAGTGCGATCACTATAGGAAGCGCTAAGACAAACTGCCCTAAAATTAAAGCCTTTATAGTAAAAAGTAGTCCAAATTCCCCCAAAGGTCCTCGACTTGAAATCAGTGCATAAAGTATAAGTCCTACTGCAACTGTTGGAAAAGAGAGGCTAGTATCTATGATAAGTTTTATAAAGCGTTTGAATTTAAAATCAAAAAAGCCTAAGATAAATCCCAAAGGAAAACCTATAAGCAAAGCCAAAACTATAGAAATACTTGAGCTTAAAAGTGTAGTTTTTATAGCCGAAATTACACTTTCATCAGCATTGAAAAGTAAAAATAAAGCTTGCTTAAAACCATCAAAAATATAATCCAAAAATATCCTTTTTAAAATAAGTAATTTTAGCATAATTATGCTAAAATATTTTTTTATGTAAATTTATAAGGAGAAAAAATGAAAAAAATCATTTCTTTAGCCCTTGCTTTAGCTTTAAGTGCAAGTGCAGCAGAACTTAAAATGGCAACCACAACAAGCACTGACAATACAGGACTTTTAGATGCTCTAAAACCCCTTTATGAAAAAGAAAGTGGCAATACCTTAAAATGGGTTGCGGTAGGAACAGGTGCAGCTTTAAAAATGGGTGAAGATTGCAACGCTGATGTGCTTTTTGTGCATTCTCCAAAGGCTGAAAAAGAATTTATGAAAAAAGGCTTTGGCGTAGATAGAACTCCTGTGATGTATAATGATTTTATCATCATCGCAGATAAATCTTTAGCTTCTAAATTTAAAGGTAAAAATTTAAAAGAAAGCTTAGAACTTATCAAAAATGAAAAGCTTACTTTCATCTCAAGAGGCGATAAATCAGGCACTGATAATAAAGAAAAAAGCCTTTGGAAAAATCTTGGCGGTGTTCCTGAAAAACAAAGCTGGTATCAACAAAGCGGACAAGGTATGCTAGCAAGCATTAAAATCGCTGAAGAAAAAAAAGGTGTGATTTTAACTGATCGTGGTACCTATATCAAATATGAAGCCAATGAAAAAGGCAAACCAAACTTAGTAATCGTAAATGAAGGCGATGATAGTCTTAAAAATTTCTATTCTGTTATAGCAACAAATCCTAAGCATTGTAAAAATGTAAATTATACAGAAGCTAGCAAATTTATCAAATGGGTAACAAGTGATAAGACTTTAAATTTCATTGCTGATTTTAAACTTCTTGATAAACCTTTATTTGTAATTGATGCAAAAACAAGAAAAGACTAAAAATTAAGCAGGTTTTAACCTGCTTAAAATATCATTTTTTACTTATTGTAACTTTTTTATTTATTTTTCAAAACTTTTAGCTTATTTAAAATTCTTCTTTAGATATAATAAAATCAATAATTAAATATACAAGGTCAAATAATGTTCAAAGTGGATTTAAATAGTGATTTAGGGGAAAGTTTTGGCACCTATAAAATGGGGATGGATGAAGAAATTTTAAAATTTGTAAGCTCAGTAAATGTCGCTTGTGGCTTTCATGCGGGTGATCCTTGTGTGATGGATAAAACCTTAAATTTAGCCAAGCAAAATAGTGTTTGCATAGGAGCACACCCATCTTATCCTGATCTTTTGGGTTTTGGAAGACGCAATATGCAAATAAGCTTTGAAGAGGCTAAAAACTATGCCTTGTATCAACTAGGAGCTTTATTTGGCTTTGCTAGAGCAAAAGATATGAAAATACAGCATTTTAAAGCTCATGGAGCACTTTATAATATGGCAGCTATTGATGAAAATTTAGCCTTGGCACTTTGTGAGGCAGTGGCGAGTTTTGATGAAAATATTATTTTTCTAGGGCTTAGTAATTCTGCTATGAATGAAGCGGCTAAGAAAAAAGGTTTAAGATATGCTAATGAAGTTTTTGCAGATCGTGCTTATAATGATGATGGCACTTTAGTTTCAAGAAAATTAGAAGGAGCGTTAATACACGATGAAAATTTAGCCATCAAACGCGTGATAAAAATGATAAAAGAAAGCAAAGTTACAAGCATAAATGGCAAAGAAATTGATTTAAAAGCGGATAGTATTTGTGTTCATGGGGATAATGCAAAAGCTTTAGAATTTGTTAAAAAAATCAAAGAAAATTTAGAAAAAGAGCAAATTCAAATTTGTGCTTTGGAAAATTTTATATAGGTTTTAGCAATGTTTAGTGTGCATTTTAGCGGAAGCAAGGCTTTGCTTTTACGTTTTGAGCAAGAAATTTCACCTCAAATCAATGCCTGTGTTTTAAGTACAGAACAAAGGATACAAAAAGCCCTAAAAGAAGGTGAAATTTATGGGATTGATGAGTTAGTAAGTGCTTATGCAAGCTTGCTTATATATTTTAATCCTTGTATACTTTCTTTAAATTCTTTGCTTGATTTTTTAGAAAAAATTAAAAAGGATATTAAACTTACGGAGCAAAACTCAAGTCTTTGTATAGAAGTTCCACTTTGTTATGATGAAGAATTTGGACTGGATTTAGAATTTGTGTGCAAACACAATCAAATTTCAAAAGAAGAGCTTATATCTCTTCACACTAAGCCTTATTATCTTGTTTTTATGCTAGGTTTTATGGCAGGTTTTCCTTATCTTGGAGGTTTGGACGAAAGACTTTTTACCCCACGCCTTTCAAGCCCTAGAGCAAAAATAGAAGCTGGAAGTGTAGGCATAGCTGATAAGCAAACAGGAGTTTATCCTATATCAAGCCCAGGGGGTTGGCAAATCATTGCTAGAACACCTTTGGAATTTTTTGATAAAGAAGATGAAAAAAATCCCACTCTTTTAAAAGCGGGTATGTTTTTAAAATTTAAAGCCATTTCAAAAGATGAATTTTTCGATATCCAAGAGCAAGTTGCTAAAAAAGTCTATCAAAAGGAAATTTATGAGTATAAAAATCATTGAAGCGTCTATAAATTCAAGTTTGCAAGACTTTGGTAGAAAAAAATTTGCTAAATTTGGCATAGCAAGAAGTGGAGCTATGGATGAAGATGCTTTAAGAATGGCAAATATCTTACTTGGAAACAAACAAGATGAAGCAGGAGTTGAGCTTTGTTTAAAAGGTGGAAAATATAAATTTTTAGATGAGAATTATTTTGTTTTAAGTGGGGCTAAATTTGAAGCAAAGCTTAATAATCAAAAAATCAAAACTTATAAAGTATATAAAGCAAATAAAGGCGATATTTTAGAACTTGGTTTAGCAAAAATAGGTTTTCGTGGGTATTTATGCGTAGCGGGTGGCTTTGAAGTAAAAAGTTTTTTAAACTCTAAATCCAGCGATGCTAAAATGGGGGTTGGAATTTTTGAAGGAAGAGCTTTGCAAAAAGATGATATTCTAAATACTCATAATACTTTTATACCTTTTAATTTAGAAGCTAGAGAATGTGAAAATCCTCTTTTTAAAAGTCCTAAAGAGCCTATTATACGCGTTATTTTAGGAACAAATGAAGATGCTTTTACTCAAAAAGGCATAGATACTTTTTTAAATACTACTTATAAAGTAGGTTCAAAAAGCGATAGAATGGCAATTTACGCAGAATCTAGTGAAAGTATAGAGCATAAAAACTCAGCAGATATCATCTCAGATCCTGCGGTTTTTGGAAACATACAAGTGCCAAAAAGTGGTATTCCTATCATTTTAATGGCAGGAAGACAAAGCACAGGAGGTTATACAAAAATAGCCACGGTTATAGAAAATGATCTAAGCTTACTCGCACAAGCTAAGTTAGGTTCTAACTTTAAATTTCAAAGCATTAGTATGCAAGAAGCTTTAGAGCTTTATAAACAAAGAGAAATAAATTTTAAAGCCATGGATCAAAAAATCAATCTTGATTTTGAAAATTTGATTTAAGCTTTTTTACCATAAATATTGATAAAATATATAGCACCTATAGCCAAGGCACAACCTAACAAGGTAAGTGCATTTGGCACCTCATCTAGTATAAAATAACTACAAATTAAAGCACTAGCAGGAGTGATTAAAACAAAAGAATTTGCCTTAACACTCCCTAAAATGTGAATCCCATAATAATAAATACTAGTACCTATAATAGTTGATAAAAAAGCCACGACAAACATACTGATCCAAAATTTAAATTCAAAATGAAAAATTTCATAACTTTTTACATCAAACAATACCCAAGAAAACATTAAAACAGAAATGAGATTAATATAAAAGTTAATCGCCAAAGGGTGAGCTCCTTTGGCTTTATGATTAAACACTGCTATCAAAGCCCAAATAAAAGAACAAGTTAAAAATAAAATATTAAATTTGCCAAATAAATCTTCTAAACTCCCTAAATTTAACAAACAAAATCCAGATAATAAACCTAAAAATAAGCCTAGAATTTCACTCTTTGTGATCTTGTGAGTTGATTTTTTATCTTTTTGAAATAATATTGCTATCATAAATATCAAATAAGAAAAAATAGGAATCATAGTTGTAACCAAAACACCGCCTTTTCCAGCTAAACCATGCTTAATGGCAATAAAAAATACAAAAGTATAAAGCCCATTTAAAATTCCTGCTATCAGCACCCATTTTAAAATAGATTTTTCAAGCCTTAAAGGAATTCTTAAAAAGCCTAATACCATCAAAGAGCCTAGCAAAACAAAGAAAAAACGCCAAAAAGTAATCACAGAAGTATCAGCATAAGCTGATAAAATCTTAGAAGTAGGCCAAGATGAGCCCCATAAAAACATAGCTAAAACAAGCAAGATATACAAATACTTTGTTCGAGTCAATGTTACACCTTGAAATTTTTAAGTCAAATTTTTTTAAAAAATTTTTTTCAAGTGTAGTTCATACTCGTTTAGATATTTTTCCACTTGAGGATTTTTAATCACATCGTGGCAAATAAAAGTTGGTAAAGCACTCATTCCTAAAAACTGATTTGCTTTGTGTAAATGCAAATAAACACCATCAACCCCAACACCTTCAAAAAATTCATCTTTTTCACTAAAAGCTTCAGATGGAGCATTCCAAGTGAGAGAAAACATATATTTTTTTCCCTGTAAAAGCCCGCCTTTACCATAATTTTTAGTAGGATTTGTATGACTTCTTCCATCGCTTGCGTATAATCTTGTATGCCCTGCAGTAAATACTTCATCCATATATTTTTTAACTATCCAAGGCTCGCCCATCCACCAGCCAGGCATTTGATAAATCACTACATCAGAATTTAAAATCTTTTGAATTTCATTTTCTACATCATACCCACGATCAATATGAGTTTCATTTATATTATAATTTAATTCTTTAAGGGTTTCAACAGCAAGATTATGCAAAGTAAGATTAAGCTCACCCTTAGAATGACCGAAATTCTTTCCGCCATTAAGTAAAAGTATATTTTTCATTTTTATCCTTTTTTAAATTTTATGATACAATTATAACTTAGCATAATATCATTTTCAATACAGAAAATAAAGTAAGATACTATACTAAAGGAATGTTAAATGACTAAAGAGAATTCTCAGTGCAATTTCGAAGAATGCGGATTTAACTATACTCTAGCATTAATTAATGGAAAATATAAAATGAGTATTTTATACTGCTTATTTCGCTATGAAATCGTGCGTTATAATGAACTCAAACGCTTTTTAAGCTCCATATCTTTTAAAACTTTAACCAATACCTTAAGAGAACTAGAAAACGATGGTTTAATCATCAGAAAAGAATACGCTCAAATTCCACCCAAGGTAGAATATAGCTTATCCAAACGCGGACAAAGTTTAATTCCTATTTTACAAGCTATGTGCAAATGGGGCGAGAAAGACAAAAAGGAAAAAAATGCTTGAATTAATTGGCGAACTTTCTTTGCAAAATTATATGGGAGAATGGCTTGAAATGGCTAGAAAACCAGCCTTTTTTCAAAAATCTTGCCTAAATTCAAAGGCAAAATACGAGCTTAAATACAAAAATGGCGTTCCTTATGTAGAAATTGAGAATTTTTGCAGTAAAGAAAATGAAATTTCAAGTATAAAAGGCAAGGCAAAAATCGTTTCAAATAGGCAATTAGCAGTGAGATTTAACATCTTTATGAACCTGTTTAATAAGGTAAATTATGAAATCATTTTTGTTGATAGCGAGTATAAAGTTGCCATTGTGGGTAGTCCTGATAAAAAATATCTTTGGATCTTAGCAAGAAATATAATTGATGAAAAAAGTATAAAAGAGCTTTTAAACATCGCTAGGCAAAGGGGATTTGACATTAGCGATGTGGTTTTTAATAAGTATTAAATTATTCTTTTGTCATATCAATGACATAGCGAAATTTAGCCTTTCCTGAGGTTAGATTTTCATAAGCTTTATCGATTTCTTGCGGTGTGATAAGCTCGGTTTCTGGATAAATTTCGTGTTTTAAAGAAAAATCAAGCATTTCTTGAGTTTCAGCAATACCGCCAATTAGCGAGCCATAAACCTTTTTACCTGCCTTATGTACAAGCTCGTTTATGCCTATATTTACCTTATCTTCCACAGGTGGTAAGCCAACTATAGCCATTTCGCCACCAAATTTAAGTAAATCCAAATAAATTGCAGGATTATAAGGCGTTGGAATGGTTGAGATGATTAAATCAAAACGTTCTTTTACGGCGTTTTTATCAGCGCTTGTGTAAAATGAGCTTACACCCATAGCCAAAGCGTCGGCTTTTTTGTTTTCATTTCTAGCAAAAACGCTAACCTTTGCACCCATTTTAACAGCGTATTTTACAGCCATCATACCAAGTCCGCCAAAGCCTGCTATAGCAACGCTTGAGCCTTCTTTTATCTTAGAAAATTTTAAAGGAGAGTAAGTAGTAATGCCCGCACAAAGCAAAGGCGCAACCTTATGCATCGGTGCATTTTTTGGTACACAAATGGCAAATTTTTCACTTACAACTATGTTGTTTGAGTAGCCCCCATAAGTGTTTTCATTGCCGTGAAATACATCACAACTATTGTAAGTAAAGATGGTTTTGCCATTTTCGCAAAACTGCTCTTGTGAGCGTTTGCAAGCATCGCACTCACCACATGAATTTACCATACAACCAACCCCTGCGTAATCTCCTACTTTAAATTTACTCACATTTTTACCCACAGCGATAACTTCTCCTGCTATCTCATGCCCAGGCACGCAAGGATAAGTAGCTTTTCCCCACTCGCTTCTTGCGGTGTGAATATCGCTATGACAAATGCCTGCATATAGGATTTTAATCAAAATATCATTATCGCCAATGGCGTGGCGGCTAAATTCAAAGGGTGTAAATTTCGCATCTTTACTAAGCATTGCATAGCCTTTACTTGCGATGCGATTGTTTTCTAAAATTTTGTATTGCATTTTTGCTCCTTTTTTGATTTTTTATAATTATAAAACATTAGAGTAGCTATAAGTCAAGAGTGAAAATAATTTTTTAAAAATTAGAATAAATACTTGATGTGTTAAAATTTTTTGATTTTTTAACGTATTTTTTTATAATGTTAAAAATCTTTAGAAATTTTAAAATATAAAAGAATTTATACCGCCAAAGCTACTTCTAAATATAGAGAAAATGTGTGATAAAGAAGCGATTTTAAATGAATGAAATATATAAAATAAAACAAATTTTTATAGCGAAGATTTCTTAGAGCTTTTATTTTCTTATCCTTAAACAAGGATAGAATTTTAATAAAATATTAAAATATCTTAAAATTTATGAAAATTTAATATTTTTAAAGTATATCAAAATGGATAAAAATCATTATTATATAAATATAAAACTTTTAAGATTTTTTAAAAAGGAATTTTTAGATGCAAAGCGAAAAAAGAATTTTAGAAAAAATTAAAAATATTGCTTTTATTTATAAACAAATTCGTCTTATAACACTTGAAGGTTCAAGAGTAAATAAGAAAGCTAAAAAGGATAAATATCAAGATTATGATATTTCATTTTTTCTAAAATCTAAAAATTTGAGAAAATTATTAAACCTAAACAAAAGCAAAGATATCAAAAAAGCAAAATTACCTAAATTTATTAAAAATTTTGGAAAAATTTTATTTTATCAAGCGCCTGAAAGCTTTGAATTCTATAAAGCTGATTTGCCTAAAAATTGGGTGAGTTTTTTGGTAATTTTTAAAAATGGAGTGAGAATAGACTTTAAATTTATCCCCTTAAAATCATTGAAACATTATTATAAATTTGAACCTTTAAGTAAAGCGCTTATAGATAAAGATCAAAGATTTAAGAAAACTCAAAACAAGAATGTTTTTTGCATTAAGAAACCAACAGAAAAAGATTTTGATGAAATATGCAATGAGTTTTATTTTACTTTTACAAAATTAGAAAAAGCTCTTTTAAGAAAACAATTTATAATGTCAAATTATTTGTTAAATTCTATGCGTGAAACACTTTTTGATATGCTTAGTTTTAAAGTCGGACTTAAATTTGGTTTTGAAATTTGGCTAGGTAAACAAAATACTGATATTCTAAATTTTTTAAAGCAAAAAGAAATAAAAATTATCTTAAATTCTTTTAATACTACTTCACTTGAACAAATTGAAAAAACAAGAAAAAAGCTTGAAAATTTATTTCACAAAAACACCAAATTTGTAGCAAAAAAGAATGACTTTAAGCTTTTTTCTTATCGAAAAAATGTAAAAAAATATTGCAAAATTTTAAGAAAATTGTAAAGTTATTTTATTCTTCTTTAATAAAAACTACTTTTATTTCGCATTTTTATAGTCTTTAAGTTTTTTTAAACTGATATATTTAAAAATAAGTGTAATTTATACTAAAGTAAAATATTTTAACTTATACTTTGCACTTTAACTTTCCTTTTTTATCAAAAATCTTTATCTAAAACATATTTTTTATCTATTAGAAATGACTTTTTTAGTTTCTTATTTTCTTCTTTTTTGCTTTGTATATAATATACATCTTTTGCATCTGAAAGAATATATAAATCTTTTACTTTTAAACCTTCTTCATTTTCAATAAAGCTGATATTATTATCTAATAATTTATTTTTTACAATTTTATTTTTACTTAGTGTCATTTCTTCTACCTTAAAATTGCCTATTTTCAAATAAGAAGTGATATTTTCATTTAAAAACATAATAGATAAAAATAAGATAATAGTGTTAATCAAAACAAAAAATTTAAAACTTTTAAAGTCTTTAAAACACAATTGAAGACTAAAAAATATAAAAATAATTAAATGACCAATACCCAGATAAATACAATTAACTTCTTGAGATTTGATGATGATAAAAATACTAACAATGATCATAGATACATACATAATAAATATTAATATGGTTTGTAGCATAAAAGTTTCTATTTTATTTAATGAAATTCTATATTCTCTCCCAAAAAAATATAATGCACCATTTGCAACTATAAATACAATAACAATAGATATTAATAATAATATATTAGGTTTCTGTAATGTGATAAAAGTGATAATGGATGAAGCAACATAAATTATAAAAGGGATTCTTTTTGGTATTTTAAAATATTGTTTATATAGTTCTCTTGAAAAAGAAAATATTCCCATGTAGAAAAAACTAAAAATTCCTCCAAATAAAACTCCTGTAATCGCCAAAGCAGTTGCCTTTTGGCTATCCAAAAAAGGAATGGTTTTTGTTTGCAAAGAATGTAGAATGAGTATAAAAATAATTATGGAAAATCCAGCCAAAATTGCAACTTGAAATAAATCTTTTGAAGTTTGCAAAATTGATTTTGAAAGTTTAATAAAATCTTTTTTATCTTTTCTTATTTCATAACGTTCCTCATATTTTTTAAATTCAACTTTAGAATTAAACTCAAGCTCTTTTAACTCTGGTTTGGAAATATTTATCATATATAAATCAAAATAAAAATAAATTTCATCTTCTAAATCATCAAATTCTTGGGGATTATTTTTAAATTTTTCATATTCTAAATTTTCAAAAAATAAAATTTCTTTTTTTATCAATTTTTCTAATTTTATATTTATTTCTTTTATATTTTTACAATTTGTAATTTCATAATTGCTTCTTTCCTTTTCAAGTTTTTTTATCAATTCTTGACATTCTTGTAATCTTTTTTCTTTTATATTTAATAAAGTTTTAAATTCCATTTTTTAATCCTTTCATTCAATAAAAATGCAACATAAATTTTTAACATAAAAAATTATAAAGTCAAGCTATCTAACACAGCAATTGCATTTAAAGCCCTTGGATAACCGATATAAGGAATAAGAGCTGCAATGATATTTAGCAAATCTTTTCTACTTTGTCCCATGTTAAGATTACCTTGTATATGGGCTTTTACTTGATTATCTAGCCCACCAAGTGAGATAAGATATACAAGGGTTAAAAGCTCCCTAGTTTTTAGATCAAGTCCTGTGCGTGTATAGTAGTCTCCAAAACAATTCGCACTCAAAAAATCATTTATAAAAGCTTTATCTTCTAGGGTAGATTCTATCATTTAGTGATATTGGCTTCACCAAAAATAGCATTTTGTATTTCCCTGCCTTTTATTTTGCGATTTTCTTGCGTAGTGGTGTCTTGTGAAGTCAAAGATAAGGCAATATTTAGTTTTTTAAATGCTTTATTACAAAGACTTAAAAAATCACATACTCTAGCAAAACCCACATAAGGCGTAGCTTGATAAATCACTTCTTTGATGACAATAGGACTTATATCGTTCTTGATTGCACCTTTAAGTAAAGCTTTAAACTCTATTTTTCCACCTATTGCTAAAGTAGAAGCAAGGGTGATTAAAAAATATTTTTGTGTATCCAAATTTGCTTTTACAAAACTCTCGCCAAAAGTAAAATTTATGTGATTGATAAAATGCTCTTTATCACTTGCAAAAAGTTGATCCTTTTTTGCTCCTCCTAAGAGTTTTTCAAAAATTTCTCTTGCTTTTTGTCTTAATTGCATGGTTTTATCCTTGGTGGTTTTTAAAGTTTGTGAAAAAAGAGCATTTAAAATACTTCAAAAACATAAAAGTTTTTATAAAAATTTTGTGTTTTATTTACAAATTTCTTTTACTCTCTTGCTTCTTTTAAGGCATTTTCATATTCTTCATCGCTTACAAGCTCAAGCCATTCTACATTTTTACCCTCTTTCTCGCCTGTAAGTGCTATGTGTGCTCCACTACTTGTATTAGTCGCACCATGAAAATGTTTTACTCCTATAGGACAGCTTATCACATCGCCTTTTTTAGCAATAAATGCTTTTTGCCCTGGAACTTTTGTGATGATTTCGCCCTCTGTTACGATTAAGGTTTGTCCTTGAGGATGTGTATGCCATGCACTTCTAGCACTAGCTTCAAATTCAACCAAAGCTCCACTAAAATTTCTCCACTCATTTGATTTAAACATCATAGAAACTTTTACATTTTTGCTAAAAAATTTACTATCGCCTTTAAAACTTCCATGAATTCCTTTACTTTCAAGTTCTTGCATTTACACTCCTTTAACAAAACTACATAAAATCATTATAAGAAATAAACCAAACTTTCTATTTCCCAACTCTAAGAGCAGCTTCACCGGCATAGCGATCCCCTTTGATTTTTATTTTATCCAAGATACTCTTTAAATGATTTAATTCTTCTTGAGTAAAATCAATATTAACAGCGTTAATGTTTTCTTCTAACCTTTGCAAATTTGTTGTTCCAAAAATAGGCACAATAAATGTTTTTTGTGCTAAAACCCAAGCAAGAGCAATTTGTGCTAAAGTAGCATTTTTAGCTTTTGCTATATCTTCTAATGCATAAACTAAATCCAAATTAGCTTTTAAATTCTCGCTTTTAAAACGTGGAACTTGCGATCTAAAATCATTATTTTCAAAAGTAGAATTTGCATTAAATTTACCTGCTAAAAATCCTTTTCCTAAAGGAGAAAAAGGAACAAAACCTATATTTAATTCTTCCAAAACTTTTAAAAGTTCTTTTTCTGGTTCTCTCCACCATAAAGAATACTCACTTTGAACCGCACTAAGCGGAAATACTGCATGAGCTTTTTTAATGCTTTGCACTCCTGCTTCACTCATACCCCAAGCTTTAATTTTTCCTTCTTTATAAAACTCGCTCATTAAGTTAGCAACTTCTTCAACTGGAACATTTGTATCAACTCTGTGTTGATAATAAAGATCAATACAATCCGTTTGCAAACGCTTCAAACTACCTTCTAAACTTTGTCTGATTTTATTAAGCGTGCTATCAACAATTTGCTTAGCACCCTCAATTCTAACACCAAATTTTGTTGCTAATATTACTTCATTTCTAAAAGGTTTTATTGCTTTACCTACTAATTCTTCATTAACAAAAGGACCATAAACTTCGGCTGTATCAAAAAAATCAATACCAAGATCCTTTGCCCTATGAATGAGTGTTATCATCTCTTTTTCATCTTTAGCTTCTCCATAACCAAAGCTCATTCCCATACAACCAAGTCCTAAGACACTTACTTCCAAATTTCTTAATTTTCCTTTTTGCATTTGTTTTTCCTTTTTATAAAATTAAATTTACAAAATTATATAAGCTATCATCTAGTGTAAGTCAAGTATTTTTTAGATACATTTTCTTATAAATAATACTCACAACAAAAAGTACCAAAATCCAGATTAAAAACTCCATTTTTAGCCCAAAAACTTTTACCATAGGTGTTGTAACGATAGGACAGATAAATTGCCCAAAAAATATACAACTTGCCAAGCCACTATAAGCTCTAGCACGAGAATTTGACTTTGTAAGTTTAAAAAGATAGGCACTATTATTTGTAACAATTAGCCCACCAACCATTCCAAAAATAAATAAGCTAATAACACAAACAGTAAAATCTTCTATTAAAAATACAAGCAAAAATCCAAAAGCCTCCAAAATAAGCCCTAACACATAAATTTGTTTGATATTTAAAAATTTCACAATGTCCTTATAAAGATAACAAAAGATTCCATAACTTATAGTTGGCACAGCCATAGCAAAACCTATGTATTTAGCATTAAGTCCTAAACTTTCTATGTAATGTGGAAAATTAATACCAGCTAAATAATAAATTAACATAATAAAAAATCCCATAAAATAAATAGGTAAAAAAGGCTTGTAATTTATCTTTTCTAAGGGCTTTTCTTGTATATATTTTTTAGCACTTCGTGGCTCAAATAAATAAAAAAGACAAAAAATAAAAATAAAAATCCCACTACCATAAACCAAAAACACATAACGCCAAGAAAAACTCGCCAAATATCCACTAATAATAGTAAGCATTGCACCACCCATTGCTAAAATAAAGCCTTGTAAACTCAAAGCCTTATCACGTCTATCTCCTATGCTATAATAATCTCCAAGTAAGGTGCTTGCTGCTGTTGTAATGAAAGCTGTAGCTATACCAAAAAATGCCCTACTAATTAACAAAGCATAAATACTATCTAAAAAGCACCCGCTAACTCCAGATATAATCCATAAAATCATCGCAGGATAAAGAAATTTTAACTTACCAAATCTATCTATTAAATTTCCTGCTATAGGTGAAAAAATCATCACAAAAAGTGCAGGAATAGTAACCACAAGACCACTTAAAAGCTCTATATTTGAAACATTTTTAAAGTATTCATTCATAGCAGGTAATGCAGGAGCTATCACAATAGTGCCTAAAACAGTCATCATCGCTGCCGAAAAAAGTACGAGTTTAAACATAAGCCTTTCGCTTAAGTGAATAATTTTTTTATCAAGCTTTGAATGTTGCATAATTTTTTCTTTGTAAGAAATTTATAATTTTTTCTTTGTCTAGCTTTTCAAAAGCATTATTTTGGGATATTAAATTTTCATTATATTGTTTTAAGTTTCTTGTGGTTTTTTCTTTAAGTTTAAATTCATATTCTAAGCCTTGCAAAATAGTCGCTTTAGTTAGATTTTTTATCTCATTTATAGAATTTCCAAAACCCCATCTAGCATTAGTAATAATAGGAGTTAGGAATTTATTTTCAAAATCATGGTTTTTTAAAAAACTTTTTATAGGAGCACTTAGAGACAATCCCCAAAGAGGCGAGGCAATAAAAATATGAGTGTATGCACTTAAATTTAGCGAATAAGGTGCAAGTTTGACAAAGATTTTCTCTCGCTTTTGTTTTTGAGCTAAAGTCACCATTTCATCGTAATTTGTAGGGTAAATTTCTGCACTCTCAAGCCTTAAAATATCACATTTTAAAACGCTTTGTATAAATAAAACTAAAATGTGAGTATTTAGTGTCCTTGTATAATAAACAAGTAAAATTCTTTTATTCTGTGCCAAGCTAAAACTTGGTGCACTTGCTAAAATTCCTATCTTGAGAAGATATTTTAAAAACTCTCTTTTATTCATTATAAATATTTCTCATAAAATTTTTGCAATTTTGTTAGAGTTGCATTTACAGAATCTTTTTTGTAATAACTTTGTATATGTGTGGTATCTTTTAGCACGAAAAGTTCTTTATTTTGAGTTCCTATTGCCTTATCAAACGCTTCTTTACTCATATAAGCTGTATCTGCTTTATCACCTACAAGCATAAGCAAAGGCTGAGTAATAAGCTCAATTTGATCAGTTGCATCAAAACTCATAAGATCCATTAAAGAACTTGTTGTATAAATAAAACTAGAATTAGGATGTGCATGAGTATCTCCATAATAAATCATACCCTCACGATAAAGATCTGTAGGAATTTTATCAAGCTCTTCTTTATTTAATTTTTTAGGAGCAAAACCTGTATAGCTTATTTTACCACTTGTAGCTTCTAATTCTCTTGCTTTACTTGCGTTTAATAATTTTTCTTGAATCTTATCAAGCTCACTATTTAAAAAACCATTACGACGAACAAGTCCTGTATTAAAAACACTTAAAGTTGCTACTGCTTTTAATCTTTTATCTTTTTGCGCTGCTTTTAATGTGTAGCCACCTCCTCCGCAAATTCCTAAAATTCCTATTCTTTCCTTATCTACCCCTTTAAAAGTATCTAAAAAATCAATCGCTTTAGAGATATCTTCAACTCTGCTTGATGGAACATCTTTATTGCGTGGAAAACCTTGGCTTTCTCCTTGATAAAAAGCATCAAAAGCTAAAGTAATATAACCAAGCTCTGCTAATTTTTGTGCAAAAAGCCCTGCAACTTGCTCTTTTACCCCACCATTTGGATGGGCTACAACAATAGCTGGATATTTTAATTTTACACTAAAATTTGCAGGTAAATAAAGATTGGCTACACTTTTATTATTGTCTAATCCATAGCTTACCTTCTTAATATTTACTTGACCTTTTTGATTTGCAACTATGGCATTCTCATAAACCAAACCGAAAGGATTTTTACTGATATTCCTCAATGCTTCTTTACTAGGATTTAATTTTTTATCATCAAAGTCTTGAACTTTTTCATTTGCAGATAAATTAGATTTTAAACTAAGACTACTTAATGCTATTGCACCTGCTGTAACTTTAAAAAAATTTCTTCTTTTCATTTTTATTTCCTTTATCAAAAATATAATTTCAATCCAACTTTAAAAAATTTAACGTTTTAATTGATACATTTGTTTAACAATATTGGGATCTTGATGATTAAAAAACAAACTCTCTTTATTGTCAAGTTTAGATATTTCTAGCATATCTTGCTCATCTAAACTGAAATCAAAAATATTAAAATTTTCAAACATTCTTGCTTTTTGAGTGGTTTTTGGAATAACAATAATATTTCTTTGTATCAACCATCTTAAAATTACTTGTGCATTTGTTTTTTGATATTTTAAACCAATATTTGCAATTGTTTCATTGTTAAAAATATTATTCTTGCCTTCTCCAAATGGTGCCCAAGATTGCATTTGCACATTAAGCTCTTGCATAAGTTTTTGTGCTTGAAATTGCGCATGAAAAGGATTGCACTCTACTTGATTTATAGCTGGCTTTATCTCATTTCCAAAAACAAAATCTACAAGCCTATCTGGATAAAAATTGCTTACACCAATAGCTTTTATTCTACCTTCTTTATAAAGCTTGCTCATTGCCCTATACGCTCCATATATATCTGAATAGGGTTGATGAATAAGATATAAATCTATATAATCAAGTTTTAATTTTTTAAGAGAATAATCAAATGCTTTTAAAGCTTTTGTTTCATTTGCATCGCTAAGCCATAATTTAGTAGTTATAAAAATCTCCTCTCTCTTGATTCCATTCTTTAAAGCATTGATTATACCTTGTCCAACTGCTTCTTCATTACCATAGCTTTGTGCTGTATCAATCAATCTATATCCTATATTAATTGCATTTTCAACACACTCTTGACATTTTTTTAAGTTGTCAATTTGATATACACCATAGCCTATTACTGGTATTTTTATTCCATTATTTAAAGTAATCTTAAAATCATGCATTCTAACTCCTATTCTTACAAAAATTAATACTCTAAAATATAAAAACACTTAAGCATCAAAAGCGAGTTTGTACTCACTCTTATAAATTTTATCCCTTAAACTAAAAATTTAACTTATTTTTGAGTTTGTTTTAATTTATAGTCAGTGCTTTTTTATAAATATTTAAATCAAGACCATCAACACTTACATTAAAAATAGCGTAAGGCTTAATACTTATACAACCTAAATACTCAAAACCATAATAAATAGGTCTTAAAAGATCTTCTAAAGTAGCACCGTGATGTCCATCATAACTTTACTCAGCACCACCCAAAGTTGTAATAACTTGAAAAAATTTACCTTTTAAAAGCCCTTTTTTACTATATAAAATTGCACTTAAAACTCTATCTTGCCACTCTTTAAGCAAACTTGGGGTGCTAAACCAAAAAAGTGGGAATTGAAAGATAATTTTATCTGCTTCCTTTAGCAAAACAAGTTCTTTATCAACATCAATCTTGCCATCATTATAACTTGTACTAAGATTGTGAATTTTTAAACTATCTATATCTTTTATGCTTTCTAATAAAGTACGATTTACTTTTGAATCTTTCCAAAAAGTATGAGCAAAAACAATTAAAGTTTTCATTTTATCTCCTTTTAGTATAAAATATAAGGTTATTAAATTTTAAAATTAAAATCTTAATTTCATTTTTTCTACCCTCCTTCTTAATAAAATCATTACAATTCCTAAAATCAACAAAAAATAGTACTTACAACAATAAAGCGTGTATTACTCAAAGATATAACCACTCCACAAATAGCACTTCCACTACTCAACCCTATGTTAGCTACACTTATAAAAAGTCCATTGCTAAAATCAGGAGCTTTTGGAAAAGGATGGTTTATTATAAAGTGTGTACCATTATTCATTATTCCGCCTAAAATTCCCAATATAAAAGCAAAGTAAAATGTGCATTTTCACAAGAGTTTTTCCTGCTATATAATTACCTATAATGTTTGAAAAACCATAAATAGCCAATACAACACTAATGAAAGTAAAATTCATCTTTGCTGCACTATACAAAAAATCAGAAAAATAAGAATAAAATCCCAAAATTCCAGTATTTATACAGATAACACAAAGAATGCTAATCCACAAAAGTGGGTATCTTAAGATAAGCAGTTGCTTAGTTATTTTAACAGGATTTACCCTTTTAAAATCAGGCACAAATAACAAAGTTGCTAAAAAAGATAAACTATTTAAAATACAAAAAAATAACATCGCCACTTCAAAACTAAAATTTCCACCAAAATAACTAGTCATAGGCACATCCAAAACCATCCCTGCACTCACTGCTGTAAAAATCTTAGCCGTAGCTTTTGGGACTTCTTGTTTATCTTCAACTAAATTAGCAACCATACTTAAAACAAGAGCTATATAAATAGGATGAAAAAAAGCAGGAATAATTCTAAAAATGAGCAATTGCCAAAATTCATTTACAAAAGCACTCGCAAAAGAAAAAAATGTAAAAACTAAAAGACAAATAAGCATTAATTTTTTAAGATTGAAATTTGCACAAAGCAAAGGGACTATAGGTGCACAAAAAGTTATCACGAGCGCAAAAACACCTACGCTCCAACCCGCATCAGAAATACTCACATGAAAATTTTCAGATACTACAGGAATAATCCCCATCATTCCAAGCTCTGTACTTAAAATTCCAAATACACCTAAGCAAAATACTAAAATAATTTGAGAATTAGGTATTTTATCCCTATTTAAAGTTAGCATTTTATCCTTTCAATTTTTAAATTTTTAAAAGTATAAAACCTAACATCTAGTGTAAGTCAAGAATAAAATTAAATATTTTTAAATTTTTACTCGTTTTTTTCGTTTAATATAATCTTTACTTAAAGGATTTAGCTCATCTTTATTTTCCATAACCATTTTTTCATAATAATCTATTTTAAAATCAAGTTTTTTTATAATATTCTCCAATTTTTTCATATCCTTTAGTGTTTTTTCTTTTAATTTTAAAATAATCTCTAATCTCTCTTTTGCCGTATCTTTACCCTTAGCACATAAAAAAATATATCTTTTAAGATCTTCAATACTCATACCAATTTGTCTATAACAATCCACCCAAATCACCCATTCTAAATCTTTTTCACTAAAATAACGCACTCCATTTTTATCTTTTTCCACAAAGGGAAATAAACCTTTATCTAGCCAAAACCTAAGTGTTCTACTAGAAACTCCTGTTTTTCTTTCTATCTCTATGATCGTATAAGCCATTCTAATCCTTTATAAATATAAATTTCATACAATTCAATTTTTAACTAAATATTTTATTATTTTATATTAATGCTACTTTTTAGAAAAATACATATAATTTTCAATTAATATAATTAAATTTTTAAATTTTCAAGATAAAAGTCAAACAATATTTTATATTTTTTGATAAAATAATACTACATTTAATTTTAAATTAAAAATAAATACAAAAAAAGGAAAAAAATGAATAGTATAAAAATCAAACTTTCTCTCATTGCAAATTTAATTGCAATTTTTGCTTTAATTGTTCTAAGTATTGTGAGTTTTTATTTTACAAAAACCTCATTACATGAAGCTACCCTTAAAAACCAAACCGACTTGCTTAAGGTCACACAATCTACCGTCGAAGATTTCCGTTCTACAAATCAATCTTTTACTAGAGCTTTAGAAAAAGATATCACAAATTTACCTTATCAATCCTTAATCACTGAAGAAAATATTATTAACAATGTTGGTCCGATATTAAAATATTATCGTCATAGCACAAATGCACTAAATGTTTATTTAGGTTTAACTAATGGAAAAGTTTTACTTAGTCAAAAATCTAATGATGCAAAAATGCCTGAGTTGCGTGATGATTTAGATATAAAGACAAAAAATTGGTACCAAGAAGCTTTAAAAACAAATGATATTTTTGTTACACCAGCATATTTAGATGCAAATTTAAAACAATATGTAATAACGTATTCTAAAGCTATCTATAAAGATGGTAAAATTATAGGGGTATTAGGTATCGATATACCATCAGAAAATTTACAAGAGTTAGTTGCAGCAACTCCTGGAAATACACTTTTATTTGATAGAGAAAATAAAATATTTGCAGCAACTAATAAAGAATTATTAAATCCATCCATTGATCATTCTCCTATTTTAAATGCGTATAAAACACATGGAAACTATAACTTTTTTTCTTATGAATTAGATGGCCAAGAAAGACTTGGAACTTGTACTAAAGTCTTTACCTATACAGCTTGTATTAGTGAAAGTGCTGATATTATAAATAAACCTATTCATAAAGCCGCATTTATTCAAGCCATTGTTGTCATTATTGTAGTAGTATTTAGCGTCATCCTCCTTTATTTCATCGTATCAAAATACCTCTCTCCACTTACAACTATTCAAACAGGTTTAAATTCATTCTTTGACTTCATCAACCATAAAACAAAAAATGTTTCTACTATAGAAGTAAAAAGCAATGATGAATTTGGACAAAT